>NZ_CP019937.1:280000-465000 GCF_002117445.1 Ketogulonicigenium robustum
CGTAAGACGACGTATACAGTCTGACGCCTGCCCGGTGCTGGAAGGTTAAAAGGAGAGGTGCAAGCCTTGAATTGAAGCCCCAGTAAACGGCGGCCGTAACTATAACGGTCCTAAGGTAGCGAAATTCCTTGTCGGGTAAGTTCCGACCTGCACGAATGGCGTAACGACTTCCCCGCTGTCTCCAACATAGACTCAGCGAAATTGAACTGCCCGTGAAGATGCGGGCTACCCGCGGTTAGACGGAAAGACCCCATGCACCTTTACTCCAGCTTCACATTGGCATCAGGCCAAGCATGTGCAGGATAGGTGGTAGGCATTGAAACAGAGACGCCAGTCCCTGCGGAGCCATCCTTGAGATACCACCCTTGCTTTGCTTGATGTCTAACCGCGGTCCGTTATCCGGATCCGGGACCCTGTGTGGTGGGGAGTTTGACTGGGGCGGTCGCCTCCCAAAGTGTAACGGAGGCGCGCGAAGGTTGGCTCAGACCGGTCGGAAATCGGTCGTCGAGTGCAATGGCATAAGCCAGCCTGACTGCGAGACTGACAAGTCGAGCAGAGACGAAAGTCGGCCATAGTGATCCGGTGGTCCCGAGTGGAAGGGCCATCGCTCAACGAATAAAAGGTACGCTGGGGATAACAGGCTGATGATGCCCAAGAGTCCATATCGACGGCATCGTTTGGCACCTCGATGTCGGCTCATCTCATCCTGGGGCTGGAGCAGGTCCCAAGGGTATGGCTGTTCGCCATTTAAAGAGGTACGTGAGCTGGGTTTAGAACGTCGTGAGACAGTTCGGTCCCTATCTTCCGTGGGTGTAGGATACTTGAGAGGAGTTGCCCCTAGTACGAGAGGACCGGGGTGAACGGACCACTGGTGGACCAGTTATCGTGCCAACGGTAGTGCTGGGTAGCTATGTTCGGACAGGATAAACGCTGAAGGCATCTAAGCGTGAAGCCCCCCTCAAAACAAGGTATCCCTGAGGACCGTGAAAGACCATCACGTCAATAGGCTAGAGATGTAAGTGCAGTAATGCATTCAGTTGACTAGTACTAATCGTCCGATAGGCTTGGTTTGATCCAGAAATAGCTCAACCAAATCAAAAATCATACATAACAGTATACTTGAACAAAAATGCTTCTTTCCCGGTCTGGTGGATATAGCTCTTGCAAAACACCCGATCCCTTCCCGAACTCGGAAGTTAAGTGCAAAAACGCTGATGGTACTGCGACTTAAGTCGTGGGAGAGTAAGTCACCGCCAGACCTGATAAGAAGCATATCTCTCTCTATATACAAAAAATCCAAACAACGCGGGGTGGAGCAGCCCGGTAGCTCGTCAGGCTCATAACCTGAAGGCCGCAGGTTCAAATCCTGCCCCCGCAACCAACAAATCCTACACTTTCCGCAACCTCCCCTAAAACGGAGGTCTTTTGATGCACAGACATCAGGTCCGCATTCAGGCTCAAAGCCAGAATAATGCCGGACAAGACAGCGAACAATCATCGAGCTGAGGCTTGAGCACCCATTGGTGCAGGTCGAGAAATCGAACGACGCGCGGATGGGTTTGACGCGCGAAGAGTATAGAGCCCTGCGCACCCCTAGCGCCAGAAAATACTATTCTTGCTGTATCATGGTATTATACTGGACCTATATTTGGCTTTGATCTTGCAGGGGCATAGTGGAAGACCAGATCGCGACCCAACCGCGCCTTCTTGCTGATCGCATTGCTGCTGCCCTCGCGCAGGACGCGGGCGAGGACCCGCTTTATCGCCGTTTGGCGCGGGCCATGCGCCTCCTCATCGCGGCGAGCGAGATGAAAAACAACGACAACCTGCCCTCCGAGCGACGCCTCGCCGAAGTCACAGGGCTGTCGCGGGTGACAGTACGAAAGGCGCTGACAGCTTTGGCCGAGGAAGGCATCATCGGTCGGCGCGCCGGGGCGCGTGCGCATGTCGTGAAAGATATCGACCAATCGCTCTCGGTGCTTATCGGGTTTACGGCTGATATGCGACGGCGCGGGGCTGATGGCCGCTCGATCCTGCTGTCGCAAGATGTCGGGCTCCCGACCCCTGACGAGGTTATTTTGTTAGGGATATCACCGACCGACAAGGTCATGCGGTTGTCGCGGGTGCGGCTGGCCGAGGATGAGCCGGGATCGGCCGATATCTGAACTTCTACAACACCCGCCGTCCGCATTCATCGCTTGACGGGAAAACCCCCGATCACGCTTACTTCAACCAGCCAATGCCCGAAGTGGCAGACGCCTAACCGAAGAGGAAAACCACTTAGAAAACGCCCGGAACATATTTAGATAAACCGAACCACCTCTATACCGGGGGGCAGGGCATTGCGCAACGTCACCCAAAGGCCTGCCAGAATCTCGGGCGGGTATTGCGGGATGAAGTCGAACCTGAAGAAGGTGGTCAGAAAATGGTCCATGGCTTTCAGTCCGGACGTATGGGCAGGGGGGGCGCAAGGCACGGCACAGAAGTGGCGGATCAGTCGCAGCTGAGGGTGTGTTCGCTCGCGTCATACCCCTCGTAGTCGGGGGCGCCGTAACCGGGGAAAACCTCGGCTTGGGGGGCTGCGGCGGGGCGATGCCGAACCATTTGGTGTAGATTTCAGCGAACGCGTCGTTGGTCTTCATGCATTCCAGCGCGACTTCGACTTCGTTGCGGAAAGCGACGTCGTCCTTGCGGAAGAAAAACGACACGTTCACGCCCACCGGAATGCGTAGCGACACTTCCAGTTGCGGGTTTTCGGCAGCGAAATACCGGCTGGCCGACATATCGGCAATGGTGGCGTCGGCGCGGCCCGTCAGCACTGCGCGGATCGCATTGGGCTGCGAATTGTAACGGTCCGACTGCAGGCCCGTGAAGATCGACGAAAACGGGGTGTCGATCAGGTCGGTGCCGGGGCGGCCCATCTGCGCGGCCAGTGCAACGCCAAGGTCGTAGGTAAAGCCGGTCAGGTCACCGTCATCGCCGACGAAGGCAAAGGGGGCGAAGCCGCCCTCTCATGGGCATCAACTGCCGCCGCCACCCAAATTACCCGGACGGGCGCCGCGCAAAGCATCCCTTTTGCGTCAGAGCTCCTCAGCTAGCACACTTTTTTGACAATGCGCGCCATATGCCCATCATGACACGCCATGAACCTCATCGCTTTCGTCTCTCAGAAAACGAAAGTTCAGCGCCCGAGACCACGACAATCCTGTACGGTGCAATCCCAGTATAGCCGCGCCGCGTACCGCACCATTGTCCGCGAATATCTCAACGATGCCTCGATCGTGGATGATCCGGAGGCCTACGTCCCTAGGTGTTCAGTCCCGACATTTGGTGGATCGGGTTGAGGATGAATCGATCTGGCTCTGATGTCCAGATTTTGCAAATGTATTCGTAGGGCGTAAGTCCGCCGGAGTCTTTAGCCTGCGCGCGAAGTTGTAGGCCGCCATGAAGTCCCCCAAGTGGGTGCGGAGCTGGTCATGGCTTTGGTAATGGAAGCGCTTGATCGTGGCCTCTTTGATCGTGCGGTTCATCCGCTCGACCTGACCATTAGTACATGGATGGTTGGGCTTGGTCAGCCTGTGCTCAATCCCGTTTGCCTCGCAAATCATGTCGAAGCGCATCGGCCGAGAGTAGATGGTATTCTTGTTCCGCGGCTGCTCAGCGTACTGAATACCGTTGTCGGTGAGAGTGGTATGGACTTGGTAGGGCACGGCTTCGAGCATGTGCTGGAGGAATCCCTAGGCTGTCTTTCTATCGGCCTTTCGACGAGTTTGGTCACAGCGAACTTGCTCGTCCGGTCGATGCCAACGAACAAATATAGTTTGCCTTCAGCGGTCTGCACCTCGGCAATATCGATGTGGAAGAACCCTATGGGGTAGCGTTTGAACTTCGACCGCTTCGGCTTGTCGCCCTCCATATCAGGCAGGCGCGAGATGCCATGTCGTTGCAGACAGCGGTGCAGCGCAGATCGCGTCAGATGTGGGATCGAGGGCTGCAGGGCATAAAGGCAGTCGTCCAGCGGCAGCAGCGTATGGCGCCGAAACGCGACGACCGTCGCCTCTTCAGCCTCAGTCAGAACGGTCGATCGAGGCTCGGAAGGTCCGTTCTTCATATCCTCGACCGTCGCGCGATTGCGCCACTTCGCAACCGTCTTGGGATTAATGCCCAACTCCCGGCTCAGCTGCGCGAGCAAAGCTTGCGATCGCTGTATTGCTGCTCGGACAGCGTGCGTGGTCGTGGCGCTGCCGTGACGAACTTGTCCCACAAGGCTTCCTTCCATTCCAGAGAAAGGATCGCACCATCAAACCGTGGGATCAAACACCTAGGCGCAAGCCCCATTGATTTCGGGATTTTGGCTTGATTCAGGCTCCGCGCGGAGACCTGATCGATGATCAATCTTTACTGGCTGAGCGATACTCAGATGTCGCGCCTTGCGCCGTTTGGACTTGTCTCACTTCCGTTCCGGTTTTTTACGAGCAATGCTCGCCATAAAGGAGACCAGATATGGCACCCAAGCACAGTGAAGATTTCAAGCGCGATGCGGTTCGGATCGCGACGCATAGCGGCCTGACACGGCGACAGGTGGCGTCGGACCTTGGTGTCGGGTTTTCGACCTTGGGCAAGTGGATGCGGGATTATTCGACCGATCCGACAGCGGCCGAGGACGCGGAACTACGCCGCGAGAATGAGCGCTTGCGCAAAGAGAACCGTATCCTGCGGGAGGAGAGGGAAGTACTAAAAAAGGCCGCGATCCTCTTCGCGAGCCAAAAGCAGTGAGATTTCAGTTCATTGCGGAGTATCGCGGAGATCTTTCACGCGCCCGCCTTTGCTGTCTGATGCAAGTTTCGGACCGTGGTTTACGAGCGTGGCGTCACAGGCCGCCCTCGCTGCGTCAGCGGCGCGACATGGTCCTTCTGGCCCATATTCGCGAACAGCACCGGCTCAGTCTGGGTAGCTATGGCCGCCCGCGCATGACGCAGGAATTGACCGAATTGGGCATCAGGGTGGGGCAACGCAGGGTTGCCCGGATCATGCGCGACAATGGCATCCAGGTCTTGCGAAGCCGCAAATTCAAGCGCACGACCGACAGCGACCACAGTTTCAACATCGCCCCGAACCGTCTGAACCAGGATTTCACGGCGCGGGCCCCGAACCAGAAATGGGCGGGAGATATCACCTATATTTGGACCTGCGAAGGATGGGCCTATCTCTCTGTGATCATTGATCTATATTCGAGGCGCGTAATCGGTTGGGCAATCAGCAACCGTATGAAGCAGGACTTGGCCTTGCGGGCTTTGGACATGGCAATCGCGTTACGCCGACCGCCACCGGGCTGCATTCACCGCACCGATCGCGGCGCGCAATATTGTGCGCACGCGTATCAGAAGCGCCTTCGCCGTCACGAGTTGCTGCCTTCCATGAGTGGCAAAGGAAATTGTTACGATAATTCCGCAGTCGAGAGTTTCTTCAAGTCGCTCAAGGCCGAACTCATCTGGCGAAACACGTGGCAAACACGCCGGGACGTCGAGGTCGCGGTGTTCGAATACATCAACGGATTCTACAATCCGCGCAGGCGGCATTCTTCGTTGAATGGAAAATCACCCGTGGCCTTCGAAAAGATCGCCGCATAACATCAGCAACACACCGGAACGAAAACGGTGCAAGTCCAGTGTCCAGAGACCTTCTTCTCCGCCATCATCCTCGCCGCAACCGTCCTGTTCTGGCTATGATCAAGAACGAGTTCTGAGCTTAGGGGGAGGTTAATCCGTGGCTGACGCCCAATCGGCATGCCGTGGTCCGCGCGTGCTGCTCCTTACCGCCAGCCGCTGTTGTAGTTGTGGCGTCAGTCCAACCTTCGCTGCTGGCTAAGCTAGCTGCTATCCATACAGTCACCGGTATCGCGTCATCGCAAACACCAGCACCACTGTCGCCGTGTCGATTGCAAACTTGTTAGCGGATGGATGATCGATTCGCTGCTGTATTCGGTCGATAATGCTGTGGACACCCGGCGAAGCGCTCGAGCTGTTGTGGATGCTTGAGGTGATCGCCGGAGCGCGCGCGGGCTTTCCAAGCCTTTGGTTTGGGGATGAGATATATGACGAAGATGGGTAAGCGCATGGCTCAGATTAGCAGGCCAAGCGCTACCAGCAAAAGGGCGGAAAGCCGCCTTACGGCGGTGCGGCATGGCAGCTGTGGCAAGCCCAACCGTCCACGCAGCACTTTGTACGGCGCACGCTGCGTCTGGTGGCGGATCATCTTGCGATCTGCCCCGGCAATCCGCCACGCCCGCCGTTCCGAGGGCCTAAGCAGTGACCTCAGATGTGGGCCTGCTTCGTGATCGGTCAGGATGACGATGATCTGCTCGTCCGTGAAACGCGCTCACTTCTTTGACCGTCCTCAACGTGGGCCGGACGCGAATTGACGCGTTTGGAAAAATTCCGTCGCAGGTCAACAGCTATGGCGGAAAGGGCAAAGAATCACATCACCCTGAATTTGCAACAACGGCTATTCCATCACAAAATGACCCTCGCCGGCCATGCGGTAGCTGCGCTTTGGCGGCGTGTAGTCAAGCGCGCGGATCGGGCTGCGGATTTCGTCGTTGCTGATTGCACGGCGCAGGCCGCGGCGGGCAGGGTCGGGGACGGGAACGGCCGCGATCAGCTTCTTGGTGTAGGGGTGCTGCGGGTTGGCGAACAGTGCCGCGCGCGGCGCGATTTCGACGATCTCACCCAGATACATCACTGCCACTCGGTGGCTGACGCGTTCGACCACGGCCATATCGTGGCTGATGAACAGGTAGGATAGGCCCAAGCTTTCCTGCAGATCCATCAGCAGGTTCACGACCTGTGCCTTGATCGAGACATCCAGCGCCGAGACGCTTTCATCCGCGATGATGACTTTGGGGTCCAGCACCAGCGCCCGCGCGATCGAGATGCGCTGCCGTTGCCCGCCCGAGAATTCATGCGGAAAACGCGCCAGCATCGCCGGGTCGAGGCCGACCTGCGCCATCAGATGGGCGGCTTTCTCGCGCGCCTCGGCTTTGCTACCCATCTTGTGTGTCAGGAACGGCTCGGTCAACGCCTCGGCGATCGTCATGCGAGGGTTAAGGCTGGCGAATGGGTCTTGGAAGATCATCTGCGCTTGCCGGCGCAGGCTGTTCAAGCGCGACTTGGGCATGGTGCGCATGTCCTCGCCATCAATCAGGATTTCGCCCGACAGGCTGTCGGTCAGCCGCATGATCGAGCGGCCGATCGTCGATTTGCCACAGCCGGATTCGCCCACCAACGACAGCGTTTCGTGCGGGAACAAGTCGAACGACACATTCTCGACCGCGTGGACGGCGCCGGTTTTACGGCCAAGCCACCCGCCTTTGACGTCGAAACGGGTCACCAGGTTGCGCACGCTCAGCAGCGGGGTCGTCGTATCGACGGGGGTATCCAGCGGCACCTCGGGGCTGGCAAGGCCGGTTTCCTTATCGACAATCCCGAAGCGCAGCGGGTAGGGCTGCCCTTCCATCGCGCCCATGCTGGGCACTGCGGCCAGCAGCGCACGCGTGTAGGGGTGCTGTTGGTGCGCAAAGATTTGTGCCGTCGGCCCGGCTTCCACAGCGTCTCCGCGGAACATGACGACGGTGCGGTCGGCAACCTCGGCCACGACACCCATGTCGTGGGTAATGAACAGCACCGACATGCCTTCTTCTTCCTGAAGCGTCTTGATCAGGTCGAGGATCTGGCCTTGGATGGTCACATCCAGCGCGGTTGTAGGCTCGTCCGCGATCAGCAATTTCGGCTTCGAGGCCAGCGCCATCGCGATCATCACGCGCTGGCGCATGCCGCCCGAAAACTCGTGCGGATAGGCCTTCAGCCGGGCTTCGGCGTTGGGAATACGGACTTTTTCCAGCAGGCGGATAGCTTCGGCGCGAATTTCGGCTGCAGGCATTTTGTGGTGGGCGCTGATGGCCTCGGCCAGTTGCTGTCCGACAGTGAAGACGGGGTTCAGCGATGTCATCGGCTCTTGGAAGATCATGGCCATTTCACCGCCGCGCAGTTTTTGCATCTGCGTTTGCGGCAGGCCGACCAGTTCGCGCCCGTTCAGGCTGATAGACCCGCTGATGCGCGTTGCTTTGGGCGGCAACAACCCCATGATCGACAGCGAGGTGACGGACTTGCCCGAGCCGCTTTCGCCAACGATGGCCACAGTCTCGCCCGGCATCACATCCAGCGATATGCCGTGCAGCACTTCGCGCCAGTCACCATCAACCGCGAAAGCGACGCGCAGGTCGCGCAGCGAAAGAACGGGTTTCATCGTCGTCTCCGATAGGTTCGTGCTGTGGTCCATCAGGGCAGCACCGTGGCGCCGCCGTAAGTGGCGCGGTAGGTCGCGGCGGCTTCCAGCCGGCCGTCGGGGTGACGCAGAGCAGCTGTTACACGCCCGACGCTGCCTTTGGGCACGGCGCGCAGCACATGCCCGCGCGCAGCAAGGGCGTCGCGGGTCGCTTCAGGCAGGTCGGCCTCGGCCACCAAGCCGCCCGGCTCGCGCGAGCGGGGGAAAAAGCTGGCGGGCATATGCGTCGAATGGAACATCGGCGCATCCAACGCGTCTTGCAGCGACAGGCCTTGGGCCGCGAAGCGTAGGAAAAACAGCAGTTGCCATTGGTCTTGCTGGTCGCCGCCGGGGGTGCCGAACGACAGAACGCGGCCGTCGCGGTGCCACGCAAGGCTGGGCGATAACGTAGTGCGCGGGCGCTTGCCGGGGGCCAGCGATCCGGGCAGGTCAGGCTCCAGCCAGAACATTTGCGCGCGCGAATTCAAACAAAAGCCCAAGCCCGGAATCGTGGGCGAGCTTTGCAGCCACCCGCCCGACGGCGTGGCCGAGACGATATTGCCCCATTTGTCGATCACATCAAGATGGACGGTATCGCCGCGCGGGATCGTTCCTTTGTCGGTGGCCAAATGCGCCATGGTGGGCTCGTACACCGCCCCTTCGGGCAGGCTCAGGCGCTCCAGCACGTCGGCCATGGTGGCAACCTGCGCCTCGAACCCCGGGACGGTTCCGGCGTGCAGGGTGTTGTCGGCGGTCGGGCCGATTTGGTCGCGGCGGGCGCTGGCATAGGCGTCGGATAGCAGGTCATCCATCGGCACATCGACCAGCGCGGGGTCGGCGTAATAGGTGTCGCGGTCGGCGTAGGCCAGCTTTTGCGCCTCGATCACCAGATGGACGAAATCGGTGCCGGTGGTGTCCAGTGATGCGACCACATCGGCAGGCAGCATCGACAGGGATTGCGCCAGAACCGGGCCTTGGCCCCACGGCCCGGTCTTGGCCAGCGTCCAGCCGTTGTAGTCATAGGTGAGGGGGGCTTCGTAGCTGGCACTATAGGTTGCCATATCGCCGGCGGTCAGCACGCCGCTGTGGGCGGTGCCGCTGGCATCCATCGCCTTGAACGTCGCGCAGAAGTCGCCGATCGCCTCGGCGACGAAGCCACGGTAAAAGGCGTCGCGCGCGGCATCGATACGCGCTTCGCGTGTCTCGCCCGTGGCGAGGTCCAGAATCCGCCGCCACGTTTGCGCCAGATCGGGGTTGCGGAACAGGCCGCCCTTTTCCGGCGGCTTGCCGCCTTGCAGCCACAGCGCCGCCGACCCCGGCCAGTGCTGGGTGAAAAAGTCGCCGAGTTTGGTGATCGTATCAACCGCGCGATCCAGAATGGGGTGCCCTTCATCCGCAAGGCGGATGGCGGCAGCCATCACAGTGGGCAACTCCATCGTGCCGTGGTCGCGCAGCATCAGCATCCAGCCGTCAAACGCGCCGGGGATGACCGTGGCCAGCAGGCCGTCGCCGGGGATCAGATCCAACCCTTCTGCCTTGTAATGGGCGATTGTCGCACCCGCAGGTGTAGGCCCTTGGGCGCAGAGGACTTGGGCCTTTCCGTCTTTCCAGAAGATCGCGGGCAGATCGCCGCCTGGCCCGTTCAGGTGCGGCTCGACCACTTGCAGAACAAGGCCTGCTGCCACGGCGGCATCGAACGCGTTGCCGCCTGCCGCCAGAATATCAGCGCCTGCCTGTGTGGCCAGCGCATGGGTCGATGAAATTGCGCCAGTGGTCATCCGTTATCCCTCGGGTCTAGTGCGTCGCGCAGGCCGTCGCCCAGCAGGTTGAAGCCCATCACGACCAGAAAAATCGCGATACCGGGGGCGACAGCCATATAGGGGGCTTGCGTTAGGAAGTTCTTGGCAGTGGCCAGCATCGCGCCCCAGCTGGGTTCGGGGGCCTGTTGGCCAAGCCCGAGGAACGACAGCGATGCCTCGGCGATGATGGCGGTGGCGATGGTCAGCGTGGCCTGCACCAGAATGGGCGGCAGGATGTTTGGCAGAATATAGCGCCCCATAATCCGCAGGTTGCTGATGCCGATCGATCGCGCGGCTTCGACGTAATCCTCGGTTTTGACGGACAGTGCTTGGCCGCGAGCAAGGCGGATAAAGACAGGCATCGCCGAAATACCGATTGCGATCATGGCGTTTTGTAGGCTCGGCCCCAAAAATGCCGCCAGCGCAATCGCAAGGATCAGGAACGGCATGGCCAGCATGGCATCGGTGATGCGCGCAATGATCTGGTCTAGCCAGCCGCCGAAGTAACCGGCCAGCAGGCCCAGCGGCACGCCGAACGCAACCGCGATGGCGACCGAAATCACCCCCGCCTGCAGCGACGCCCGCGCGCCCCAGATCATCCGCGAGAGGATGTCGCGGCCCAGCTCGTCCGTTCCCAGCCAGTTGGCGGCCGATGGCGGCTTGCGCACCAGCATCCAGTCGGTCGCGGTGGGGTTGGGGATGGGCAACAAGGGGGCCAGCAGCGCGACGACGGCAAAGAACAGCACCACGCACGCCCCGACCAGCGCGGCGCGGTTACGTTTGAACTTGCGCCATGTGCGGTTCTGGCGGCGGGGCGGCACTTCGGCCACGGTGGGGACGGCTGTACCGGTCACAGGGTTGCCCTCATACGCGGGTTCAGCATGACATAGAGGATGTCAGCCAAAAGATTGATAATGATGAAGCTGGTCGCCGTGACCAGAACCACGCCCTGCACAACGGCGTAATCGCGGTTGAAGACGGCATCGACGATCATCTTGCCAAAGCCGGGGATGGTAAAGATTTGCTCGGTCAGAACGGCGCCGGCCAGCAACTCGCCGAACATCACCGCCGACAGGGTTACGATCGGTAGCAGTGCATTGCGAAACGCGTGACGCAGCACGACGATCTGCTCGCTCAGGCCCTTGGCGCGGGCCGTGCGGACGTAATCGGCCTGCAACACCCCCAGCATGGCCGAGCGTGTGTGCCGCATCAGCGTGCCCGCGATGCCGGTGCCCAGCACGATGGCGGGCATGATGGTGGTCTGCAAGCTACGCCACGGATCGACGAGGGGCGATTCATACCCCGAGGCCGGCAACCATCCCAAATTGACCGATACCAGCAGGATCAGCATGATCCCCAGCCAGAAATTCGGCACAGACAGGCCGGACAGCGCAACGCCGTTGGCCAGATAATCCCACAAGGTTCCGCGTTTCACCGCCGCAATCACGCCCGCAGGCACACCGATCAGCAGGGCGAAAAACATCGACATGACCGCTAGCTGCAGAGTCACCGGCAGCTTTTGCAAGATCAGGTCGCTGACAGGCAGCCCCGTCCGCAACGACCGGCCCAAATCGCCGCGCAGCACATCGCCCAGCCAATACAGATACTGCATCAGAACGGGGTCGTTCATGTGGTACCGCTCGCGCAGCATTTCGATTGTGGCGGGGTCGCGGCTTTCGCCGGCCATGACCAAAATCGGGTCGCCGGGCAGCAGTTTTTGCAGCAGGAAAACAAAAATCGACACCAAAATCAGCGTCGGAATCGCCACCAGCACGCGGCTCAGAATAAAACGCATCATCGCGCGGGATTTCCCTCTTGTACGGGATAGCCGCCCCGGCGCGCGGGGCGGCTTCGTTATTGTCGGACTTTAGCCCTGCACACCGCGCAGACGGATGATGCCGTCGGCGTAGGGTTCAAACCCTTCGATACCGTCACGAAGCGTGAAGAAATACTGGATGTGGTACAGATAGATGATCGGCAGGTCGTTCTGCAGGATTGCCGTGGTTTGGTCATACAGATCCTTGCGAACGGCGGGGTTGGGTTCCCGACGAGCCTGATCCAGCAGTTGGTCGATCTCGGGGTTCGCGTAGTGCTCGTCGTTGTTCGAGCCGGTCGTGTGAACAAACGGGTGGATGTTGGCATCGGGGTCGATGCGGCCCGACCAGCCTTGCAGCGACATGTCGAAGTTGCCCGCGACGTTTTCCGACAGCAGAGTCGCAAATTCGGTCGCGCGCAGCGAAATCTCGAAGCCAGCCTCGGATGCCATGGCCTGAATGACCTGACCGGCCTGCATGGCGACAGGGCTGTTACCCGTTTGCATCTCGATCTTCACCGGCAGCTCGACACCAGCTTCGGCCAGCAGGGCACGGGCGCGGTCGACATCGCGCGCGGGGACGGGGAAGGCTTCGTCGTACCATGCGCTACCCGGTGCAGCCCATTGGTTGCCCGGCACATAGAGGCCCTCGAAAACGACTTGGTTGAAAGCTTGTCGGTCGATGGCCAGCGACAGGGCTTGGCGCACCAGCGGGTTCGCGCCCAGCGGGCCTTCCGAACGGGGGCCGTTGCCCACGTTGATGGTGATGCCCTGATAGCCGATGTTCGGCACTTGGAATAGTTGCAGGCGGCTGTCGCTTTGCACGGCGGGGACGTCGGCGGGGGCCGTACGCTCGACAATATCAAGATCGCCCGCGCGCACGTTCGCCAGACGGACGGTCGTGTCGGGGATCGGCATGAAGACGATGCGGTCATAGTGGAATTCGTCGGCATCAAAGTAGTCGGCGAATTTTTCCAGAACGATGCGGTCGCCCTCGCTGCGGCTGACGAAGCTGTAGGGCCCCGAACAGACGGGGTTCTGGCCAAAGTTTTCACCGGCCGCGTCGGCGGCGTCGGGCGAATACATGCGGCCTGCGTGGTGAGCCAGCTGCGCCAGCAGCGTCACATCGGGCGACTTGAGGTGGATGGTCAGTTCGTAGTCACCCGTCGCCTCGACGCTTTCGACCGAGCCAAGCTCGGCTTTGCGGTTGGACACGGGCAGCGTCATGTTGCGTTCGAAAACGCGCACGGCGGATGCGGCGTTGAAGGGGGTGCCGTCGTGGTGGGTGACGCCCTCGCGCAGCTGCAGCACCAGCGTCTTGCCGTCTTCCGACCAGCTGTAATCTGTCGCCAATTCGGGGGTGATTTGCATGTTGACGTCGACGTTGAACAGGCGGCTGCACAGCTGTTCATACACCAGCGAGGAAACGAAGGTGCGCGACTGGGCCGGATCAAGCGAGTCCGGATCTTCATTCAGGCCGATCCGCAGGTCTTGTGCGAAAGCGGCACCAGCCAGCGAAACCGACGCCAGCAGCGCGGCTGTGAATAAGCTTTTCTTCATTATACACTCCCGATTTTCAAATCTTGATCAGACACGACTGCCCAAAAAGACGGCATGGATTCAGAATTAGGCGAGGGCTGGTGCGATCTGCGCGGACAATAGGCACTCGCGTGGGGGCAGGGCAACCGTCTGGCGGGCGAAAACTGCATCACATTGGGGCTTTCCGCCTTTTTTCTGTGACTTTCCCGACGGAACCGGCCAGCGCGCGCAGCGGTTGTCTTGGTGCTGCCTATTGCGAATGGCGCCTATCAGGGAATCGTCCGCCGCAGTGGCTCAATGCGCGGGGGGATTGCGGGCTGATGCTGGCGATGGGCTTGCACCGCCTAGGGCATTAACAAAATCGGCGGGGCCGTGGCCCGCGCCGGTTTGCGCTTTTCGTCCGGCTTCAGACCAGTTTGAAATCGCCCGTTTCGGTGTCGTATTGTTCCAGTGTGCCTTCGCCGATGTCGTTCCACAGGCCGTGCAGCGTCAGCACGCCGCTATCGACTGCCTCGGCGACAAAGGGGAATGTCATCAGGTTGAACAGCGAACGGACGACCGAGGCCTTTTCGAACGCGCGCAGGCGGGTCGGCAAATCGGCCTTGGGCAGGTTGTCGTATTCGGGGCGCAGGATGTCCATCCAACGACCGACGAAGCTGCTTTGCGCCTCAAGCTGAGGGGCCGCGCCCGAGCACATGTCGTGGCAACCTTGCACACCGCCGCACCCCGAATGGCCCAGCACGATCACATGCGCTACCTTCAGCGCGGTAACGGCATATTCCAACGCGGCCGACGTGCCGTGCTGTTCCCCGTCGGGTTTGCACTGCGGTACCAGATTGGCGATGTTGCGGTGGATGAAGAATTCGCCCTGATCCGCCCCGAAGATCGACGTGACATGCACGCGGCTGTCGCAGCACGAAATCACCATCGCGCGCGGGTGCTGACCACCCTCGGCCAAACGTTTATACCACGCGCTGTTTTCGGCATAGCTGGTGGCTTTCCAGCCATGATAGCGGCGAACAAGGTAATCAGGCAGCGGCCTTGCGATTTTCATGGCATCCTCGTGGGTAGCGCGGGGCATCGGGTGCCCCCTGACCACCCCCGTATCGCGCAAATATATTTCCAGCGCGAGCCTATTTAATCTTCTGCGGCATCATGGCTCGGGCAAATGTGGAAACCAATTGGGAAGAAATCGTGTCTATACAGGCCCCAAGAGGTCATCGGATAAAGGGAGTTCTTATGGGCCATTCGGTTAACGCCAGCGTCGGGCAGGCGACCGTTTCACCCTTGCCGCTGAACTTCCGTGAGGGGGTCTTGCCAAATCGCAGCCACATGCTGCGCATGGCCGCCAGTCTGGGGTCAGGGGCGTTTAGGGCGGCGCTACACGATGACGCATCGGAATTAGAACGGCGCTTGCTACGCCTGTCGGCGCTTGCGCCAGACTTTCAGCCCGCCGATGTCGTGCGCGATGTCGGTGTCGTGGCCGAGGTGTCGCGCAGGTTTGGGATTTTGCAGGTCGATCAGGTGGCAACAGCCGTCATCGCCACACTGGAGGGTGGCGATAATGTGGCCTTCGCCGCGACCTTGCGCCGTTTAATGCGGCTGGGAAATTCGGCGCTGTTCCTGCTGGCGTGTCAACTACCCGACTGATCGGGCGGGCGAAAGCGGTTGGGGTGATTGTCGCCGCGCCCCCGCAGGTTTAGGGTTGTTGCAAAGACAGGAGCCTTCACATGTCCTATGACGCCCCCCAACCCACCTTTGCCCCCCCATCCGATGCGGCAATCCCGCTGCATTTGGTGACCCCTGCAGACCTGCCGGATTTGGCAGGGCGTTTGTCGCCCCAGCATGCAGCTTTCGCGCAAGGTGCGGGGTTCACGGCTGGTGCGGGCGACGTGCTGTGCCTGCCGGACGCCGATGGTAAGGTGGTCGCGGTGCTGGTGGGGATGGGCAATGACGAGGCCCGTCGCCGTGGCCGGTTCATCGCGTCCCCCGCCGCCAGCCGCCTGCCTGCGGGCGATTACCGGCTGATCGACACCCTCAGCACTGCTGCTGCCGCCGAATTCGCGCTGGGCTGGCTGCTGGAGGGATACCGCTTTGACCGTTACCGCAAGCTAACCCGCCCCGCCGCGCGCCTTGTTGCACCGGCAGGCGTCAATGCCGCCGAGTTACAAGCGATGGCCGCGGGCGAGTTTTTGACGCGTGATCTGATCAACACCCCCGCGGCCGATATGGGCCCTGCGGATCTGGCCGCCACCGCCGAGGCGCTGGCCGCGCGCCACGGGGGCAGTTTTGCCGTGACGGTGGGGGATGATTTGCTTGCGGCCAATCTGCCGATGATTCATGCCGTCGGTCGCGCCGCAGCAGCAGATCGCGCGCCGCGCCTGATCGATATGTCGTTTGGCACCAGCGGCCCGCTGCTGACATTGGTGGGGAAGGGCGTGTGTTTTGATACCGGCGGGCTGAATATCAAGCCTGCGGGCAGCATGGGCCTGATGAAGAAAGACATGGGCGGGGCAGCCACTGTGCTGGGGCTTGCGCATATGATTCTGACGCTTGCGGTGCCGCTGCGTCTGCGCGTGCTGATACCGGCTGTCGAAAACAGCATCTCGGGCAATGCGATGCGCCCGCAAGATGTGCTGACCGCCCGCAACGGTCTGACCGTCGAAATCAACAATACCGACGCCGAGGGGCGCTTGGTGCTGGCCGATGCCCTTGCGCTGGCAAGCGAGGAAAAGCCCGACCTGCTGGTCTCGATGGCGACGCTGACGGGGGCCGCGCGTGTCGCACTGGGCCCCGATGTGCCGCCGTTCTACACCGATGACGACGCGATGGCCGCGCAAATTGCCGCCGCCGCCGTCACCGCACGCGACCCGCTGTGGCGCATGCCCTTCCACCCCGCCTACGAGGCGCTGATCGAACCGGCTGTCGCCGATCTGGATAACGCCCCGGGCGGCGGCATGGCCGGGTCGATCACGGCGGCACTGTTCCTGCGCCGCTTCGCAGCCGCACCCTATGTGCACTTTGACATTTACGGCTGGCAACCCAGCGCCGCACCCGCGCGGCCCAAGGGGGGCGTCGGGCAGGGCGCACGCGCGCTGCTGACCGCGCTGCCTGCGCTGCTGGGGTTGGGGGGCGCGCGCTGATGGATCGTCGCCGCACACCCGCCAATGGCCGCGTGGCAGCCGCTTTTCTGCAAGGCCAAGTCGAGGCCGAATATTTTGTTGATGGCGAGGCAGCCCGCGTCATCTGGCCCGTCGCCAATTTGCTGAAGGCCCCGGGCGGCGCGCGCGATCGGCAGCTGCTGTTCGGGGCTGCCGTCAAAATCTATGATCAGGTGGATGGCTGGGCTCTCGTGCAGGCCGACCGCGACGGTTATGTCGGTTATGTCCCGTTCGAAGCCTTGGGCCCCGCGCGCACCGCGACCCACCGCGTCGGCACCATGGCCACGCATGTCTACAGCGCGCCTGACATCAAACAGCCGGAGATCATGCACCTTTCGCTGGGGGCCGAGGTGAGCGTTTTGGCAGAACTGGCCAAGTTCTACGAAACACCCGAAGGGTTCATCCCAAAACCGCATCTTCGCCCGCTGGATCGCCCCTACCGTGACCCCGTCACCGTCGCGCAGATGCTGTTTGGCGTGCCGTATTTGTGGGGCGGCAATTCCGCGCTGGGCATTGACTGTTCGGGCACCGTACAAATGGCCATGACGCTGTGCGATATCGCCTGCCCGGGCGATACCGACATGCAAGAGGCCGAGCTGGGTACCCTGCTGCCGCCCGATGCCCCCTTGCAGCGCGGCGATCTGGTATTCTGGGCTGGCCACGTGGCGTTGATGGTCGATGAACAAACGATGATCCACGCCAACGGCAACGATATGGCGGTGCGGTATGAAGGGTATGAAACCGCCGTCAAACGCATCATCGCGCAAGGTGGTGGCCCCGTAACCGCGCTAAAGCGGATCTAATCGATCAGCTTCGGCTTGCCTTCCAGCACGCGCAGCACGGCCGTCAGGTCGTGCCCGCGCCGCAGAACCTGCCCCTCGGCCCCGATGACGGCATATTGGCCCTGTCGCTGCCGCAATTTGGGCCGCTTCTCGATACGATAGATCGGGGTTTCAGCCGCGCGCCGGAAGATGGCGAAGATGGCCACATCGCGCAGATGAGATATGCCGTAGTCACGCCATTCGCCCGCCGCGACCATGCGGCCATAAAGGTTCAGGATTGGTTGCAATTCGGTGCGGTGAAAGGCGACCTGATCGTCTGTCCCCGCGCTGGTGGGGTTTGGCTGGTTCATGTCAAAATGATGACGCCCGCAGCCACACTTGGCAAGCGCTTAGCCGCAGCTGATGCGCGCGATCAGCCCATCGGCGTTGATGGTAAAGTTCAACCGCGCGGGGCGATGATCCATCGTCACCATCGTATCGGGGTGAATGATACGCACCTGCCGCATGATCAGCACCCGTTCCAGCGCATTGGCCTTTTGACCGATCAGATAGCCATAGGCCGCCCCGCCGCAGGTGTCACTGGCCGCATCCGGCACGGTGGGGCCGCTGGGCTGCGGGGGTGTGGCCTGCGCGCAGGCAGCCAAAAGCGGAAAGATCAGCAGGAAGCGTGTGTGTTTCATGTCGACACTCTTGACCGGATTTGCGCTTCGGGCAACGATTTGCTTGACGATATGCGACTCCAATTTTAGAATTATTCTAAAAATAGGATAAGAACATGCTGCTCTCTTTGACGGCAAGGCGCCGTTTTTCCGACCTGACCGAACAAGAGATCATCGCGCTGGCGATCTCGAACGAGGAGGACGATGCGCGCATCTATCGCACGTTCGCCGAAAAGCTGCGCGCGCAATACCCTGCTTCGGCGGCCGTGTTCGACGGGATGGCCGAGGAGGAGGACGCCCACCGCCAGCGGCTGATCGCGCTGCACCGCATTCGCTGGGGCGATGTGATACCGCTGATCCGGCGCGAACATGTGGCAGGCCACTATCATCACCGTCCTGTTTGGCTGACCGAGAACCTGTCGCTGGATGCGATCCGCGCCGAGGCCCATCAGATGGAACAGACGGCAGGCGATTTCTACACCCGCGCCGCGATGCGCACCCAAGATGCGGCCACGCGCAAACTGCTGGGCGATCTGGCCGCCGCCGAGGCGGGCCATGACGAACGCGCCAGCGCGCTAGAGGCCGAGCATCTGAGCAAGGACGCCCGCGAGACGGAGGAGAAGACCCAGCAGCGCCAGTTCATTCTGACATGGGTGCAACCGGGGCTGGCGGGGCTGATGGACGGGTCGGTCTCGACCCTCGCGCCGATTTTCGCAACCGCTTTTGCTACGCAGAACAGCCACACGACCTTGCTGGTTGGCCTTGCCGCAGCCGTGGGCGCTGGTATTTCCATGGGCTTCACCGAAGCTGCGCATGACGACGGGGTGATCTCGGGGCGGGGCTCGCCGATCAAGCGCGGGATTGCGTCGGGGGTGATGACGGCGCTGGGGGGGTTGGGCCACGCGCTGCCTTACTTTATCCCCGATTTCTGGATTGCGACCACCATCGCGGCCATTGTGGTGTTTATCGAACTCTGGGCTATCGCGTGGATTCAAAACCGGTTCATGAAAACGCCCATTCCGCGTGCGATCGTGCAGGTCGTCATCGGCGGGGCGCTGGTTTTTGCGGCGGGTGTTCTGATTGGCGGCGGGTGATCGGAATCTGCTTTCCCCGCACCAATCATGGGCGTAAGCCACGCCTATGCTAGACGTGTTTTATCAAATTATCCCCTTTTTCGCCTTGGTGATTCTGGGCTTCGGCGCGGGCCGGACGGGGTTCTTCCCTGCCGAAGCAACTGCCTACCTGACGCGATTCGTGTTCTATTTCGCGCTGTCCGCACTTATGCTGCGTTTTGCCGCGACCATGCCGATACTCGATCTGCTGAGCTGGCCGTTCGTGCTGGCGTATTTGTGCGGAACGGGGTTGGTTTTTGGTGCGGTGATGCTGGCGGCGAAGCTGCGCGGGCGCACACTGGCGGAAATGGCGATTGAAGGGTTCACCTCGGCTGTCGCGAATTCGACCTTTCTCGGGTTGCCGCTGCTGGTGACGCTGATGGGCGACTGGGTCATCGGCCCGCTGATGACGGTCGTGGTCATCGACTACACGGTCTTTGCCGGGCTGATGGTGGTGCTGATGAGCGTGGCCGGCGGCGGGCGCGTCAGCTGGGCCGTCGTTCCTGCCATTTTCAAAGGCTTGCTGCGTAACCCAATGATCATGGCACTGGTTGTGGGCTTGGTGATTTCGGCGCTGCATATCCCCTTGGCCGAACCCGTCGACCACTTTCTGGCGTTGCTGAGCGCGGCGGCGACGCCGGGCGCACTGTTTGCATTGGGGGCATCATTGGCGACGCGGCCTGCTGAAAAGTCCGATGCTGCGGTGTGGCTGACAGGGGCGAAACTGCTGCTGCATCCGGCGCTGGTGGCGTTCATGGCGTTGGTCGTCTTCAAGGTGCCCGCCGGCCCCGCGCATGTGATGATCGCGGTTGCGGCGATGCCGGTGGCTAGCTCGACCTTCATTCTGGCGCAGCAATATGGCGTCGCCGTGCAGCGCATTTCGACCACGATCTTGCTGACCACGTTTTTCAGCATCATCACCTTGCCAATCGTCATGGGGTGGGTGCGCGGATGATTTATGTGGATGCCGATGCGTGCCCCGTGCGGGACGAGGTTGAGCGTGTAGCCTCGCGGCACGCCCATCCCGTGGTGCTGGTGACGAACGGCGGGTTGCGCTTGCCCACCAACCCGCTGGTGACCCTGCATATCGTCCCCGCCGGCCCCGATGTCGCCGACCAATGGATAGCCGATCGCGCGGGCGCGGGGGATGTTGTCGTCACCAACGATATACCGCTGGCGGCCAAGGCCGTCGCCGCAGGTGCCGCCGTGCTGCGCCCCAATGGCGAGGCCTTGACCCCCGCCAATATCGGCCCGACATTGGCCGCGCGCGATTTGATGGCCGATCTGCGCGCCGCCGACCCCTTTCGCCAAGGCGGGGGCAAGCTGTTTTCCAAGGCCGACCGCAGCCGCTTTCTGGACGGGTTGGAGCGGGCGCTGCGTCAGATAAAGGGTTAAGATGAGCCTGAGCCAGATTTACGCGCAGCGTGTCGCCCAAGGGCAGATTGCATCCGACCCCGCCCAACTGGCCGTCCTTCCCGCACTGGATCGTTTGCTGGCCGATGTCGCAGCGCCGCAAAAGCGCGGGCTGTTCCGCAAGGCGGCGCAGGTCAAGGGCCTCTACCTGTGGGGGGGCGTAGGGCGCGGCAAGTCGATGTTGATGGATATGCTGTGCGATGCGCTGCCCATCGCGGTCGAGCGGATACATTTTCACGCCTTTATGCAAGCGGTGCATATGGGGCTGGCGCAGGCGCGCGCGGCGGGCAAGGCCGATGCCGTCGTGCCTGTTGCGGATGATCTGGCCGCCCGCCTGCGCGTTCTGGCGTTAGACGAAATGCAGATCACCGACATCACCGACGCCATGATCGTTGGGCGCTTGTTTCAGCGTCTGTTCGAAAAGGGCGTTGTTGTGGTGACGACATCGAACCGTGCGCCCGATGCGCTTTATGAAAACGGACTGAACCGCCAGCTTTTCTTGCCGTTCATTGCGCAGATCAAAGCGCAGCTGGACGTGGTCGAGTTGGTCAGCCCGACCGACCACAGGCAAGGGCGCGTGCAAGGCGCGGCGCGCTATTTCACCCCAGCTGACCTGCCTGCACGCGCAGCGCTGGATCAGATCTGGGCCGATCTGACGGACGATGCTGCCGGCGTGGCCCAAATCCTGCGTGTGCACGGCCGCGATGTCGTGCTACCGGCCTTTGCCGCTGGGGTGGCCCGCGCCAGTTTTGCCGACCTTTGCGCCGTCGCGCTGGGCCCCGCTGATTATCTGGCCATCGCTGCGGCGTGCCGTGTGTTGATTTTGGACGACATTCCGCGCCTCGGCCCCGCGAACCACGACAAGGCCAAGCGCTTCGTGACCTTGATCGACACCCTTTACGAGGCGAAGGTGCAGCTGTTTTGTAGTGCCGCCACCCCGCCCGAGGCACTCTACGATACCGGCGAAGGGCAATTCGAATTTGCGCGCACCGCCAGCCGTTTGCGCGAAATGCAGGATGTGGGCTGGGGGCAGCAATAAAAAGGGGGGCGTTCAACGCCCCCTCGTTCTTTGTTCGGCTGCCGTTTTGTCGCCCGCCTTGCCCCTTGGTTAACTTGGTAGGGCAACGGTGATTCGCAGGTCAAGAAAAATGATTCGTTTGCGCGAATCAAGCCGCATTTTCACGCAGAACATGCCCCGCCAGGTAAAGCGATCCGCAAATCAGGATCCGCTCGCCCGGGTGCGCGGCGGCAAGGCGCACCAAGGCCGCCTCGACCGACGGGGCGGTGCTGGCATTGGGCAGGCCCGCAGCCGCTGCGGTTGCAGCCAGCTCATCGGCAGGGATCGTGTTGGTTTCATCGGGGATGGCGACGGCGGTGAAGCTGTCAGCAACGCTGGCCAGCGCACGCAGGTAGCCACCTGCATCCTTCGTGTTCAGCATGCCGCAGACCAGATGGATCGGCCTGTCGTGCAGCCCCTGCAGCGTTTCGGCGATCACGATGCCGGCGGCGGGGTTGTGCCCACCGTCCAGCCACAGATCGCACGGCGCGGCGATTTGTACCAACCGTCCAGCGGTCAGGTGCTGCATGCGGGCGGGCCATTCGGCGCGGGTGACGGCAGCCTCGGCGGCGGTGGCGGGCTGTTGCAGCACGCGCAGGGCGGCAATCGCCGTACCCGCGTTGATGATCTGGTGCGGCCCGCGCAAGCGCGGCAGCGGCAGATCCAACAACCCGTTGTCGTCCTGATAGACCAGCCGCCCGTTTTCGGTGCTGACGTGCCAGTGTTGGCCGTGCGCGAAAACAGGGGCGCCTTTGCGGGCTGCCTCGGCTTCGATCACATCCATCGATTCGGCATGCTGGGGCGCGACAACCACAGGCACGCCGCGCTTGATAATGCCTGCCTTCTCGCCCGCAATTTTGGTCAATGTGTCGCCCAAGAACCCTTGGTGATCCAGATCGACAGGGGTGATGACTGTCAGGGCAGGTTTCGCCACCACATTGGTGGCATCTAGCCGCCCGCCCATGCCAACTTCCAGCAGCGTCCAATCGGCGGGGGTTTCGGCAAAGGCCAGCAGCGCCGCAGCGGTGGTGATCTCGAAATACGTGATCGGATCGCCGCCGTTCAGGGCGTAGACGCGATCCAGATACCCCTCGAGCGCGGGTTCTGAAATCAGCTTGCCTGCCAGACGGATGCGTTCGTGAAAATGGGCCAGATGCGGCGACGTATAGGCATGCACGCGCGCGCCGGTCGATTCCAGCCCCGCGCGAATCATGGCCTGCGTCGAGCCCTTGCCGTTGGTGCCCGCGATATGGATCACCGGCGGCATCCGGTCTTGCGGATTGTCCAACAGCGCCAGAATGCGCCACATGCGGTCCAGCACAAGGTCGATGACCTTGGGGTGCAACTGCATCATCCGGCGCAAAATGCGGTCGGATGCGGCGTCATCGGCGGCGCGGGGGGCGCCGGGAAGACTCATGGTTATTTCGTCTCCGGCGCGGCGGGGGCTGCGTCATGGGGCGGGGTCGGCGCATGTTTGTGGGTGTCTACCACAGGTGCAGGCAGGCCCATCAACATGCGGATGATCTGCGCCAGCTCTTCTCTCATCTTGCCGCGCGGGGTCACGCGGTCAAGCATGCCGTGGTCCAGCAGGTATTCGGCGCGCTGGAACCCCTCGGGCAGCTTTTCGCGGATGGTCTGCTCAATCACACGGGGGCCGGCAAAGCAGATCAGCGCGTTCGGTTCGGCAATCTGCACATCGCCCAGCATCGCGTAGGATGCGGTGACGCCGCCCGTGGTTGGGTTCGTCAGCACGACGATGTAGGGCAGGCCGGCTTCTTTCACCATGTCGACGGCGACGGTGGTGCGCGGCATCTGCATCAGGGACAAGATCCCCTCTTGCATGCGGGCGCCACCGGCGGCTGCAAACACAACCAGCGGGCGCTTGGTTTCGACGGCGCGCTGCGCAGCGGCGACCAGCGCATTGCCTACATACATGCCCATGGAACCGGCCATGAACTTGAATTCCTGGCAGGCGACAACGGCGGGGGTCTCGAAAATCTCGCCTTCGGCGACCAGCATCGCGTCTTTTTCACCGGCGGATTTCTGCGCGGCTTTCAGGCGGTCGGTGTATTTTTTCTGGTCGCGGAAGTTCAGCGGGTCGACGATCGGCTCGGGGACTTTCACCTCGGTAAAGTTGCCGTCATCGAACAGCGCCTTCAGGCGCGCGCGGGCCGTAATGGCCATATGGTGGCCGCAGTGTGTGCAAACGTTGAGGTTTTCCTCAAGCTCGCGGTGGAACAGCATGGTGCCGCATTCGTCGCATTTGCTCCACAGATTCTCGGGCACATCGGTGCGCCGCGAAAAGAGCGATCCAAGCGTCGGACGGACGTAATTCGTGATCCAGTTCATGGGTTCCTTGCCGTTCGGCTGCAATTTGACCCCTGAAATAAGGCGCATGGCGCGAATATGCAATCTTGGGGGGCAAGGTTTGCGGCGAAAAGCGCAACGATGCGCATTCCGTGATGGACTTTTTCGCGCCGTTCGCATGCTATCACGCCATGGAATTGTTCGGTTTGCACATCAATTGGCGTACCGCGCTGACGGTTATCGTCATTGCCTGCCACTACGCGCTGATTGCAGGCGTGATTTTGCGCGTCATGGTGCGCGACCAGATGGAACCCGTCGTCCGGCTGACTTGGGTGATGTTGATCGCCCTGCTGCCGATCGTTGGCGTGCTGGTTTACCTGCTGTTTGGCGAAATCCGGCTAAACCGTGCCAAGGGCAGCAAAATGCGCACCGTGCGCACCAAGCTTAGTAGTGTGTGGGCCATGGGCCGCGCGGCTGACCACGGTGCGGCGGTGGATGCGGCGAACAGTTTTGCCATGGGCACCGCGACCAGCGACTTCTATCCCGTTGCCGACAATCGCCTGACCATGCTGCCCCAAGGCGACGCGATGATGGACGACATGATCCGCGCGATTGAGGGGGCAGAGGATACCGTCCATATTCTATTCTATATCTGGCTGCCGGACGGGGTGGGCGGGCGCGTTGTGCAGGCGGTCTGCGACGCGGCCGAGCGCGGCGTGACCTGCCGTGTGTTGGTCGATGCCGTGGGATCGCGGCTGCTGATCGCATCGCCCCACTGGAAGGCGCTGCGGGCGGCGGGCGTCAAACTGCACCGGGCCTTCCCCTTCCGTAACCCGCTGGTCGAGATGCTGTTCCAGCGCGTCGATTTGCGCAACCACCGAAAAATTGCGGTGATCGACAACAAAATCACGTGGATCGGCAGCCGCAACTGCGCGGACGAGGCCTTTGCCATCAAGGCAAAATACGCGCCATGGGTTGATGTGTTGCTGCGCGTCGAAGGGCCGCTGGTGCGCCAGATGCAGTCGGTCTTTCTGGCCGACTGGATGCTGTACGACGATGACGCGCCGGTGCATCTGCTGCTGGAAAGCCAATCCCATTTCCCGCCGGTGGATGATGGCCCCGTGGTGGCGACGGGCGTGACGGGGCAAGTGATCGCATCGGGCCCCTCGCAAAGCGTGATTGGCATATCCGACACGATGATCGCGATGTGTTACGCCGCGCGGCACCGGTTGATGGCGACAACGCCTTACTATCTGCCCGACATGGCCCTGCACCAAGCGCTGCTGGCCGCGGCGCGGCGCGGCGTCGATGTCACGCTGATCCTGCCCGAGAAGAACGATTCGTGGGTCGTGGCCGCCGCCAGCCGCAGCCTTTTCCCGACTTTGCTGGCCGCTGGCGTCAAGCTGCGCATGTATCGCGGCGGTCTGCTGCATGCCAAGATCATGACTGTTGACGGTATGTTGTCTATCGTCGGCTCTGCCAATCTGGACAGGCGCAGTTTCGATTTGAACTACGAATGCAACATCCTGATGGATTCGCCCGAAGTGGCCGACATGCTGGACGCGCGGCAGGCCATCTATCTGGAAAACTGTCACGAAATCACCGTGGCGCAGGTGGCGCTGTGGCCGACGTGGCGGCGGATCTACCAGAATCTTGTCGCACTTGCGGGCCCTCTTTTGTAACTTGCGAAAACATTTCTTTCGCCAAAAGACATAATGTTGTCTTGAAGCCGCGCCGCACGGGCGTTATTCCCCCAGTCAGCCATTGAACTGGGAAGGACCCCATGCAGAACAGCCGCTTTGACAAGTCCCGCCTGCCCAGCCGCCATGTGACCGAAGGTCCCGAGCGCGCGCCGCACCGCAGCTATTTCTATGCGATGGGGATTTCCGAGGAAGAAATTCACCAGCCTTGGGTTGGCGTCGCCACCTGCTGGAACGAGGCTGCGCCGTGCAACATCGCCCTGAACCGTCAGGCGCAGGTCGTGAAGCAGGGTGTGAAAAAGGGCGGCGGCACGCCGCGCGAATTCACCACCATCACCGTGACCGACGGCATCGCCATGGGCCACGAAGGGATGCGGTCGTCGCTGGCCAGCCGCGATGCGATTGCCGACACGGTCGAGCTGACCATGCGCGGCCACTGCTACGACGCCATCGTCGGGCTGGCGGGCTGTGACAAATCGCTGCCGGGGATGATGATGGCGATGGTGCGGCTGAACGTGCCGTCGGTGTTCATCTATGGCGGCTCGATCTTGCCGGGCAAGTTGAATGGCCGCGACGTGGTCGTGCAGGACGTGTTCGAAGCGGTGGGCCAACACGCCGCCGGTAACATGACATCGGCCGAGCTGGACATTCTGGAACGCGTCGCTTGCCCCAGCGCGGGCGCCTGCGGCGGCCAATACACCGCGAACACCATGGCCTGCGTGTCCGAGGCGATTGGTCTTGCACTGCTGAACAGCTCGGGCGCGCCCGCGCCGTACGAATCGCGCGACCAATACGCCGATTTCTCGGGGCAGGCGGTGATGAACCTGATCGAAAAGAACATCCGCGCCCGTGATATCGTGACCCGCAAGGCGCTGGAAAACGCCGCGCGTGTGGTGGCCTGCACTGGCGGCTCGACCAACGCAGGTCTGCACCTGCCCGCGATTGCCCACGAGGCTGGCATCGACTTCGACCTATTCGACGTCTGCGACATCTTCCGCGACACGCCTTATTTCGTGAACCTGCGCCCGGGTGGCGACTATGTGGCCAAAGACCTGCACGAGGTCGGCGGTGTGCCGGTCGTGATGAAGGAATTGGCCAAGCAGGGCCTGCTGCACCTTGACTGCTTGACCGCAGCCGGCGTTACGCTGGGCGAGGAGCTGGAGGTCATCACCCGCCAAGCCGACGGTCGTGTGATCTACCCGATTGAAGCGCCCATCACGCCCACGGGCGGTGTTGTCGGCCTGCGCGGCAATCTGGCACCCGACGGGGCGATTGTGAAAGTTGCGGGCATGACGCCCGAACAACAGGTCTTCACCGGCCCCGCCCGCGTCTTTGAATGCGAAGAAGACGCCTTCGAGGCTGTCACTCACCGCAACTACAGCGTGGGCGACGTGATCGTCATCCGCAACGAAGGCCCCGCAGGCGGGCCGGGCATGCGCGAGATGCTGGCCACCACCGCCGCGCTGTCGGGGCAGGGGATGGGCAAGAAAGTCGCGCTGATCACGGACGGGCGATTCTCGGGCGCGACGCGGGGCTTCTGCGTGGGTCACGTCGGCCCCGAAGCCGCGCACGGTGGCCC
This sequence comes from Ketogulonicigenium robustum, assembly GCF_002117445.1. NCBI lineage: Bacteria > Pseudomonadati > Pseudomonadota > Alphaproteobacteria > Rhodobacterales > Roseobacteraceae > Ketogulonicigenium > Ketogulonicigenium robustum. The sequence goes on from NZ_CP019937.1 coordinate 307,244, forward strand.
CATCGCGCTGCTGAAAGATGGCGACATGATCACCATCAACGCGGTGACGGGCGACATTTCCGTCGATCTGACCGACGCCGCATTGGCCGAACGCAAGGCCCAGTGGGCGGGCCCGCGCCAGACCGAATATGAATCGGGCGCTTTGTGGAAATACGCCCGCCTTGTCGGCACGGCACGTTACGGCGCGGTTACGCACCCTGGGGCCAAGGCTGAACGCCACGTCTACATGGATCAATAACGATTCTACGCCCAGCCCGTGTGCCACCGCCACATTTTTGGCGCAGTGCACGGGCTGGGCGTAGCTGTCGCGCATGCTTTGGCACCAAATATGCCGATCGTGCGGATTCGCACTTGGCGTTAACTGATTGTTTGATCTACACCTAAACGGGGTTGCTTGGCGGCGTTTGGGATTTGCTATGTCTGATTTTTGGAACAGCTTGTCGGGTCAGCTTGGCCGCCGTTTCTGGGCGCGCGCCGCACAGGCTGCGCAAGGCGAAAACACCCCCGCTGAAAAGCTGGCGCAGATCGGCAAAGCCGCCAAACAGCAGCGCCATCTGATGGACGACATCATCCAAAATACCGAATCGCGCCTGAAACTGGCAGCTTCGCCCGATGATGGCATTGTCCGCCCCTTGGGCAGCGATTGGGCCTGGCGGCCGCTGTTGTGGTCGGCGCCCATGGTGCCGCATGTTCTGGTCGGCGCGCCGAGTAAAACCGCACTGGGTGACCAGCTGCGCCTATTCCATGATGGCGATGCGGGGCAATTGGTCGTCCGCCAAACCGAAGGGACGCAAAGCGATGCGGCCCCCTACCGGCTGGGGCTCGAGGCATTTAACCTTGATAGCAGCTACCTCAGCCTTGTTTTGACGGTGCCCGACGCGCCGGTCAAAGACCTGAAGCTGCGTCATCTGATCTCCCTCCGGTTGCGCTACACGATGGAAGCGCCGACCAAGGTCTTTGCCCGATTGAACGTCAAGCACGGCCCGAATGTCGAAACCGTTCTGCGCGAATTGCCCCCCGGCGAGGCCGACACCACCGTCGAATTCGACATGGCCTACACGAAGCTGAACGAAAAGCGGGTCGAGAGCATGTGGCTGGACCTGATTTTCGACCGTCCGGCAATGAACCGTATTTCCATTATCGATCTAACGATGGCGCGCTTCCCCCGCGCAGAAATGTAGGCTTGGTATGAAACTTATTCCGACACGGATCGTGGATGGCGTCTGGGAAGGCGTGCTGAGCGGCGCGCTGAGCCAACCGCATGTGGTGGGGGTGCACCTGGGGTCGGAAGTGCCGATCGACCTGTCTGCACAGGACGAGGGCAATTATGCCCTGCGCGTTGAAATTCCGCGCGCGATGCTGAGCTCGGGCACGCAAACGCTGACGATTCGCGATGCCGAAACGGGGGCCGAGCTGGGCCATTTCGTCCTGCCAGTGGGCGAGCAGGACGTAGACGCGGCGCAGGTGGAATTGGCTGCCCTGCGCGCCGAACTTGATCTGCTGAAAACCGCCTTCCGCGCACTCGCACGCGATACCGAGGAATTCCAGCGCATCGTGGTCGAGCAGATGGAAGCCGAAATGGATTCCGAAAACGCCGAGTAATCACAGCATGAAAAAGGCGCCCGAGGGCGCCTTTTCTTAGCTTGCGGTGCTGTCCGCTGTCGGGTGAAAAATCCCGCCGGGCGATAGCGTGAATATCTGGCAACCATCCGCCGTGATGCCGATCGAATGTTCGAACTGCGCCGACAGCGACTTGTCGCGGGTCACCGCTGTCCAGCCGTCCGACAGCACTTTCGTTTCGTGACGCCCAAGGTTCACCATCGGTTCAATGGTGAAGAACATCCCCTCTTCCAGAACCGGCCCCGATCCGGCGCGACCATAGTGCAGCACGTTCGGCGGGGCGTGGAACACGCGGCCCAAGCCGTGGCCGCAGAAGTCTCGCACCACCGACATCCGTTGCGCCTCGACATAGGTCTGGATGGCGTGGCCGATATCGCCATAGGTGTTGCCGGGCTTGGCCTGCGCAATGCCGATCATCAGCGCTTCGTGGGTGACATCGATCAGGCGCTGGGCTTTGCGCGACAGCGCGCCCGCCACATACATGCGGCTGGAATCGCCATACCACCCATCGACGATCACGGTTACGTCAATGTTCAGAATGTCGCCATCTTTCAACAGCTTCTCGCCCGGAATGCCGTGACACACGACGTGATTCAGCGAAATGCAGGACGCGTGCTGATAGCCGTTATAGCCGATGGTGGCCGATGTGGCCCCGTGGGCCTCGACCATCTCGAGGATCAGTTTATCCAGCTGGCCGGTCGATACGCCCGGTTGCACGTGGGGGGTGATGTCGTCCAGTATCTGGGCCACGACGCGTCCGGCCTCGGCCATGCCTGCGAAATCGGCGGCCTCGTGAATGCGAATTCCGTCGCGCGTCAGTCTTCCTTTGCGTTCGTCCACTGTCGTATCCCTTTCATCTGCATCCGCAGATAATCCATCACCCCGCACAATTCCAGTGCAACAGCCCTGCGGCTTGCGGGGCGGGCAGGGCAGCGATACCAATGTGGCAGGGAAACTGATCAGACAGGGGGTCTTATGCCCAATCCAACGGCTGCAATCATTCTGATCGGGGACGAGCTGCTTTCGGGCCGCACGCGCGACAGCAACATGTTCTTTTTGGCGCAAGAGCTGACGCGACTGGGCATTGACCTGCGTTTGGCGCAGGTCATCCCCGATGACGCGGCGACGATCACGGCCACCGTCCGCGATGTTGCGGGGCGATTCGACAATGTCTTCACATCGGGCGGCATCGGCCCCACGCATGACGATATCACCGCCGATGCGGTCGCCGCCGCCTTCGACCGCCCCATTGACGTGCGCGCCGATGCGCGCGCCATCCTCGAAATCTATTACGCCGACCGCAATATCGAGATGAACGCCGCGCGCCTGCGCATGGCGCGCATTCCCGATGGCGCGATCTTGATTGAAAACCTTGTCAGCGCCGCGCCCGGTTTTTCGATTGAAAACGTGCATGTTATGGCCGGCGTGCCCCGCGTGTTCGAGGCGATGTGCCACAGCTTGTTGCCGGGCCTTGCCAGCGGCCGCCCCGTCCTGTCGCAAACCTGGACTGTCATGCGCGGCGAGGGCGAGATTGCCACGCGTTTGGCACAGATTGCGGGCGATCATCCGCAGGTCTCGATCGGGTCGTACCCGTTTTCCAAAGACGGGGTGTATGGCACCAATGTGGTTGTGCGCGGCGTCGATGGCGCGGCGGTCGAGGCGGCTTTGGTCGCCATTGCCGAGGCCTTCCCCGCGTGAGGCCAATGCTAGACCTGATGGAGCCGACATGGCCCCCCGCCGCACGTGTGCAGCAGGGGGCGCTAGTCTTGCGGCAAGGGCAGGGCGGGGGCAGCCGCGTCAGCGCCATCACGCGCGCGGGCACCCCCCGCGACGCACTGGCTGCCTTGCCTGAAGCCGAAACTATCGTGCGCGGCTGGGGGCAAACCCCGCTTTACATGTTGTCCGACGGGGACGCGGACGACGATGCCCTCGCCGCGCTGTTGCAGGCCCGCGGCTATCAGAAGACCGATGCGGTATTTATCTTTGACGGCCCGCTGCCTGTAGCGGCCTTGCCAACCGACGCAGCGTTGCGGCTTAGCTACGGCTGGCCTGCCGATGCCGCCGCGCTGGCCGCATGGGCGAATGACGGGCGCGTGGGTGATGCGCGCATGGCCGTCATGGCCCGCGCGCAGGGGCCTAAAACAGTGATTGCACTGTCGGACAACGGCAAACCTGTCGGCGCGCTATTCATTGCCGTGCACGCGGGCGCTGCGGTGCTGCACGCGCTAGAGGTTGTGCCCGCAGCGCGTGGGCGCGGCTATAGCCATGTGCTGCTGGGGGCAGCCAGCCACTGGGCGGCGACGCAGGGCGCGCAGCGGATGCTGCTGGTCGTCAGCAAAGACAACACGCCCGCCGTGACACTGTATCTGCGCCATGGGCTGCAGGCGGTGGGCGGGTATTACTATCTGGGGGCGGTCTGATGCGCTGGATGGCGGGAACTGCTTTGGTTTTCGTGGCGGGTGCCGCGCAGGCGGTAGACCTGCCGCTGCCCGACACCGCAACACTGCTGCAGCAGACCGATAGCGACGCGGGCACCTATGCCTTGCCCAGCGGCCCCGCCGTTCAGGGCGGCTTGCCCAGCCAGTCGATCGACGGGGCGATTTCGCGCCGGGCGTGGCGCATCGCCGATAGCGCACCGCAAACGCTGCCACTGTTCCAAACGCTTGAGGCAGCGCTGTTGGCGCAGGGCTATGTAGTTGTTTTCATTTGCGAAACAGGTACCTGCGGCGGCTTCGACTTTCGCCGCGCGACCGAGGTGATGCCTGCCCCCGCCATGTTCGTCGACTTAGGGGATTTTCGTTTTCTATCGGCCCGCCGCCCCGACGAAGCCGTGTCTATTCTGGTCAGCAAAAGCGTGGGGGCGCTGCACGTGCAGGTCATCACTGCACGCGAAACCCCGCTGCCGCCCCCTAGCACCGCCCAAGGCACACCTGCTGCGCTGGCCGACGCGCTGGATGCTGATGGCCGTGCCGTATTGGAGGGTGTCGATTTTGCCTCCGGCAGCACCGATGCCATCGGGGGCACGATGCGCTGGCCGATTTGGCGGCATGGCTTCGGGCCGACGGGGCGCGGCGTGCGGTTATTGTCGGGCACACGGATGCGACGGGCGCGTTGGCGGCCAATCAGGCTGTGTCGACGGCGCGTGCGGCTGCCGTGCGCCAACGCCTGATTAATGAAAACGGTGTAAACCCCGCCCAGTTGGATGCGGCGGGCGCAGGCTATCTGGCACCGCGCGCCTCGAACGCCGATGCCGATGGCCGCGCCCTTAATCGGCGGGTTGAGGTTGTGGTTCTGCCCGCAGCAGGGTGATGTGCGTATCGCCATAGCGGCGGCTTTCCAGCAGGGTGAAACCGGCTGGCGGCGGCAGCGGGCCGTTTTCTTCGGCGACGACCAGCGCACCATCCGCAATCCAGCCGCTTTTGCGCGCGGCGATCAGCGCGCGGCCACCCAAATCCGCGCCATAGGGCGGATCAAGAAAAACCAGATCTGCTGCGGGCCCCGTGCGAGGGGGAAGCGCGCTTGCATCGGCCGCCAGCAGCGCAGCATCGCTTTGCCGCTGCAGGCGGGCAATATTGTCGCGGATCAGCTTTTGCGCGACGCGGCCGCTATCAACCAGCGTCACATGCGCCGCCCCGCGCGAAAGGGCCTCTAGCCCAAGCGCGCCGGTGCCGGCGAACAGGTCCAGCACCACCGCACCTGTGATCGGATCACCAAAGCGGCCACCGGCCAGCAGATTGAACAGCGACTCGCGCACGCGGTCTGTCGTCGGGCGCAGGTGCGCGGCAGGATCACCTTTGCCGACCTCGGCCAGATGCAAGCCGCGATGACGCCCGGCGATAATCCTCATTTCAACAGCGCCTTCAGATCGGTTTCAGGGTCGGCTACCAGCGCGGGGTCGGCAGATTTCCCGGCCTCGATCAAGCGCTTGGCGACCATATAGGCACGCGGGTCGTTCATGGCGTCGATGGCAACCAGCTGGCCGTCGCGGTAGTACCAGTTCGACTGGGTCAGCCCCTCGCCCTTGCGTATGACGATCGTATCGTCGGCCGCGCCCAGGCCTGCGATTTGCAGCTTGCAGTCGTATTGGTCGGACCAGAACCATGGCTTCGGAACATAGGGCACATCTTGGCCCAGAATGTTCAGCGCCACGTTTTCGCCCTGATCGATGGCGTTGCCGACGCTTTCAATCCGCATGCGGCGGCCCTGCCAGTCCAGCGCGGCCACATCGCCCGCCGCAAAGATCGAGGGGTCGGACGTGCGCGAATGAAGATCGACCGCGATACCGTGGTGCAGGTCCAAACCGGCGGCGTGGGCCAGTTGGTCGTTTGGCGTCACGCCGATCCCGACGATGACCAGATCGGCGGCGACTGTGCTGCCGTCGGTCAAAACCGCACCCATTACATGGCCCGTGCCCGTCAGGTGATCGACCGAGGTGCCTTCGAGAATTTTGACGCCGTGCGACGTGTGTAGCGTGCGGAAATAGTCCGATGTCGCCGCCGCCGCCACGCGGCTGAGGATGCGCGCACCGGAATGCACCAGCGTCACATCCAGCCCGCGCTTGGCGGCAACGGCCGCAGCTTCTAGCCCGATGTAGCCGCCGCCAACGACCAACAGCTTTTTATCGGCCGTCAGCAGCGGGTCGAGGGCGTCGGCGTCGGCCAGATTGCGCATGGTCAGCACACCGTCCAGCGCGCCGCCTTTGTCTGCTGGCAGCGGGCGCGGCGTGGCGCCGGTGGCCAGCACCAGCGCGTCGTAGGGCAGCACTTCACCGCCCGCCAGCGCGACGGTTTTCGACGTGCGGTCGATGGCGGTCGCAGCCTCGCCCAGCCGCAGGGTGATGGCGTGTTGATCGTAGAAAGCCGCGGGGCGCAGATACAGCCGCTCGCGCGTCATTTCCCCCGCCAGATAGGCCTTGGACAGCGGCGGGCGCTGGTAGGGCGGGTCGATTTCGGCGCCGACAAGGGTGATGCTGCCAGTAAACCCGCTGGTGCGCAGCTTGGCGACCAGTGCCGCAGCGGCTTGCCCGCCGCCGATCACAACGACGTTGTTCACTGCATTCATCCTTCTTCCCGCCTCTGCTTCGTGCTGGATTGCAAACGCCGGATCAATATACAACTGCCCTGCCGGACAAAAGCCCAAAGGAGGCAAGAATGACCATTGCTGTTGGAGATAAGTTGCCGTCGGCCAAGTTGATGAAGCTCGGTGAGAACGGCGTCGAGGTGGTAGATATCGCCGCGCTGGCCAAGGGCCGCAAGATCGTGCTGTTCGGGCTGCCGGGCCCTTATACCGGCACGTGCAGCACCGCCCACGTGCCCAGCTTTATCCGCACGCGCGCAGGCTTCACCGAAAAAGGCATCGACGAGGTGATCTGCGTCGCCGTGAACGACGCCTTTGTCATGAAGGCTTGGGGCGAAGATACCGGTGCGACCGCAGCCGGCATCACGATGCTGGCCGATCCGCTGTCGGAATTCACGCAGGCGGTTGGTCTGGCGTTTTCGAACCCCGACGTGGGCTTTGTCAACCGCTCGCTACGGTATGCGCTGATGGCTGACGATGGTGTCGTCAAGGTGCTGCACGTCGAAGAAAACGCCGGAATGTGCAGCATTTCGGGCGGCGAGGATATGCTCGCCTCGATCTAACGACTACTGGCCCGCGAAGTCGTTCATTTTGCGGGCCAGTTTCACGTCCATATCCGACAGGCCGCCCGCATCATGGGTGGTCAGGCGCACATCGACCCGTTTGTAGACATTGGTCCATTCGGGGTGGTGGTTCAGTTTCTCGGCCACCAGCGCAGCGCGCGTCATAAAGCCGAACGCCGCGTTGAAGTCGCTAAACGTGAAGCTGCGGGTGATCGCGCGGCCATCGGCGTCAAGCGCCCAGTCGGTTTGCAGCAATGCGTCCAATCCATCAGGGTGCATCAGTCGTTCTCCGGTCGCTCGCCCCGGCGGAAGGGGCCGAAGCTGGTTAGAACCTCGATTTCTTCGTCCACGGCGGCTGTTTCGGCGGCGACAAAGCGTGCCACGGCGTCGCGAAAGGCGGGGTCGGCAATCCAGTGCAGCGAATGGGTCGCGCGGGGCAGATAGCCGCGCGCCAACTTGTGTTCCCCCTGCGCCCCCGCCTCGACCAACGGCAGATTGTGGGCGATCGCGTAGTCGATGGCCTGATAGTAGCACAGTTCGAAGTGCAGAAACGGGTGATGTTCCAGCGCGCCCCAGTACCGGCCATAAAGTGCCTGTTGGCCGATGAAATTCAGCGCCCCCGCAATGGGCTTGCCACCGCGCAGGGCCAGCACCAACAGAATGTCATCGCGCAAGTCGCGTTGGCACAGGTCGAAGAATGCACGCGTCAGGTAGGGCTGGCCCCATTTGCGCGCGCCGGTGTCTTGATAAAACGCCCAGAACGCATCCCAGTGTTCGGGCTGGATCTGTGCGCCCGTCAGTTGCACGATCTGGCCGCCAAAGGCCTGCGCTGAGGCCCGTTCGCGGCGCAGCATCTTGCGCTTGCGCGCGGCAAGGGCGTTCAGGAAGTCGTCAAAGGTGCGGTAGTCTACGTTCTGCCAGTGAAACTGGGTGCCGGTGCGCTGCAGCAGCCCCATTGCGGCACCGGCGGCGGCCTCGTCTTCGGTGCAGAATGTGATGTGCAGCGACGACAGGTCGTTCTGGTCGGCAATGCGCACCGCTGCCTCGACCAGCGTCGCCATGATGGCGGGATCGGCGGTCAGAAAGCGCTGGCCGGTGACGGGGCTGAAGGGCACGGCGATTTGCAGTTTCGGGTAATACTGGCCGCCGGCACTGTGCCAAGCCTCGGCCCAGCCATGGTCGAAAACATATTCGCCCTGACTGTGCGATTTCACAAACAGCGGGGCGACGCCCACGGTTTTGCCCTCAACGGTTGCTTGCAGGTAAAGCGGCTGCCAGCCGCTGCGCCCGCCGACGGACCCGCTTTCTTCCAGCGCGTTGAGAAAACGGTAAGTCGTGAACGGGTCGCGCGCGGGCGCGGCCCCGCCGGGGTTGGCGCAGCTGTCCCATGCCACCTCGCCGATGGCGGTGATCGTGTCATGCGTGGTCAGCTGCACCGTGGCCATGGGTCAAGCGATCTGGAACAGGCCTTCAACCTCGACAGCGACGCCGCGCGGCAGGGCGGCAACGCCGACGGCGGCGCGGGCGTGGCGGCCGGCGTCGCCAAACACCTCGACCATCAGGTCGGATGCGCCGTTGATGACTTCGGGTTGGTCGGTGAAGGCGGGGGCCGAATTAACAAAGCCGCCCAATTTGACGACGCGCTTTACGCGGCTCAGGTCGCCGCCGCACGCGGCTTTCAACTGGGCCAGCAAGTTCAGGCCGCAGGCGCGCGCCGCAGCGGCCCCCGCCGGAATGTCCAGATCATCGCCCAAGCGGCCCTTGATCAGCGCGCCATCGGCCATCGAAATCTGACCCGAGATATGGATCATATCACCCACAACAACGTAGGGCACGTAATTGGCCGCAGGCATGGGGGCTTCGGGCAGGGTGATACCAAGGTCGGCGAGGCGGGTCTCGATCGGGTGTGTCATGGCCTTCTTTCGTCGTGGGTGTGGCTGCGATGTGGCGAAGGCTAGTCCGATTGCGGGGCCGCTGCAATGTGCGGCAGGGCAGGCTCGCGCAGGGTTGCGCGCAGTGCGGCGGTGAGGGGTTGCAGCAGATACCCCAAGATCACCCGCGAGGGGCCGGTGAAATAGGCGTCAACCGGATGGCCCGCGCGCAGGCCGCTGTCATCTGGAAGGGTCACCGTGACGCGGTAGTAGGCCGCCCCATTCGCGTCGCTGAGGGTATCTGCCGAAATCGCGCTGACATGGCCGGTTATCTCGCCGCGCTGGAATCCCGCAGGCACAAGGCGGGCCGCTTGGCCGACGCTGATCTGGCTGGCCTGCGCGGGCGGCACCGGCACAACAGCTTGGTTCGTGGGGCTGTCGGGCAGCAGCATCGCCACGGTATCGCCTGGCCGCACAACTTGGCCGACGGTGGCATCCAGCGTGATCAGGCGGCCAGCGGCTGGGGCGATAATGCGTGTTTGCGACAGGCGTTGGGTCAGGGCGGCACGTTCGGCGCGCACTGCGATCAGGCGGGCCTGCGTCGATGCGCGCTGGGCGGCGGTGTTTTCGGCGACCTCGGCCTGCCGCAAGCTGCGCCGCTGCAAGATCACCTCGCGTTGCAAGGGGATCGCGTCATAAGCCGCCTGCAGGGCCGCCTGTTCGGATCGTAACGCTGCCACCGCCTCGGTGGCAGCGCGCGCGGCGGGGGCGGGGGCGCGCCCCGTTGCGGCCAGTTGCGACTGCGCATCGGCCGTCGCTTGCGCCAAAGGCAGACGCGTCGCAAGGATTGACAGGCGCGCGGCAAGGCCCGCACTGTCGGCGGCCAATGTGGCAAGGTGTGCCTCGGCCTCGGCTGAAATGATGGGCACTAATGCTGCGCCGGGGGTAAGGCGGGTCAGCAGCAGCGTTTCTTCTGCATCCAGCGCGGCAAGCTGCGCCCGCAAAGCAGTGTCGGACAAATTGACCAGCGCTTCGCCCGCCGCGACGCGGGCGTCGGTCTGGGTCAGGACAGCCGCGACAACCCCCATTTCGCTGGTGCCGAGGGGGATGGGCCGCAGCGCCCCGCCAATCGTGCCATGGGCGATGGTGGCCGACGGCACGGGAATACTACCCATCAGCCCGACCAAAGCCACGGTGGTGATCGCAATCAGGTGCCACAGGCGCGTTTGCAACTGGCGTAGCGACAGCGTGCTCATGATGCGGCCCGCCATTGGGTTTGCGCTTCGATAACCAGCACCTGAGTGCAGGCGGCGATAATGCGCGGTTGATGGGTAGCGATGATCAGGGTGCTGCCCGCTGCGCGCGCGGTGGCGATCAGGGTGCACAGCCTGTCGATGCCGTGACTGTCCAAGTCGTTTTCCGGCATGTCCAGCAAGATAGACCGCGCGGGGCCTGCGAAAACTTGCTTGATCGCGAATAGGCGGGCCGTGCCGCCGGTAAACCCCTGCGCCGGGTCGATCAGTGCCTGTGGCACATAGCCCAGCGGTGGCTGCCCCGCTGCGGGTGCGGGAAAGCACGTCCCCGCGCCCCGCTGCGCCAGATAGGTCAGTAACCGCGATTTGCCGCTGCCCGATGCGCCGACAACCGCCAGCGCGTCGCCTGCGTTCAGGGCGAAAGTCACCGGTGTTGTCAGGGGCGGTAGGCGCAACCCCTGACAAGCCAGTTTGTCGCCGCTGAACACCCCTGCAGGCGGTGGCGCGGCGCGGGGCGGGGGCACGGTCAGGCTCGCCGCCGCCTCGAGCGGGGCGTAGAGCTTGCCGCACAGCAAGGCGGCGGCGAAGAGCGCACCGGCGGATATCGCGCCTTCCAGCGCAAGCCACGCGCCGACCCCGATGATCACGCTCTGGCCCGCCTGATGCAGGTTACGCAGCAGCGCCGCGATGCGCCCGCGCCCCAGCGCATCAAGCGGTTGGTAGCGCGCGATGGCGAAGGCCCCGCTGCCAAGCACCACCGCCGTCAACGCAAGCAGCGGGTGGATCGCGCACAGCACCGCCAGAAACAGTGGGATGAAGGGCAAGTCCAGCAGTTGCGCCGCGTTCGGCCGCGACAGCAGCCGCGCTGCGGCGCTGCCTGTTGCCGGGGATTGGGCAAGAATGCGCAGGCGCAGATCCTCGGCGCGCAGCAGCGCGCCGTAGCCGCACAGCGCCATCAGGCTGAGCGCGAGCAAGGTCGCCAGCGATGCGGCGGCGAACACTTTGTCATAGACATTCAGCATGTAGAGCGGGCCGGTCAGCGCCAGCAGATTGATCAGCGCGCTGGCGGCGATGCTGGCAACCAACGGGGGGCGATCATCGGCGGTGCGGGGCGGCGCATCCCGTGATGCCGCAGTTGTGATGGCGCGAACCGGCTGCATCGATGTCATCCTATAGCGTGAACCGCAGGCCGATTGGTCGCAGGCCCGCCTGCAGCCGCGTTCCGGCCTTTGATCCTGTGGCTACGGGGAATGCGTATATATTTGGTTCACGCGCATCTGGCCCCCTCGCGGCGGTGTCGGGGCGCGATTATGAAGGAACAGGCCGATTCGCGCGGCCTTGGGGAAAATAATGGGTCGCGTTCGCTTGGTGCGTGTGGCGAGTATTGCCGCATATGTTTTGATCGGTTTCAGTAGCGCCGTGGCAGCAGGGCCATGGGATGGCATCTATCGCCAGTCGCCCAACGCCAGTTGCACGCAGATCGGCGTCAATGGGGGCGCCCTGAAGATCGAGGAAAGCGTCTTTTACGGCGTAGGCATCGCCTGCCGTATGACGCGCCCCGTTGATGTGCTGGACATGGACGCCACGCTTTACACTATGGAATGCGTCGACGGTAACGAGGCGGACTCGGATCACTGGAGCGAGCGCGCCATGATGATGCGCGACGCACAAAGCGACGGCATCATCATGATTTGGAACGGCTATTCCTTCCGCTACGGGCGCTGCCCTGCGCCCGAGGAAAGCCAGTAGTCAGTTCCCCCCACCCAGAATGCCCTGCAGGGCATTGGTGATCGCATCTTGCGAATTATCGCCGCTGCCTGCGGGCGGCAGGCTGGACGGCGGCGCGCCGAAGGCTTCCAGCAGCGCGCGATCCAGCGCAGCATCGCCCGACGGCACATACCCCGAGCCGTCCGCCGCCAGACCGCTGGGGTCGACGAAGCGGCTGGATTCATCGGGCGACTGCATAGGCAGCGGGTTCGGGGTCATCCCGTTCAGCACGCCTTGCATCGTCTCGTGGAAGATCTCGGCCGGTATGCCGCCACCCGTGACGCCGCGCAGGGGCGTGTTGTTGTCGTAACCCATCCAGACACCGATCACGTAATCGGCCGAGAAGCCAATGAACCACGCATCGCGCGCAGCCGAGGTCGTGCCGGATTTCCCCGCGATCTGCCAGCCGCTAACGCGGGCGCGCTGGCCGGTGCCTTCCTCGACCGCGCGCCACATCATCCACGTCAGTTCTTGCGCCGCGTTTTCGGAAATGACGCGCGCGCCGATACCGCCGCTGGTGCCCATCAGGGGGGTGTTGTCGCCTTGCAGGCTAAGTTCGACCAAGCCGTAAGGTGTGACCGACGATCCGCCGTTCAGGAAGCCTGCATAGGCGCCGGTCATCTCGATGAGCGTGCCTTCGGATGCCCCCAACGCCATCGCGGGGCCCTCCGAAATCTCGCCCGTAATGCCGAACCCGTGCGCGATGCGGCTTACGTTTTGGCGCCCGACGGCCTCGCTCAGGCGGACGGCGGGGATGTTGCGGCTTTCGGCCAAGGCTTGGGTCAGGGTGATCCAGCCCTTGAAGGTGCGGTCGTAGTTTTGCGGCGACCATGGGCCAGACCCGCGTACGTTGATGGTCAGCGGGCTGTCGTCGACCATCTCCATCGGGCTGATGCCTTGGTCCAGCGCGGTCGCGTAGATGAAGGGTTTGAAGGACGAGCCAGTCTGCCGGTTTGCGCGCGTGGCGCGGTTGAACGCACCCGATGCCCGCAGATCCCGCCCCCCCACCATGGCACGCACGGCGCCATCGGACGACATGACAACCACAGCCGCTTGCGCCTCGGACCCTTCGCGCACCTTGGTGGCGAAAATGTCGGTCACGGCGGCCTCGGCCACGCTTTGGATGCGCGGGTCGAGTGTGGTGCGGATGATCACATCCTCGGTCGTGTCGCGGGTGAAGAATTCGGGGCCCGATTCCATGACCCAGTCGGCAAAATAACCGCCCGCGCGCGCGGCGGCGGCTTGCGACAACTGGGCGGGGTGCTCGCGCGCCTCGGCGGCCTCGGCAGCGGTCAGATAGCCCTGCTCCTGCATCAGGCCGATCACCACGTTTGCGCGGTTTTGCGACCGTGCAAGGTTGGCCGTGGGGGCCAGTGCGGACGGGGCTTGCAGCAGGCCCGCCAGAACGGCGGCCTCGGATGCGGTGACATCACGCGCGGATTTGCCGAAATAGCGCTGCGCACCGGCCTCGAACCCGCGGGCACCTGCGCCCAAGTAAGCGCGGTTCAGATACAGCGTCAGAATTTCGTCTTTGGAATAGCGCAGCTCCATCGCCATGGCGTAGATGGCTTCGTCTACCTTGCGCATGATGGTCGAGCGGCGGCAGTCCGCCTCGTAGGCGGTCTCGTTTTCCCACTGGCGCGGGTCATAGGGGCGGCCGAGGCACATCAGCTTGGCAGTTTGCTGTGTGATGGTCGAGCCACCGTTGCCCTGCAGCGCGCCGCGCCCTGCGCCCAAGTTGATGCGCACGGCGGATGCGATGCCGATGGGATCGACGCCGAAGTGCCAGTTGAAGCGGCGGTCCTCGGTCGCGATGACGGCGTTGCGCAGCACCGGGGCAACGTCGGTCGACAAGATCACGCCCGCAAAATGGTCGCCCCGCCACGCAAAGGTGTCGCCGTTGCGATCGAGCAGCGTGACCGAACCACGCGTGCGGCCGTCGATCATCTCGTCAATCGAGGGAAGGGTGGTCGATTTGTAATAGACGACAATCCCCAACAGCACGACGGCGGTCAGGCCCAGCTTCCAAAAAACCGACCAGACGGCGCGGACGATGCCGAACACCAGCCCGGCGATTGCGGCCAGAGTGCTACCAATGGGGCCGCGTTTGCGTGGGCTGCGGCGCGGGGTTTTCGATGGCGGTTTCGACGGGGGCTTGCGCGCGCCGCCGCCATTGCCGCCGGTCGCCTTGGCGCCGCCGCCACTGCTGCGCGGCGCGGCTTTGCTGCCGGACGGGGATGCGGCGGGGTACCGACGCTCGGCGGCCAGAATCGGGGGCCTGCCCCGGCTGCCGTTATTCGAATTTTCTGCCATCTCTGCCCGCCACTCGCCGTATTTTTTTACATATTAACGCGAGATAGCCCGAATGTTGAGGGGGGATGCCGCCCCATACGGTGTTTTCATACGGCATAAAAATGCGGCAATTATGCGGATTTTATCTATTTTTTAATCGACAGCGCGCTGGCAATTTTCCGCCTGTACACGCAATTGGGACTGAGCGCTTGTCCTGCTGCATGAATTTGAGGCTGTGTTGGGGAAGGGCGGCGAGGATTCTGGCATCAGGATTCTGGCAACCGCGTCATAACTCGCAAGGGGAAGAACGTGAAACTCATCATCGCTACGATCAAACCGTTCAAGCTCGAGGAAGTGCGCGAAGCGCTGACTTCCGTGGGTGTACGCGGCATGATGGTGACCGAAATCAAAGGCTTCGGCCTGCAGTCCGGTCATACGGAAATCTACCGCGGCGCGGAATACGCCGTTAATTTCGTGCCGAAGGTAAAACTGGAAATCGTCGTGCCCGACAATCTGGCCGACGAGGTCATCGCGACCATCGCCAAAACCGCCAAGACCGACAAAATCGGCGACGGCAAGATTTTCGTTCTCGACGTGGAAAGCGCGCTGCGCGTGCGCACCGGCGAGACCAATGAAGACGCGCTCTGACGCAGAGGCAAGGGACAGCTATAGATGTTGAACGCTAAAAAACTTGCAGGGCTTGCGGCAGTTGCCGCGATGCTTGCCCTGCCGGCCCATGCACAGGAGGCCGAGGCCGCCGTCGAGGCCGTCGAGACCTACGGTCCCTCCTCGATGGACCTGCAATTCATCCTGAACTCGCTGATCATGCTGATCGGCGGTATTCTGGTGTTCTGGATGGCGGCCGGTTTCGCCATGCTGGAAGGCGGCCTTGTCCGTTCGAAGAACGTGACCATGCAAATGCTGAAGAACATCTCGATGTTCGCGATTGCGTGTTTCATGTACTACCTTGTCGGCTACATGGTCATGTATCCGGGCGATGGCTGGATCATCAGCAACATCTTCGGCGCGCTGGGCACGGCCAAGCTGGAAGCCGTGGGTATCGATGCGGCTGGCGCCGATGCATATGACTATGCCTCGACCTCGTCGGACTTCTTCTTCCAAGTCATGTTCTGCGCCACCACCGCCTCGATCGTGTCGGGCGCCGTGGCCGAGCGTATCAAGTTCGCGCCTTTCATGGTCTTCACCGTGGTCATGACTGCGCTGATCTACCCTGTCCAAGCGTCGTGGAAATGGGGCGGCGGCTTCCTTGATCAGATGGGTTTCCTCGACTTTGCTGGCTCGACGGTCGTGCACTCGGTCGGTGGCTGGGCTGCGCTGATGGGCATCATCATTCTGGGCCCGCGTATCGGCAAATACAAAGACGGCAAAGTGATCCCCATGCCGGGTTCGAACCTGCCGCTGGCCACGCTGGGCACGTTCATCCTGTGGATGGGTTGGTTTGGCTTCAACGGTGCCTCGCAGCTGGCGTTCTCGGCTGTTGGCGATGCGGCTGACGTCGGCCGTGTGATGGCGAACACCAACGCTGGTGCTGTCGGCGGTGCGCTGGCCGCGCTGATCCTGACGGGCGTCCTCTACCGTAAACCCGATCTGACCATGGTGCTGAACGGCGCGCTGGGCGGTCTGGTGTCGATCACCGCTGAACCGCTGACCCCCACGCTGGGCGCAGCAACCCTGATCGGTGCCGTCGGCGGTATCATCGTGGTCTTTGCGGTCTCGTTCCTCGACAAGCTGAAACTGGACGATGTCGTCGGTGCGGTCCCCGTCCACCTGTTCGCAGGTATTTGGGGCACTATCGCGGTTGTCTTCACGAACCCCGATGCGGTTCTGTGGGTGCAGCTGTATTCGATCATCGTCGTGGGTCTGTTCACGATCATCGCCTCGGGCGTGGTCTGGCTGATCATCAAGGCGGTCATGGGGCTGCGTGTCTCGCCCGAAGCCGAACAAGTCGGCCTAGACAAGGCCGAGCTGGGGATGGAAGCCTATCCCGAATTCAGCAAGTAAGTGCAGCGCGCCGGTTTTCCGGCGCGCCCAAAATAAAAGGCCCGCCAATTGGCGGGCCTTTTTCGTTATCGGTTGGTCGCTTATGCGCCGGCTTTGACGATAGCGGCTGCCAACAGCGGAATGGTGCGTGCGTTCAGGCCGGCGATGTTCATGCGGCTGTCGCCAACCATGTAGATCGCGTCATCTGCCCGCATCGCCTCGACCTGCGCAGGCGTCGCGCCAATGCGCGAGAACATGCCGCGGTGGTGCGCGATAAAGTCGAACCGGTCCGAGTTTGTTAGGCGGCGTAGCTCGTCCGCCAGCTGTTTGCGCAAGTTCAGCATGCCAAGGCGCACTTCCTCCAGCTCGGCCTGCCAGTCGGCGCGCAGATCGGGATCGGTCAGAATCATGCCCACAACGCGCGCGCCGTGATCGGGCGGGAACGAATAGTTCTGGCGGTTCAGAAAGTTCAGCGTGCCCTGCGTGATCGGGGTGCGGGCAGCATCGGCCGAAATCGCCATCAGGATTCCGGTGCGCTCGCGGTAAATGCCGAAGTTTTTCGAACACGACGCGGCAATCAGGCATTCGGGAAAGGCGCTGGCAATGGCGCGGGTCGCAGCGGCATCTTCGTCCAGACCGTCACCAAAGCCCTGATAGGCGATGTCGACCAGCGGCACGGCGCCCGCGGCTTTGACGGTCTCGATAATGACGGCCCATTGTGCGGCGGTCGGGTTTGCGCCGGTCGGGTTGTGGCAGCAGCCATGCAGCAGCACGACATCGCCCGCAGGCACTGTTTTCAGATCCGCGATCATGCCATCAAAGTCGAGGCCGCGCGTTTCTTCGTCGAAATAGCGGTAATCTTTGCGGGTCATGCCAAGGTAGTTGATGATCGACGCATGGTTGGGCCAGCTGGGGTTCGACACCCAAATCTGGGCGCTGGGTGCGGCCAGCTTGATCAGTTCCAGCGCTTGGCGGATGGCGCCTGTGCCGCCAGGGGTCGCGATGCCGGCCACGCGGTCGCGTGCAACGGCCCCGTCCAGCACCAGATCGACCATGGCGTCGATAAAGACCTGATCGCCCGACAACGCGGTGTAGACCTTGGTATCCTGCGTGGCGACCAGACGGCGCTCGGCCTCTTTTACGGCGCGCATGACGGGGGTGTGCCCCTCGCCGTCTTTGTAGACGCCAACGCCCAGATCGACTTTGTTCGGGCGCGGATCGGCACGGTAGGCGGTGGTCAGCGACAGGATTTTGTCGGCAGGCTGTTCTTTCAGATGCTCGAGCATCAGCTTTGTCCTTTGGCGATGGGAAGGTCGGCAAACATGCCCCATTCCGCCCACGATCCATCGTAGAGGGAATGATCGGTAACCCCGATTCTTTCGAGGGCGAGGACGAGGACTGCGGAGGCAACCCCCGACCCACAGGTCGTGATGACCGGACGGCGCAGGTCAACGCCGGCGGCGTCGAACAAGGCGCGCAGTGCTGCAGGCGGCTTCATGGTGCCGTTTGGCTGCAGCAGATCCTTGAAATAGACGTTGATTGCCCCGGGAATGTGGCCGCCGCGCAGGCCGGGGCGCGGCTCGGGCGCGGCACCGGCGAAACGGTCGGGGGCGCGGGCATCGATGATCGTGTGGGTGCCTAGTTTGCTGGCGCGTGCGACGGCCGTGACATCCATCGTGCGGGCCGCATCGGGGGCGACGGTGAAGTGCCGGTCGCGGATGGGGGCGGGGGTTGCCGTAGTGATGCGGTGTTCGGCCTGCCATTTGGGTAGGCCCCCATCCAGCACCGCGACAGCGCGCTTGCCCATCATGCGGAACATCCACCACGCGCGCGCAGCCGAAAACACCCCAGCGCTGTCGTAGATGACAAACTGTTGCCCGTCGCCAAGGCCAAGCGCCCGCATGCGCGAGGCAAACAGCGCAGGCGGCGGAGCCATGTTCGGCAGCCCGGCATTACTGTCGGCCACCGCCTCGATGTCAAAAAATCTTGCGCCGGGAATATGCGCTGCCTCGAACTCGGCGCGGGGGTTGCGCCTGTCGGTCGGCAGGAACCACGATGCATCCAGCAGGCGCAGATCGGAATCGTTCAGATGCGCCGCAAGCCACGTCGTCGATACCAACGTGCACGGGTCGTCGTCGACCTGATCGGAAAGGTGCAATCCTTGCATGCTTTGCCTTTCGCAGGGCACGCCTTGGCTGGCGGCGACTGTCGGCGTTGACCTACAGCCCCGCTATGGCGCATGCAAGGGTGGCTTAGCCGTGGTCGCGCAGAAGGCGCTGCTTTTGCCGGTCCCAGTCGCGCTTGGCTTCGCTTTCGCGCTTGTCGTGCAGCTTTTTGCCCTTGGCGATGGCGATTTTCAGCTTCACGCGGCCGACGTCGTTGAAATACATCACCAGCGGCACGATGGTCATACCCTCGCGCTGGGTGGCATTCCACAGGCGAGCCAATTCTTTGCGCTTGACCAATAGCTTACGCAGGCGGCGTTCCTCGTGGCCCCAGGTGCGGGCAGGTTCGTACGGGGCGATATAGCCGTTGATCAGCCACAGCTCGCCGTTTTCGACCGAGGCGTAGCTTTCGGCGATATTCGCCTTGCCCGTGCGCAGCGATTTCACCTCGGACCCCGACAGCACGATACCGCATTCCAGATCTTCCTCGATCTGGTAATCGTACCGCGCACGGCGGTTTTCAGCGACAATCTGGTAGTTGTTGTTTTTATCCTTGGCCATGCGGGGCAGATATGCATTTTATGCCCTCAAGTCCAGCCCGCGTGCGTGTCTGGTTAGACCCTCGCATTCCCGTGATGCGCGGCCCCCTGTGAATTCCATTAACAAGAGTTTACTTGCGCCCTATAGGGATTGGCTGAAATAGGTCGGTCCCATAAGGGATAGGGTTGCCGTTTTGGTCTTGTTGTCACATTTGAAACGCCGCATCGGGGCTGCAGTGCTGGCTTTTGGCGCGCTATTGGGTGCACCCGCGATTGCCGTAGCTGGCGATGCGCAGGCGGGCGAGCGTAGCTTTGCGCGCCAGTGCACCGCGTGCCATGTCATTCGCGACGATAGCGGCAGCATCATCATGGGCACCGGCGCGCGCACGGGCCCGAACCTGTTCGGTTTGGCCAGCCGCCCTGCCGCAACCGCCGACGGCTTTGCGTATGGCCCCTCGATGCAGCAGTTAGCGGGCCGCGCCGTAGGGTGGGACGAAAACGCATTCGTGTCGTTCGTCACCGCCCCCAGCGCCTTTTTGCAGCAGCGCTTGGGTGACCGTCGCGCCAGCAGCCGCATGGCCTATCTTGTGCGCAACCCGGCGGATGCTGCCGACATTTGGGCGTATTTGTCGCGCTTTTCCAACTAGGTTGCGTCGCAAGGCTTCTGCGCTACTATGGCCCCAATGATGGAGGGCCGATATGGACTTGTTTGTCTTTGGCGCATTGCTGGTCGGCGGGATGGCCGCCGGTATTTCAGGAATGCTGTTTCAACCGGGTGATTGGTACAAGGCGCTGCGCAAGCCCACGTGGACGCCCGCGCCCATCGTCTTCCCGATCGTATGGACAACGCTGTATGTGCTGATGGCGCTGGCGGGTAGCTGGGTTGCTGGTCGCCCGGGTGCTGACGCGGCGCTGGCGCTGATGGCCGCGCAGCTGGCCGTCAACGTGCTGTGGACGCCGCTGTTTTTCGGGTTGCACCGCGTGCGGATCGGCTTGGGCGTTATCGGGCTGTTGTGGTTGCTGGTGCTGACGATGATCATCGTGTTCTGGCGGATCGACTGGCTGTCGGGCCTGATTCTGGTGCCCTACATCCTGTGGCTGACGCTGGCCGCTGCGCTGAATTTCATGGTGGTGCGGCTGAACCCGTTCATCGTGCCGATCGACCCCAGCCAGCTGCGTGTGGGGGAAAGTGGGGGCCGTTAGGCCCCCTTTTTTGCGTTAGCGCCAAGTCTTGTCCAGCACGGCAAGCCAGTTCTGCCAGCTGATCTTGGCAATCAGCGCGTCATTGTAGCCGTGCGCGCGCATGGCGTCGTGGAAGGCGGGCAGACCTGCCACATCGCCCAGTACGCTGGGCACCTGCGCCCCGTCAAAATCCGACCCGAGGCCGACGTGATCCTCGCCCAAGAGGCTGATCAGATGGTCGAGGTGGCGCAGCATCACATCCCAGCCGATTCCCGCATCGCCTTTGCCCGCAGGGTTCAGGAAGGCGGTCGCGTAGTTCAGCCCGACCATACCGCCCGACTCGCGGATCAGCCCTAGCTGCCGGTCGGTCAGGTTGCGGGCAGATGGTGTCACCGCATGTGCGTTCGAATGGGTGGCCACCAGCGGCGCATCCGATAGCGCGGCGATGTCGTTAAAGCCCGCTTCGTTCAGGTGCGACAGATCCAGCATGATACCCAAGGCATTGCAGGCTTTGACCAGCCGCTTGCCCGCATCGGTCAGCCCGTCGCCCGTATCGGGCGAGGACGGGAATGCAAAGGGCACGCCGTTGCCGAAGGCTGTGGGGCGGCTCCAGACCGGCCCGAGCGAGCGTAGGCCCATGGCGTGGAAGGTGTAAAGCGCGTCCAGATCGGGGTCGATGGCCTCGGCCCCCTCCATGTGCATGATGGCGGCGATGCGGCCCGCAGCCATTGCAGCGCGGATGTCTGCCGTGCTGCGGACGATGGTGAAATCATCGGGCGCCGCGCGTTCCAGCGCGAAAAGCGCACCCGCCTGGCGCAGGGCAACCGCCTGCGCTGCCTCAAGCGGGACGGGCGCGGGCAAGGGGATGGCATAGCTGTCTTGCGCCATCATCTTGGCCATATCAAACGCAGGCCCATCGCCGCGCGGCGACGGGACGTAGATGGCAAAGAATCCCCCAGCAAACCCACCTTTGCGCATACGCGGCAGGTCTAGCTGGCCCTGTCCGTCCCCTTCCAGCCAGATCTTGTCGCGCTGCGGCTGATCCGTGATGCGCAAAAGAAAATCGTTGTGGCCGTCGAAGACTGGGATGGACATCGGACTATCCTGTTGTTGTGTCAGCTATTACCGAAGATCGATTGCAAATGCTGATCAAGGTAAATGTTCAGCCATGGGGTAAATTTCCACGGCGCTTGGCTGCGTGCGGCGTTCAGCGCATCCAGCGACATCCAGTGGGTGGCGGCAACCTCGTCAGGGTTGGGCGCGACGCGCAGATCGGCGGGCGCGTGGGCGGTGAAGATCGCGACGTCCTCGTGCTCGGTCAGGCCTTGCCCGACATCGGCGCGGTAGGTGACGCGCCCGCGCAAGGTGGGGGTCAGGCCGCGAATGCCCATTTCTTCGTCCAACCGGCGGATGGCGCAGGTCAGGTCATCCTCGCCCACATGCGGGTGCGTGCAGACGGTGTTCGCCCACAGCAGCGGGCTGTGATACTTGCCTGCCGCGCGTTGTTGCAGCAGGATTTCATCGCCGCGTAGCACGAAAACGCTGATCGCCGGATGCAAAAGCCCGCGGCGATGCGCCGCGAGCTTGTCGACCGGCACCAGCCGGCCGTCGACCCAAGCCAGAATGTCAGAGGAGGCCGGCATGAACCATTGCGGCGCGGATCGCCTCTTTCGTGTCGTCCAGCAGCTCGGTCAGGGGCGAGCGGACCTCGGCGCTGCACAGGCCCAGCAGCGACATAGCGTATTTCGCGCCAGCCACGCCGGGTTCAATGAAAATAGCCTCGTGCAGGGGCATTAGCTGGTCTTGGTAGGCCAGCGCAGCGGCGTAATCGCCTGCCAGCGTGGCCGCTTGCATCTTGGCGCACAGGGCAGGGGCGACGTTCGCGGTGACCGAAATGCAGCCGACGCCGCCCATGGCGTTGAAGCCGACGGCAGTCGCGTCCTCACCCGAAAGCTGGATGAAATCTGCCCCGCAGGTGCCGCGCTGCTTGGCCACGCGCGACAGATCGCCGGTTGCATCCTTGACGCCGACAATCGCGGGCAGCTTGGCCAGCACGCCCATGGTCGCGGGCGACATATCGACGACGGAACGGCCGGGAATGTTGTAAATGATAATCGGCAGGCCAACCTCGGCCACGGCGGTGAAGTAATCCAGCATGCCGCGCTGCGTCGGCTTGTTGTAATAGGGTGTCACGACCAGTGCGGCGGTCGCGCCCGCCTTTTTGGCGGCGGTGGTCAGGCGCACAGCCTCGATCGTGTTGTTCGACCCGGCACCCGCCACAACCGGCACGCGGCCAGCGGCGATTTCCACCACGGTTGCCACGACCAGATCGTGTTCTTCGTGGCTGAGGGTCGGGCTTTCGCCCGTGGTACCGACCGGAACGATGCCGTTGGACCCTTCGGCAATGTGCCATTCAACCAGTTTTTTCAGCGTGTCCAGATCCACCTTGCCGTCCTTGAACGGTGTGACAAGTGCTGGGAGTGATCCCTTGATCATGACGCGCTTCCTTTTGGGCAGGGCCTGAGTCGGCCCGCTTTGGTTGAGAATGGGCGGAAACTAGTCCGCTTGCGCCCGATTGCCAAGTTTGTGAGTTGCCTGCAAGAAGGGCGCGGCTATCTTGGCGGCGCAATGCGACAAATCATCGGAAAAACCTTGCTTGTTCTGGCGGTCGCGCTGGCGGTTCCTGCCGTGGCACAGGCCCAGCAGCACGCTTTTGCCGCCGCCAACAGTGCGGCCGATCGCGGTGACTGGTTGCAGGCGACAGTGCTGGCCGCGCCGCAAGGGCGCGTAGCGGTGGATTTGGTGACATGGCAACGCCTGCGCGCGGGCGAGGGCAGTTTTGCGGAAGCCTCAGCGTTCTTGGATACGCACCCCGACTGGCCTGCCGCCGACAGCCTGCGCGCCGCCGCCGAAAAGGCCATGACGCACCGCGACGCCGCTGCCGATATCGTCGCGTTCTTTGCCACGCGTCCCCCGCTGACGGGTGAGGGGGCCGTGCGCTACGCCGCCGCGCTGACGGAAATGGGCCGCCCCGCCGAGGCGCAAACCGCGCTGACCGCCGCGTGGGTCGGGTTGGGGCTGGACGACGCGGGCGAGGCGGCGATGCTGGTCGCCTATGGTCAGCAATTGATCCCTCAGGCTTGGGCGCGCGTTGATGCGATGCTATGGCGCTGGCGTGTCAGCGATGCGCAACGCCTGTTGCCGCTGCTGGATGATGACCACCGCAAACTGGCGAACGCGCGCATCGCGCTCATCCGCAATCAGCCGACGCAGGATCAGGCGGTGCTGGATGTGCCAGATGCGCTGCGCGCCGACCCCGGCCTGGCCTATGACCGGTTCAACCGCATGGCCGATCGCGGCGATTATTCTGAGGCGATCGGCCTGCTCGAGGCGCGGTCGCATTCGGCCGCGGCGCTGGGGCAGCCGTTTCGCTGGGCCTCATGGCGGGGGCAGCTGGCCCGCTGGCTAATGCGCGAGGGGCGCACCGATGATGCCTATGCGCTGGCCGCCCGCCATCACCTGACGCCCGACAATGCCGATATGCTGGCCGATCTGGAATGGGTCGCCGGCTATGTCGCGCTGCGCAAAATGGACGACCCCGCGCGCGCGGCGGGCCACTTCGCGCGCGTGGCCGAAGTCTCGTCCGGCCCGATCAGCTCGTCGCGCGCGGCGTATTGGCAGGGCCGCGCCGCGCAGGCGCTGGGCGAAGATGCCGTGCCCTATTTCACCACCGCTGCGCAGAACCAGACCGCTTTTTACGGCCTGCTGGGTGCCGAAGAAATCGGCGCGCCGCTCGACCCCGCCTTGGCCGGGCGCGAGGATTTCGGCGACTGGCGGCAGGGGGCGTTTCTACACAACGATCTGACGCGTGCGATGCTGATCTTGCTGGCGGCAGGTGATCGCGGCAAGGCGGTGTTGTTTGGGGTAAAGCTGGGGCAGACGCTGCCGCGCGAAGATTTGGGCCAGTTGGGCGCGATGCTGTCGGAAATGGACGAGCCGTTTCTGGCGGTCTTAATCGGCAAGGCTGCGGCGGAACGCGGGGTTATCCTGCCCTCGATCTACTACCCCGTGCATCCGCTGGTGCAGCTGGATCTGCCCACCGCACCGGAACTGGCGCTTTCCATCGCGCGGCGCGAGAGCGAGTTTAACCCTGTCGTGGGCAGCCCTGTTGGCGCGCTGGGCCTGATGCAGTTGATGCCCGGCACCGCCGAGGAAATGGCCCGCGCCATCGGCGAGGATTTCGACCGTGCGCGGCTGACATCGGACTGGCAATATAACGCACGGCTCGGCTCGCGCTATCTGGCCGACCTCGAGGAGCGGTTCGGGCAATCGCCGGTGCTGATCGCGGTGGGCTATAATGCAGGCCCGGGCCGCGTGCTGCAGTGGATAGGCACGCGCGGCGATCCGCGCGATGACGGGGTGGATGTTGTCGACTGGATCGAAAGCATCCCCTTTACCGAAACGCGCAACTACGTGATGCGCGTCACCGAATCGATTCCCGTCTACCATGCGCGGCTGGGCGCGGGGGGCGATGGCGACGTGCCTGTGACGTTCACCGCGCTGCTGCACGGCACCAAACCGGTGCCACGCCCACCGCTGCGCCCTGCGAGTTACGCGGAAATGCGACAAGAGTGATAGATATTTTCGCCTTTTCAACCCCGCACCCCTACGCCCGCCGTTGAAGCGCGCCCGCGCACTCGCTAGGTGTAGGGGATGATCACCCAGAAAATGAAATATGCGCTGAAAGCCCTGATGGTGCTGGCCGATACAAAGGCCGAAGGCGCGGGCGCGTTGCGGATCGAAGAGATCGCGCGGCGCTCGGATACGCCCAAGCGTTTTTTGGAACATATTCTGCTGGAATTGCGCAACGCAGGGGTGATTGCCTCGATTCGCGGGCGCTCGGGTGGCTACACGCTGATCAAGGATCCGGCGGCGGTGCAAATATCGCAACTGCTGCGCCTGATCGACGGGCCGATCGCGCCGCTGCCGTGCCTGTCGCGCAGCGCCTATCAGCGCTGCGAAGATTGCACCGACGAGGCCACCTGCCGCCTGCGCCGCGCCTTTGCCGAGGTGTTCTGGTCGTATCTGGTCATCATCGATTCGCTGACGCTGGCCGATCTGGTTGCCCAACCTGGCGCTGCCGCGCAGGTGTTGGCCGCGCCCGAACCCGCTTAGCCGATTGGCGTCTTTGGACGTATGGTCAAGCGTATAACCGCTAAAATGCCTCTGGACAGGCCCCGCGTGCTCGCCTAGAAGACCGCTACCCAACAGGCTAAACAGTCTGTAACCCGTGCCCGGGTAGCTCAGGGGTAGAGCAGTGGATTGAAAATCCTCGTGTCGGTGGTTCGATTCCGCCCCTGGGCACCACTCTCCTTCTTCAGGAAGAATTGTGTTGGTTGACGTGATAGATTTCACGCAACGGCGCTGGTGATGTCGAAGTTTTTCCGCCTATATGGTCGATGCGCAAATGCAAGACTTGGCAATTTTGTCCGCCAATATGCAAATGTGACATACCATTGGAAGTCGCGCCCCGCGCGCGCGGAGAGCAAGTCACATGATCGACGATAGAGATCGCAAAATTCTGAACCTTCTGCAGACGGATGCAGACACCTCGATTGCCGATCTGGCAGATCGTGTAGCTCTCTCGGTTTCGGCCTGCTGGCGACGCGTGCGACGCCTGTACGAGCAGGGCTTTGTTCTGCGGCGCATCGCGCTGCTTGACCGGCAGAAAATGAAAGTGCCGACAACGGTTTACGTGATGGTGCAGACGTCCGACCACTCGGCCGAATGGCTGGACAAGTTCCGTCAGGCCGTGGTCGACATCCCCGAGATTATCGAGGTGCACCGCCTGACCGGCAATATCGATTACCTGCTGAAAATCGTGCTGCCGAACGTCGAACACCTTGACCATATCTACAAGGATCTGGTGGCCAAGGTGAAATTCGTCGACGTGTCGTCCTACATCTCGATGGAGGAGATGAAGGCGACAACCATGATCCCGACCGCTTACGCCTGATTGAGGGCGGCTTCGGGGATGGGGGCGAAACGGGCCGTGCTCGGGTCGCCCTTGTACATCTTTTGCCAGTCGGGCGCCTGCGCGATCAGGCTGGCGATCGATGTCAGAACGGTGGCAACCTCAGCGTCGCTCATCAGATAGGTCAGGTTCAGTCGCACCCAGCCGGGGCGGTCCAACTCGCAACCCGCGTCCAGCTGGCTGATGACTGCGGCAGAATCGGTCTCGTCCAAATCCAGCAGGCGGTGGGCATAGGGGCCGGCGCAGGCGCACCCGCCGCGCACCTGAATGCCATATGCGTCCGACAGCATCCGCGTGAACAATTGGTGGTGAATCCGCTGGCCGTCAGGCCCGCTGACGCGGAACGAAAACACTGGCAGCGCCGCGGCGCCTTGGCGTTGGCCCAACAGGTGCAGCCCCGCCACGTTTTCCCACGCCGCCAGCGCGCGTTGGCGCAGGTCTTCGTCGCGGGTCAAAATGTAGTCGATGCCGACGGCTTCTTTCACCAACAGGCACAGCGCCGCGCGAATGTCGCCGACGATATTCGGCGTGCCCGCTTCCTCGCGCGCGACGCGGTTGGTGCTGTAGATGTGCCCCCAAGGCGAAACGAACCGCACCGACCCGCCGCCGGGTGCCGAGGGGGTCTCAGTCCATTCCAACGCGCGCCGCAGCAGCAAAACGCCGGTCGCGCCGGGGCCGCCGGGGAACTTGTGCGGCGAAAACACGATCGCGTCCTTGGCCGCATCGCCGCTGCCCATGTTGATGTCGATGTAGGGTGCGGCGGCGGCATAGTCCCAAATTGCCAGCGCACCTGCGGCCTTCAGGCGGCGGGTAACGGCATCGGTGTCGGTCAAAATGCCGGTGACGTTCGACGCGGCGGAAAACGTGCCGATGATCAGATCCGATCCGGCAGCCGTTGCCAGCGCCTGATCCAGCGCCACCATATCGGGGCCGCCGTCAGCGGCCTCGGGCACTTCGATCACGGTCGCGCCCGTTTCGCGCCACGGCAAGATGTTCGAGTGGTGTTCGTAGGGGCCGGTAATCACGGTGACACGCTGGCCCGCGGCAACGCGCGCGCCAAGGCCCAGCCCCAGAACGATCTTGTTCAGCCCGCCTGTCGCGCCAGAGCCGGTGAAAATCACGTCCGCGTCTTCGGCGTGGCAAATACGGGCGATTTCGCGGCGGGCCGCCTCGCGCATACGGCTCATGACGCCGCCGACGAAGGACGCCTCGGTATGGGTGTTGGCGTAATAGGGCAGCACGCGCGTCATCACGAAGGTTTCGATCTGCTGCAGCGCCCGACCCGACGCCGTATAGTCGGCATAGATCAGGTGCTGCGTGCCAAAGGGCGTCTCGAACGTCAGATCGCGGCCGACCAGCCCTTGGCGCAACTGCGAGACCAGATCAGGCTGACGCAACTGCGCCTTGAAATCCTCGAGTGCGTTTTCCGGTTTGCTGGTCGATGACATGTGTGGCCCCGTGCTGATGCGTAAATTATTGCGTCATGGTTGATAAATGCGCCATGATTTGGGCTAGTATCTGACAGATAACTGGAAAATTATTGCGGTTTTATCGTTTCAAATCGAAATGAATTTTCGTCTACCGTCGTTTGCGCGCCGTTGCCGTGCAAACGCAGCGCGCGCCGGTGGAATTTCGGGCAGAATCGCGACCGCCCTCGCGCAAGCCGCGCAAATCCCCGAAAAGCCGTGGCGCGGCGGGGAGATGTGTGGAAATCTGGCAGATAGGAATGTTGCAGCGCAGGACGGCAAGGCAGAATGTCGATCAAGGCCAGTATCTATCATCTGACCCACTATACCTATGACCGCCCCGTGACGCTTGCCCCGCAAGTCATCCGCCTGAAGCCCGCGCCCCACAGCCGC
Source organism: Ketogulonicigenium robustum (assembly GCF_002117445.1). NCBI lineage: Bacteria > Pseudomonadati > Pseudomonadota > Alphaproteobacteria > Rhodobacterales > Roseobacteraceae > Ketogulonicigenium > Ketogulonicigenium robustum. The sequence goes on from NZ_CP019937.1 coordinate 335,466, forward strand.
ACGCGGGTTATCTCGCACGCGCTGAAGGTGACGCCTGCCAACCATTTCGTGAATTATCAGCAAGATGCCTATGGCAATTGGCTGGCCCGCTTCGTCTTCCCCGAACCCGTGCGCGAGTTGAAGATTGAAGTCGATCTGGTTGCCGACATGACCGTCTACAACCCGTTCGATTTCTTTGTCGAAGACACGGCCGAGGTGTGGCCGTTCGACTACCCAGCCGACATCAGGGACGACTTGAAAATCTACACCACCCCGGAACCTGCGGGCCCGCATTTGCAGGCGTTTCTGGATACGATCGACCGCACCCCAACCCGCACGACCGACTTTATTGTCGGGCTGAACCAGCGCGTCGCCAATGCGGTCGGCTACATCATCCGTATGGAGCCGGGCGTGCAAACGCCCGAGGAAACCTTCGCGCGCGCCACGGGATCGTGCCGCGATTCATCGTGGTTGCTGGTGCAGGTGCTGCGTCATTTGGGCATCGCCGCGCGGTTCGTGTCGGGCTATCTGATCCAACTAAAGCCCGATCTGGTGGCACTCGATGGTCCTGCGGGCACTGATCACGACTTTACCGATCTGCATGCTTGGGTCGAAGCCTATGTGCCCGGGGCAGGGTGGATCGGGTTTGACCCCACATCGGGCTTGCTGACGGGTGAAAGCCACATTCCGCTGGCGGCGACACCCCATTACCGCAATGCCGCGCCAATCTCGGGCGGGTATATGGCGGCGGGCGCGCCGCAGGTCGACTTTGCGTTCGATATGCAGGTGCGCCGCGTCGCCGAAACGCCGCGTATCACCAATCCGTTTTCAGATGAATCATGGCACGCGCTGGATGCGTTGGGCCGCAAGGTCGATGAATCGCTGGCGGCGGGCGACGTGCGCCTGACCATGGGCGGCGAGCCGACATTCGTCTCGGTAGACGATTTCGAGGCGCCCGAATGGAATACGGGCGCCGTCGGATCGACCAAGCGTGTGTTGGCCGACGAACTGATCCGCCGCCTGCAAACCCGCTTCGCGCCCGGTGGTTTCCTGCACTACGGGCAAGGCAAATGGTACCCCGGCGAGACGCTGCCGCGCTGGACGTTCTCGCTGTATTGGCGGCGCGATGGCCAGCCGATTTGGCAAGACCCAGCCCTTGTCGCGTCCGAGGGGGCGCCATCGGACAAAGCCACGCCTGACGCTGCAGCGGCGCTGCTGGGCGCGCTGGCGGAGGAGCTTTCCATCGACCGCGACTTCGTCATGCCCGCCTACGAAGACCCTGCCGAATGGTTGTTGCGCGAAGGGCGGCTGCCCGAAAACGTCACGCCCGAAAACTCCAAACTCGAGGACCCCGAGGAGCGCTTGCGCATGGCCAAGGTGTTCGAGCGCGGCCTGACGCAACCGGCGGGCTATGTGCTGCCGGTGCAAGCGTGGCAAAGCAAGGCGGGCGGGCGGCGCTGGCGGTCGGAACAGTGGTCGACGCGGCGGGGGCGCATGTTCTTGGTGCCGGGCGACAGCGCGATCGGGTACCGGCTGCCGTTGAACACCCTGCCTTACGTCCCGCCCGCGCAATACCCCTATGTGAACCCGCTGGACCCGACCGAGCCGCGCGGCGACCTGCCGCCGCCGCGCGTGGCGCAGTTTACCCCGTCCTCCCCCGCGCAACCGGTTGTCGCCCAGCGGCCCGATGTCGACGGGGCCGTCCGCACCGCCCTCTCGGTCGAGGCGCGCGAGGGGCGGCTGTGCGTCTTCATGCCGCCCGTCACCCAGTTGGAAGACTATCTTGATCTGGTCGGCGCGGCCGAGGTCGCCGCAGCCCGCATCGGCCTGCCCGTGCATATCGAAGGCTACGCGCCGCCCAACGACCCCCGCCTGAACGTGATCCGCGTGGCACCCGACCCGGGCGTGATCGAGGTGAACATTCACCCCGCCGCCAATTGGGCCGAATGCGTCGCCACCACCGAGGCCGTGTACGAGGAAGCCCGCCAGTCGCGGCTGGGTGCCGATAAATTCATGATCGACGGGCGCCATACCGGCACCGGCGGCGGCAACCACGTGGTGGTTGGCGGCGCGACGACGCTGGACAGTCCGTTTTTGCGCCGGCCCGACCTGCTGCGCAGCCTCATCCTGTATTGGCAGCGCCACCCCAGCCTGTCGTATCTGTTTTCGGGCCTGTTTATCGGGCCGACCAGCCAAGCGCCGCGTATTGACGAGGCGCGCCATGATGCCCTCTACGAATTGGAAATGGCCATGGCGCAGGTGCCCGACCCCGCGCAGGGCGAGCCGCCCCTGCCGTGGTTGACTGACCGCCTGTTCCGCAACCTCTTGGTGGATGTGACCGGCAACACGCACCGGTCCGAAATTTGCATCGACAAACTGTACTCGCCCGACGGCCCCACGGGGCGGCTTGGGCTGGTCGAATTTCGCGGCTTCGAAATGCCCCCTAATCCGCGCATGAGCCTTGCGCAGCAGCTGCTGATCCGCGCCATTATCGCGCGACTTTGGCATAAGCCGCTATCGGGCAGCCTGACCCGCTGGGGCACCAGCCTGCACGACCGTTTTATGCTGCCGCACTTCCTGTGGCAGGATTTTCAGGATGTGCTGGCTGATTTGACGTCTGCAGGCTTCCCCATGCAGCCCGAATGGTTCGAGGCGCAAGCCGAGTTCCGCTTCCCGTTCTACGGTGCCGTCGAATACGAAGGGGCACATCTGGAAATCCGCCAAGCGCTGGAGCCTTGGCACGTGCTGGGCGAGGTCGGGGCGATCGGCGGCACCGTGCGCTATACCGACAGCTCGGTCGAGCGGTTGCAGGCCAAGCTGACCACAGCCGACCCGGGCCGCTACATCGTCACCTGCAACCAGCGCAAGTTGCCCCTGCAGCGGGTGGCAAATGACGCGGCCGTGGCGGGGGTGCGGTTCAAGGCGTGGCAACCCGCCATGGCGCTGCACCCCGTTTTGCCGGTTGATGCGCCGCTGACATTCGACATCTTCGATACGTGGTCTGGCCGCGCGCTGGGCGGGTGCACCTATCACGTCGCCCACCCCGGCGGACGCAATTACGACACTTTCCCCGTGAATGGTTACGAGGCCGAAGCCCGCCGCCTCGCGCGTTTCGAACCCTCTGGTCATACCCCCGGTTCCTATTGGCCGGTGCCCGAGGTGCCGCACCCCGAATTTCCCATGACGCTGGACCTGCGGCGTCGGCCGGGGCTGTAAAGCGTGGCGGACTTCGACGGTCAAACAGCCGCAGGGCTGCTGCAGGGGTACCGCCCCCATGCCGGGGTGCCGGATGAACTGATGGATACGCAGGGCCGCATCAGGCCTGTATGGGACGGGTTCTTGCAGCATATGCAGGCGCTGGGGCCCGCAGCTATGACGCAGCGGTTCGCCCGCAGCGACGAATATTTGCGCGATGCTGGGGTGTTCTTTCGCCAATATGGCAAAGGCGGCAGCGCTGATCGGGATTGGCCGCTCAGCCATATTCCCGTGCTGGTATCCGCGCGCGAATGGGACGACATCACGGCGGGTTTGACCCAGCGCGCCGATCTGCTGGAACACGTGCTGGCCGACCTTTACGGCCCTGCGCAACTGGTTTCCGACGGGCATTTGCCAGCGAATTTGATCGCGCAAAGCCCCGAATTCCTGCGCCCGCTGGTGGGGGTTACCCCGCCGTCGGGGCATTATCTGAATGCTGTAGCCTTTGAAATCGGGCGCGGGCCGGATGGGCGCTGGTGGGTGCTGTCCGACCGCACGCAGGCGCCCTCGGGGGCGGGGTTCGCACTGGAAAACCGCGCTGCGACAACGCGGGTGTTTGCCGAATTCTTTGCGCAGCGCCGTGTGCGCTACCTGAACGCCTATTTTCTGGCGTTCCGCGACATGCTTGCAGATCTTGCCGGGGGGGACATCGGGCGCGCCGCGATTCTGACGCCGGGGCCGCTGAACGATACCTATTACGAACACGCCTATATCGCGCGGTTCTTGGGGCTGATGCTGCTGCAGGGCGAAGACCTGGTCGTGCAAGACGGCAAGCTGATGGTGCGCACCGTGGCGGGGCCGCAGCCCCTCAGCGTGCTGTGGCGGCGTGTCGATGCCGCGTGGATGGACCCGCTGGAATTGAACGACACCTCGCAGCTGGGGGTGGCCGGTTTGGTGGCGGCGCAGCGCCAAGGCACGGTTAGCGTGCTGAACGCGCTGGGGGCCGGTCTGGTCGAAATGCGTGCGCTGATGGCGTTCATGCCGCGGCTGTCACAGGTGCTGCTGGGCGCACCCTTGCAGATGCCGAATGTGGCCACATGGTGGTGCGGCGACCCCGATGCGCAGGCGCACGTGGCAGCTCAGGCTGGGCGATTGACGATCAGCCCCGCGCTTTATACCCGCGCCGCCTTTGATGATTACGCCCATGACGAGGATGTAGGCTGGCTGCGCGCGCCGCCCGATGCGCCCCTGCACACCCGCCTTACGATGGATGGCCCGCTGTTGGTCGGGCAAGAGGCCGTGACACTTTCGACAACGCCCGCCTTTGTCGATGGTCGCTTGAAACCCCGACCTGCGGCGCTGCGGGTGTTTTTGGCGCGGACAGGGCAGGGGTGGCAGGTCATGCCGGGTGGTTACGCGCGCATCGGCTTGGGGGGCGAGCGGTCGGCCCTTGCCATGCAGCGCGGCGGCGCGGTGGCGGATGTGTGGGTGGTCTCGGACGCGGCGGTGCCGCAGGTTCCGATGCCCCCCGTCGCCCGCGCCAGCAGCCTGCGCCCCGAGGAACGCGCCTTGCCCGCCCGCGCGGCGGATAATCTGTATTGGCTGGGCCGTTATATCGAACGGGCCGAGGGCACCATGCGGTTGCTACGCGCGTGGCACCTGCGCTTGGCCGATGACCCCGACAGGCAAAGCCCGCTGCTGGCGCAACTGACGCAGATGCTGCATGATCTGGGTGTTGAACCCGCCCAGCACGTTCCAGACGGCCTGCACCAGGTTTTGGAATCTGCAATCACCAGCGCCGGAAAGATCCGCGATCGTTTTGCCGTCGATGCGTGGATGGCCTTGAACGATATGGCCCGCACTGCGCGGCGTATGACGCAGACCGTCGTGCCGGGGCTGGACGCGGCGCAGGCGATGGGCGTGTTGCTGCGCAAGACCAGCGGCATTGCGGGGTTGGTACATGAAAACATGTACCGCTCGGACGGGTGGCGGTTTTTGACGATCGGGCGGTCACTGGAACGCGGCGCGGCGATGGCGGGGTTGTTGGCAGAACTGGCCGCCCCCGATGCGCCCGCAGGCGCGCTGGATTTGGTGGTCGAGGTCGGCGACAGCGTCATGACCCACCGCCGCCGCTTTGCGATCGAGACGACCCGCACGACGGTTGTCGATTTGCTGGCTCTCGATTCCCTGAACCCCCGCGCGATCTTGTATCAGGTAAACGCGCTGCATACCCATTTCGGCCAGCTGCCGGGGGTCGATGCGCGCAGCCAGCACGCGGCGCTATGGCGGGCGGTCACGCAGGCGCAGGGCAGCTTGTCAGTGCTGACGCCCGATGCGCTGGATCGCGCGACGCTGCTGGAATACCGTCGCCATATCTGGCACCTTTCCGATTTGCTGACACGGTCGTTTTTCCGGTAGGGTCGGGCATGATCTACGATGTCCGCCTGCGCATGCGCTATGATTATGGCAGCCCCGTATTTGGGGGGCGGCAGTTGCTGCGGTTGACGCCCATGCATGTGCCGGGGGTGCAGCATGTGCACGAGGCGCGCCTAGATTCTGCGCCGCCCGCGCAAGAACGGGCGGACAGGCGCGATTTCTTTCACAACACGACCACCGGCCTTGTTCTGGCGCAGCAGCACACGGCGGTCACCTTCACCATGACCGCCCGGGTCGAGCGGATGGAGCAAGAAGCGCGGCTGGATACCGCGCCCGCGCTGGCTGATCTGCCCGCCGAGATTGCGGCTTACCACGGGATTGGCGCAGGCGCGCCGCAGCACTACCTGTCGGCCTCGCCACGGGTGTATCGCGATGGGGCGGTGGGCGAATGGGCGCGCGACGTCACATCTGGCGCGCCCAGCGTGCTGGCGGCTGTCGCCCGCCTGAATACGGCGCTGCACCACGATATGCGCTACGACCCCGATGCGACGACCGTCGAGACGCCGCTGTCGGTCGCCTTTGCCGCGCGGCACGGGGTTTGTCAGGACTTTTCGCACATCATGATCGCCGCGCTGCGCGATTTGGGTATTCCGGCGGGCTATGTCAGCGGCCTGCTGCGCACCCAGCCCCCGCCCGGCCAACCCCGGCTAGAGGGGGCCGACGCCATGCACGCGTGGGTCGGCGTGTGGTGCGGGCAGGATATGGGCTGGATGGAATTCGACCCCACGAATGCCGTGCAGGTGGGGACGGATCACATCTCGGTCGCGTGGGGGCGCGATTATTCCGACGTGGCGCCGGTCAAAGGTGTGCTACGCTTGTCGGGCGCGCAATCGGCGGCGCAATCGGTTGATGTGGTGCCACTGGGCTAGCGGGCCGCGCCCCCGCTTGCTGGATATTTTGGGGGTGTGAATGCAGATTTTCAGCTGCAGCCAGTGCGGCAATCCGGTCTACTTCGAAAACGCGGTCTGCCTTGAATGCGGGTCAGGGCTGGGGTTTGACCCGAACGCGTTCCAAATGGTGGCGCTAGTCGATGGCGGCCCGCCCCTTTGCGCGAACGCGGGTTACGATGCATGCAACTGGCTGGCCGACGGGGATAGCCCCTTTTGCCGCGCCTGCCGCCACAACCGCACCGTCCCCGACCTGTCGCGCCCCGATGATCTGGCCAACTGGCAGCGGATCGAGGCAGCCAAGCGCCACTTATTCTACGCCCTGCTGCGGCTGAACCTGCCCACCCCCGACCGCACGTCCGAACCCGTGCACGGGCTGGCGTTCGACTTTCTGGCCGATACGCAGAACCCCGATGGCAGCGTGACGCCCGTGCTGACCGGCCACGCCAACGGGATCATCACCCTGAACATCGCCGAGGGTGACGACGCCGAGCGCGAGCGCCGCCGCACCGCGCTGGGCGAGCCCTACCGCACGCTATTGGGCCATTTCCGCCATGAAATCGGCCATTTTTACTGGGACCAACTGGTCGCCGGCCAACCGCCCGAGGCGCGGTTTCGCGCGGTCTTCGGGGACGAACGGGCTGATTATGCCGCCGCGTTGCAAGCGCACTATGCCAACGGCCCGCAACCGGGCTGGCAAAGCCAATTCATTAGCAGCTACGCCGCCGTCCACCCGTGGGAGGATTTTGCCGAGACTTGGGCGCATTTCCTGCACATCGTTGATACGCTGGAAACCGCCGCAGCCTTCGGCATGCGCGTGCGCCACCCCGACGGGATGGCCGCAGATCAGGTGTTCCAACCCTATGCGGTGCGCGATGTCGATGACATCCTGTCGGCCTTCGTGCCGCTGACGGTTGCGATCAATGCGGTCAATCGCTCGATGGGGCAGCCGGATCTTTACCCGTTCGTTCTGTCGGCGCCGGTGCAGGACAAGCTGCAGTTCGTCTGCGACCTGATAAGAGGGCGCGCCGCCGATTAGGCTTGCGGCGCGCCGACTTTTTCAGGCGGTTGCACGCGGAAGACGATGCAATACAGCGCGGGCACGAACAGCAGTGTGATCAGCGTGCCCGCGATAATGCCGCCCATCATCGCATAAGCCATCGGGCCCCAGAAAATCTCGCGCGAGATTGGGATTAGCGCAAGGCTGGCCGCTGCCGCCGTCAGCAAAATCGGGCGCGCGCGCGAATCGGCAGCTTTGAATACCGCGTCCCATCGGCTGAGGCCGCTGGCGCGGTCGGATTCGATTTCGTGCACCAGAATGATCGCGTTGCGCAGCAAAATCCCGATCAGTGCCAGAATGCCCAAAATGGCGACGAACCCCAGCGGCGAATGGCTGGGCAACATCATCGCCACCACGCCGATAATAGCCAGCGGGGCGGTTGCCATGACGATGAACATCAGCCGGAAGCTTTGCAGTTGCACCATAATCAGCAGCAGCATCGCCAGCAGCATGATGGGTACAACCGCGATGATAGGCGCTTGGCTGTCTGCGCTGGTTTCTACACTGCCGCCAACGGTCAGGGTGTAGCCGGCGGGCAGGTTGTCAATCACGCCCTGCATCTGCGGGGCCAGACTGTCGACCAGCGTGCTGGCCTGCGCCCCTTCGACCAACCCCGCTTTGACGGTGATGGTCGGCAACGTGTCGCGGCGCAAGATAACCGGTTCTTCCTGCGCCCATTCCAGCGTGGCGAAGGTGGCCAGCGGCACGGCGATGCCTGCGCTGGTGCCAAATTGCAGCGCTTGCAACCGCTCGATGCTGCCACGGTCGTCGTCGGCGCCGCGGGCGACAACGTCGATCAGGTAGATGTCGTCGCGCATCTGCGTCACGGTTTTGCCGGTAAAGATGGTTTGCAGAGAATCCGCGATGTCGGATTGGGTCATCCCGAACTGGCGCAGCTTTTCCTGATCCAGCAGTAAACGCACGCTGCGGGCAGGCTCGCCCCAATCCAACCCGATATGGGTGAGGCGCTGGTCTGCCGCCATGATACCCGAAATCTCGCGCGCGATTTCGCGCAGTTTGCCGGTGTCTGGCCCTTGCAGGCGATACTGCACGGGTTTGCCCACCGGCGGCCCCAGCGCGATCAGGCTTGAGAATACCTCGGCTTGTGGCAGGGCTTTGCGCGCGAAATCATCCAGCGCGGTGCGCAGTGTGTCGCGGGCGGTCAGGTCTTTGGTCTGGATGACGATTTGCGCCAGATAGGGGGCTTGGGTCGGCAGATCCAACGTCAGGACAAAGCGCGGCGCGGGGCCGCCGACGTAGCTTGACCAGAACTGCACCTCGTCGCGGTCGGCCAAAAATGCCTCGATCTCGTTGACGGCTGATTGTGTCGCGGCGATCGATGCGTTTTGCGGCAGCGTGACATCGACGATCAGCTCGGTCCGGTCCGAGGCGGGGAAGAACTGTTGCTCGATATGGCGCATCCCCCACGCCGAGACTGCGAACAGCGCGACCGTCATCGCGATGATCAACCAGCGCGCGCGCATCGCAAAGCGCAGCGCCACGTGGTAGGTGCGGCGGACGACACCAGCGGGCTTGTGCGCATTCTTCAGCTTTTTGGGCAGCAGGGCGACCCCCAGCAGCGGCGCAAATAGCACGGCGACCATCCACGACAGCGTCAGCGACACCGCGATCACCACAAATAGCGAGAACGTGTATTCCCCCGCCATTGACGTGTTCAGTCCGATCGGAACGAAGCCTGCAACGGTCACCAGCGTGCCGGTCAACATCGGGGCCGCGATGGATGTCCACGCGTAGGACGCGGCTTTGGTCAGCGTCTCGCCTTGCTCCAGCCGCGAAATCATCGTTTCAATCGCGATCATGGCATCATCGACCAGTAGCCCCAGCGCGATGATCAGCGCCCCCAACGACACGCGTTGCAAGGTGATGCCGAAATATTCCATCAGCACAAAAGTCAGCGCTAGCACCAGTGGTATCGACAGGCTGACCACCAACCCCGCGCGCACCCCGAGGCTGATGAAGCTGACCGCCAGCACGATGGCGACAGCCTCGGCCAAGGCGCGGACGAAGTGGTTGATCGCATCCTCGACCACGTGTGGTTGGTCGGCAATGCGGGTCATTTCGATCCCGACGGGCAGATCTGCCGCGACGCGGGCCATCAGGGTGTCCAGTTCGGCCCCGAAGGCCTGAATATTCGCCCCGTCGCGCATCCCAATCGCAAGCCCGACCGCGGGCGTGCCGTTCAGGCGGAATATGAACGAGGCCGGTGTTTCATACCCCGCGCGCACATCGGCGACATCCGATAGGCGGAAGTATTTGTCGTCGACCCGCAGGCTGACATTGGCCACATCGGCTGCGCTGGTGAACTGCCCGCCAAGGCGCAGAAACACCCGTTCATCCCCCGCCGTGATCGTGCCCGAGGGGGTGATCGCGTTTTGCTTGTTCAGGGTTTCTAGAACAGCGTTCTGATCCAGCCCCAGCGCGGCCAAGCGCTGGCTGGAAAATTCGATATAAACGCGTTCGTCTTGCGCACCGATTACATCGACCTTGCCGGTGTCGTCCAACGTCAGGACAGCGCTGCGGACGCGGTCGACGGTATCGTGCAATTCGCGTGGGGTGTAGCCATCGCCGGTGAAGGCATAGACACTGCCGAACACATCACCGAAATTGTCGTTGAATGAAAAGCCCTGAAATTCCCACGGCATTTCGGCTGTTAGGTCGCGCATCATATTGCGCATATCGCGCCATGCGTTGCGCACATCCTCGCCCCTGACCTCGGGGCGCAGTTCGACGAAGACCACCGACAGGCCGGGGTAGGTGGTGGATCTTGTGTAATCCAACCCATTCAGGTCTTGCAGTTTACGCTCGATCCTGTCGGTGACCTGATCGACGGTCTGTTCCATCGACGCGCCGGGCATGGCGGCGCTGATGACGGCTGTTTTTATGGTGAACGACGGGTCTTCCTCGCGCCCGAGGCTCAGGAACGACAGCACCCCCGCCAGCAAGCTGACCATCATCAAGAACCAGATTAGCGACCGGTGCGCCAGCGCCCATTCGGACAGATTGAAGCCGCGGTTCATGGCCGTTCTCCTGCGCTGCTGACGATTGTGGTGCTGGGCCCGACGGTCTGTCCATCGGTCAGGCTGTTCACGCCGCGGACGACGATTTCGTCCCCTGCGTTCAGCCCGCCTGCGATCACCACACGGTCTTCGGCGGCTGTCGATTGCAAGGTCTCGCCCAAGCTCACGTCTGTCCGCGTGACGGTGCGTGTCCCCGCGCCGTTGGTGCTGACGCGCCAGACGGCGGGCGTCGGGCCTGCAATCACGGCGCTGGTCGGCAGGGTCAGCAGGGCGCTGCCCGCGCCTTCCAGTGCGACATTGGCGATCATGCCGACGCGGTAGGCGGTAGGTGCGTCCTCTGGCAGGGCCAGATGGGCGCGGCGAAACCGCAAGCTGGCGTCGCTGACCGGTTCGATCAGGCGCAAACTGCCGGTGACGGGGGCCACGCCCTCGGTCCGGATCGAGATGCGGAACTGCTGTCCCGTCTGCAGCGCCGCCGCATAGCTTTCGGGCAGGTCGACCAGAACCTCGCGGCGGGTGGTGTCGACCATGCGCATGACGGGCGTGCCGGCGGATACCACATCGCCCGCCTCGGCCATGGTGGCGATGATGACACCATCGGACGGGGCTCGCAGAACCGAGAAGCTGAGTGCGTCGTTCGCCGCGGCCAGCGTGGCCTGCGCCTGCGCCACCGATGATGCAGCGCTGGCGCGGCTTTGCTCGGCCGCATCCAGCTGCGCCTGCGGCAGCGATCCGCGCTGTTGCAGGGCGCTGGCGCGGTCATAGGCTGTGTCGGCGGTGGATTTTTGCACTTGCGCGCTAGCTAGTGCGGCGGTTGCGGCATCGACATCCTGTTGCAGGCTGACCTGATCCAGTTGGGCCAATTCCTCGCCGGTGGTCACGCTGTCGCCGGTGCCGACCAGTCGCGTCCGCAGACGCCCAAGGGTTTGGAACGACAAGGCGGTTTCGACCTGCGATGCAATGGTGCCTGCAATCTCGCGGTCGGGGGCGCTGTCGCCCGCGACGATCTCGGTGACAACGGGGCGCGGGGGATCATCGGCAAGTGCCGCAAGGGGCAGGATTAGCACGGCAAGGGTGGCCCAGACAAACGGCTTCATGGCGCATCCCCCAAATCGTCAACCTGTTGGCCCGCATACAGAAACTGGATCCCCTCGGTCACAATACGGCTTGTCGCGGGCAGGGTGGGCTGCAGCAAAACCTGATCCGATGTGTAAGAGATGATCTCGACCGGTTGCAGCGTTACGCGGTTGTCTGCGGGGTCGATTGTCCACACGGCGGGGCCGTTCACATCTGCGGACAGGCTGCTCCAGGGGACGACGATGCCTTGGTGGGGGTAGATGTTCAGCGCGCCAGCATCGATGGTGCCGATGACCGCATCGCCGATGGGCAGTTGCTGGCCCGCCGGATTGACGAGCCGCGCCTTGACGCGGATGCTGCCGACCTGCGCATCGACATAGGGCGATATTTCGGTGATTTCAGCCTGATACCTGCTGTCCGGCACGCCGATGGGGGTGATCATAACACCCAAACCTTGCAGGCCTGTCAGGTCGATCACGTCTGGGGCATAGAAGATCGCCTCGCGCCCGCTGACATTGGCCAGCTCGAGCACGTTTTGCGCGGCGGCGACGACTTGGCCGACCTCGGCGTCGCGGGCGGTGACGATGGCGTCTTCGCTGGCCAGCAATGTGGTGTCGTTTAGGGCTTGCTGGGCCTTGGCCAGCTGCGCGCTGGCATTGTCGCGTGCCGATGTGGCCGAGACGAGCGATTGGTACGCTTCCTCGTAGGCGGCGCGGGTGGTGTTGCCATTTTCCAGCAGGGCTTGCTGGCGCTGGTAGCTGGCGGTAACGGTTTCCAGCGTCGCGTTGGCTGCGGCTAGGCTAGCCTCGGCAATGCGTAGCTGTTCGGTCTGCTGGGTCGGGTCCAGTTTGGCCAACACTTGGCCTGCCGCAACCACATCGCCAATGCCGACGTCGATCTGGATGATGCGGCCCCCTGTGCCAAAGGCGGCGGTCACCGCATTTGTCGCCCCGATGGTGCCTGTCATGCTTATCAGCGCGGGCAATGGGCGTGTCTGCGCCGATACCGAATAGACGCTGCGCAGGATGGCTTCGTCCATCGCGGCAAGGGGGGCTGGGGGCAAGCTTGCGCAAATAACGGTGAAAATCAGCGCACTGGCGGGCAAGTAGGCAGTATTCATCTGTCGTCCTTTTGGTCGCAGCTGGCCTTGTCTGTATATTGCCGACATTTGGGGCATAATCAATTTTGTTTTGGGTGGGTCTGGCAGTTAGTCTGGCCCCATCGCCCCTGTGGCGGATGAACAGCGCTGGCAGGCTGCCGCCTGCACTGGCGCGCGAACAAAGGATATGAAGATGCAACAGCGTAAACTGGGAAGCTCGGGGTTGACGACGGCGCCATTGGTGCTGGGGGGTAACGTCTTCGGTTGGACGATTGATGCGCCGACCAGCTTCGATGTGTTGGACGCCTTCGTCGATCATGGGTTCAATGCGATCGACACCGCCGACGTCTATTCCGCTTGGGTTCCCGGCAACAAGGGTGGCGAGTCCGAAACGATCATCGGTAAGTGGCTGAAAGCCCGCCCCGGCATGCGCGAAAAGGTGACGCTGTTCACCAAGGTCGGCTCGCAAATGGGGCCTGCCGATGCGGTGCCGCCGCACAAGGGCCTGTCGGCCCGCTGGATCACCACCGCTGTCGAGGATTCGCTGAAGCGTCTGGGGATCGAGACCATCGACCTTTACTTCTCGCACTGGCCCGACCCAGACACCCCGTATGAGGAAACCCTGCGCGCCTATGAAGGCCTGCTGCAGGCGGGCAAGGTGCGCGCGATCGGCGCGTCGAACCTCGACGCTGACCAACTGGGCGAATCGCTGCGCGTCGCCAAAGCGCACGGCCTGCCCAGCTACCAGGTGCTGCAACCGGGGTATAACCTGTACGACCGCACCCCGTTCGAAGGTGCGCTGGCCGACCTGTGCCAATCCGAGGGGATCGGCGTTGTGGTTTACTACGCGCTGGCATCGGGCTTCCTGTCGGGCAAGTACCGTTCGGAGGCTGATCTGGATAAATCCAAGCGCGGCGGCGGTGTGAAAAAATACCTGACCCCGCGCGGTTTGCGGATTCTGGATGCCTTGGACGCGGTCGCATCGGCGCATGGCGCGTCCAGCGCGGAAATCGCGCTCGCGTGGTTGATGGCCCAACCTGCCGTCACTGCGCCCATCGCCAGTGCAACCAGCACCGCGCAGATCGCCAGCTTTGCCCGCGCCGCAGCGCTGACGCTGACGGCCGACCAGCTGGCCGCCCTGGGCGATGCAAGCCGTCCCGAATAAATGCGTTTGCAGGGGGTGCTATTGCTGTACCCCCTGCACCGAAAAGGGTTTTCCGTCGCTGCGGCCTGTAATAGCAACAGCCAAGAATGACCCAAAGGGGGTGTAGATATGAGCATTTTGGCGAAAATCACGTCGATCGTCGGGGGCGCTATGGTGCTGATGCGCCGCGCCCAGACGCCTGCGCAACAGGCTTATGGCGCAACGCCCGCCATTCCCGCCGCGCGCCAGCAAGGCATTATGACGCTGAAGATGCCCTCGGCCCATGGGTGGGTGGGCGATCACGCCCCCACACCCGCTGCGGGTTTGAAGGTGCAGGCCTTTGCCACCGGCCTTGATCACCCGCGGTGGCTGCATGTGCTGGATAACGGCGATGTGCTGGTGGCCGAAGCCTCGCAGACGCCGCGCAAGCCGCGTGGGCTGATGGACCATGCGCAGGTCGCAACCATGCGCCGCGCCCATGCAATCGGCGAAAGCGCGAATCGCATTACCCGCCTGCGCGACACAACCGGCAGCGGCCAAGCCGACCTGCGCGAGGTTTTCCTGCAGGATCTGAACCAGCCCTTTGGTATGGCGCATGTGGGCAGCCAGTTCTACGTCGGCAACACCGACGGGATCGTGGCTTTTCCGTTCGACGCGGCCAGCCAACAAGTCACCGGCGGCGGCCAAAAATTGGTCGATTTCAAACCCGGTGGACACTGGACGCGCAGCCTGCTGGCCTCGCATGACGGGCGCAAGCTGTACGCGGGTGTCGGTTCGCTGACGAATATCGGCAACGAGGGGATGCAGGCCGAGGAAGGCCGCGCCGCCGTGTGGGAATTGGATATTGCCAGCGGCGCCGCGCGTATTTTTGCAGGCGGTTTGCGCAACCCCGTCGGCCTTGCGTGGGAACCCACGACAGGCGCGCTGTGGACAGTCGTGAACGAGCGCGACGGCTTGGGCGATGAAACCCCGCCCGACTACCTGACATCGGCGCAAGAAGGGGGCTTCTACGGCTGGCCCTATTCGTATTGGGATCGCATCGTCGATGACCGTGTGCCGCAAGATGCCGCGCTGGTGGCCCAATCGATCACGCCCGATTTCGCGCTGGGCGGGCACACCGCATCGCTGGGCCTGTGCTGGATGCCTGCGGGCACGTTGGCCCGTCTGCCCGAGGGGATGGTGATCGGCCAGCACGGGTCGTGGAATCGCGCCACGCTCAGCGGCTATCGCGTCGTGTTCGTGCCCTTTACAGCGGGGCGGCCATCGGGGCCCGCGCAGGTTCTGCTGTCGGGTTTCCTGTCGGACGACGAGAAACTGTCTTACGGTCGGCCCGTTGGCGTTTGTGTGGGCGGCGACGGAAAATCGTTGCTGGTCGCCGACGATGTTGGCAATGCGGTCTGGCGCATCACCGACGCTTGATCGGCGCGCTGACTAATTGATCAAAAAATAATCCTTGGGTGCGCAAAGCGCCCAAGGATTAATCATTTTATTTGCCGATGCTGCCGCTTTGCGCGGCAGACTAGACTCGAATGCACAAGTATCGATCCTTGCTAAAGAACCTAGCAGGGAGATACCTATGTTCCGACCCGGAAAAGCAAGCTGGACACTGGGCGTTGTTGGCGCTGCGCTGATCGGCTCGTCGGCAGCCGCTGATATTGCCATGCCGTTCACACTGGACTGGCGCTTTGAAGGGCCGGCCGCGCCCTATTTCGTCGCATTGGACAACGGCCATTTCGCCGCCGAAGGGCTCGATGTCGAGATCGCCGAAGGGGTCAGCTCGCTTGATGCGATCCCGAAAGTGGCGACTGGCGCGTTTCCGGTCGGCTTTGCCGATATCAATAGCTTGGTCAAATTCCTCGACCAGAACCCCGGCGCGCCTGTCACCGCCGTTATGATGATCTATGACAAGCCGTCGTTCGCGATGGTGGGCCGCAAGTCGCTGGGCATCGAGGCGCCGACCGATATCCAGAACCACACCCTTGGCGCGCCGCCCCCCGATGGTGGCTGGGCGCAATTCCCGATTTTTGCTGCTGCAAACGGGATCGACATGTCGACCGTCACCGTCGACCCCATCGGCTTTCCCGTGCGCGAGCCGATGTTGGCCGAGGGCAATGTGGATGCCGTCACCGGTTTCAGCTTCTCGGTCAAGCTGAACTTGATGCGTCTGGGCGTGCCCGAGGACGACATCTCGGTGCTGCTGATGGCGGATTATGGTGTTGATCTGTACGGTAACGTCATCATCGTTAACACCGATTTCGCGGCTGCGAACCCCGACGCCGTCACCGGCTTCCTGCGCGCTGTTGCGACGGGTTGGAAAGAAGCCAACGCCGATCCGGCTGCCGCCATCGATGCGCTGATCAAACGCAACCCCGCTGCCGATGCCGAGCTGGAAACCGCCCGTCTGGAAATGGCGCTGCGCGATAACGTGATGACGCCTTGGGTGATGGAACACGGCTTCGGCGGGATTGATACGGCCCGTCTGGATAGCGCGATCGAGCAGACTAAAGCTGTCTATGATTTTACCAACGCCCCCGACGCCGCCCTGTATTTCAATTCGTCCTACCTGCCGACCGATGGCAGCCTGACCATGCAATAAAGGGGGAAGGGCCCGGCCCATCATGGGCCGGGCCGCACGGCTGATGAAGGATCTTATAGAAATCAAAGGCGTCAGGCACGCCTACACGACCAAAGCCGGACCTTTGCCGGTGCTGGACGGATTGGATATCTCGGTGCCCGAAGGGGGCTTTGCGGCTGTCGTCGGCCCTTCGGGGTGCGGCAAGTCGACCCTGACGAAGCTGATTTCGGGCCTGATGAAGCCGCGCGAGGGCGAGGTTTGGCTGGGCGGCGAAAAAGTGACCGGCCCGCGCAAAACGGTGGGCATGGCCTTTCAGAACCCTGTCATGCTGGAATGGCGCACGATCATGCAGAACGTGATCCTGCCGCTGGAAATCGTCGCGCCCCGTATGCCTCAGGCCGAACGCGAGGCCCGCGCGATGGAATTGCTAGAGATGGTCGGCCTGAAAGGGTTCGAGGGTAAGCGCCCCAGCGAATTGTCGGGTGGTATGCGCCAACGCGCCAGCCTGTGCCGCGCGCTGGTACACAAACCGCAAGTGTTGATCATGGACGAGCCCTTCGGCGCGCTGGATGCCTTCACGCGCGAGGATTTGTGGCAGACCATGCGCGAGCTGCGCCGTCAAAAGCCCTTTACATGCGTATTGATCACGCATGATTTGCGCGAGAGCGTCTTCCTTGGCGATCAGGTGGTTGTCTTGTCAGGCCGTCCGGCGCGCACGCAGTTCGTGCTGGATGTCGACTTGCCCGAGGATCGCACTCTGGACGTTTTGTTCGAACCCAAGGCCCAAGACATGCTGCACACGTTGCGCAATCAGATCAGCATTGCGCAAGGGCGCGACGGGGCGGTGCATTGATGGACAACATTCAGAAAATCGCCATCCCGCTGCTGTCGATTATCGTCTTCCTGTGCCTGTGGGAATTGATCGTCTGGTGGAACCAGTGGCCGAATTACAAGATGGCCTCGCCGTCAGACTTGCCGCCAGCCTTCTGGAAGTTCCGGCACCTGTTCCTTGAAATGTCGTGGCAGACGCTGTGGCGCACGGTGGCCGGTTTGGTGCTGGCGGTGGTTGTGGGCACGTTGCTAGGCATGGTGATGGGGTTCTCGCGCATCGCGCGCGAGGCGCTTTACCCGCTGCTGGTCGGGTTCAACGCGATCCCCAAGGCGACACTGGTGCCGATCATCGCGCTGCTGTTCATCGGCAAGCACGATTTCAACACGATCCTGATGGCCTTCATGATTAGCTTCTTCCCGATCGCGGTGTCTGTCAGCATTGGCCTCTCGACGCTCGAGCCGGAGTATCGTGATATTCTGCGTTCGCTGGGGGCAAGCCGCCTGACGATTTTCTGGAAGATCGCGCTGCCCAAAACGCTGCCCGAGTTTTTCGGTGCGCTGAAGGTTGCTGTGACGCTGGCCTTTATCGGCACTAATCTGGTCGAGATCGTCAGCCCCCACAACCGCGGCCTTGGCGCGCTGTTCAAATCGGGCGAAACCAACGGGGACTACCCGTTGATGTTCGCGGTTCTGATCGCCTTGGCGGCGCTGGGGATCGTGCTGTACTACGCGGTCGTCATTTTGGAAAAAATCTTCGCCGGTTGGGCAGAACGCAGCCAGGGCTAACCC
The DNA here is from genome assembly GCF_002117445.1 of Ketogulonicigenium robustum. Taxonomy (NCBI): domain Bacteria; kingdom Pseudomonadati; phylum Pseudomonadota; class Alphaproteobacteria; order Rhodobacterales; family Roseobacteraceae; genus Ketogulonicigenium; species Ketogulonicigenium robustum. Next base: position 353,576 of record NZ_CP019937.1, read on the forward strand.
TGCGCAATATGACCCGCCGCCCATTTGGCGGCGGGTTTTATCCCGCCGAGCGGGAAAAGATGCAGCTGCGCAATTTGGCTGGCCGGATGCGCTGCCACGTGCCGCGCAAGGTCGGCGACGATCGCATCGGGTTTCATTGGCCAGATAAAGCGGCGGATATCGCGGGCGCGCTTACGCAGAACCTGCAGCGACGGGCCGATACCGCAGGCAAGGCCGTAGCGCAGCAATATGGCGGCATGCGCGGGGCCTGCAACGCCGACATGGATGGGCACATCAATACCCATCGCCGCAATGCGCTGCGACCAATTAATCACCGGCTGCGCGTCGAACACGAACTGCGTCACCAGCGCGACCCGCGCATCGGTGCGCTGGGCGAATGCGTGCTTTGTAAGCAGCGCGCTATCGGCGGTGGCCGTGCCGCCGTTCGGGTCCAGATCGGGGCTGCCTTCGGGGTGGCCGGCAAAATGCAGGTGGGTGAACCCGAGGCGGTCGAACACCCCGCCATCAAGAAGCTGGTTGGCACTATCGAAAGGCCCCGCGGGCGCTGCGGGCCCGCCGCCCAGCAGCAGTGCGCGGCGCACGCCAGCCTCGCCCGTATAGCGCTGCAGCAGCGTGTCGAACACTGCACGGCTGGGTATGACGCGGGCGGGCAGGTGCGGCTGCGGTTCAAACCCAAGGTCACGCAGCCTGCGGGCGGCGTGCACCATGTCATCAATCGGTGTGCCCGCGATATGGGCGATGTAGACCGTCGTGCCGCGTGGCAGCCATTTTGCAATATCGGGCGTCTCGCGTAGCGACCGCGGCGTCACCTCGATCGAGAAGTCGCGCAGAAGGGGCGCCGTTGTCATGCCTGTCGCCTTCACGCAGGGGTGTCGAGGATCGCTTGGGCGGCGGCTTGTCCGCTGGCCAGACAATCGCCGACGCTGATTCCGCCGCGCCAGCTGCCCGCCAGTGACAAGCGGGCAAGCCCCGCCATATGGCTGTCGATCCGCTGCAACAGGGCAAGATGCCCAACTTCGTACTGCGGGATGGCGTGCGGCATGCGCTGGATTTTCACCCATTGGGGTGCGCCGCGCAGGTCCAGCATGTCACGCAAGTCTTGCAGGGCTGTCGCAACCAGCGTGTCATCGTCCAGTGCCATGATCGCATCGTCCTGGCGGCCGCCGAGGAAGATGCTCAGCAGATGGTGGCCCTCGGGTGCGCGGCCGGGGAACTGGCTGGACGCGAACAGCACGCCCAGCGTCCTGCGCCCTTCGCTGCGGGGGATCAGCCCGCCGAACCCGTCCAGCGTATGCCCCACGTCCTTGGCGGCAAACCCCAGCGACAGGGCGACCATCGGCGCGCTGGGAATGGCGCGCAGGTCGTCGGCAAGCGCCAGCGAGTGTGGCTCGATCAGGTTCGCGGTGATATGTGCGGGGGTGGCCAGCAAAACGTGCTTGGCGCTGTGGTGTTGGCCGCTTTGGTCCACCACTTGCCACGTGCCGCCGTTATGGGTCAGGTGGGCCACCGCGCAGTTGGTCAGCATACGACCCCCTGCGGCCTGAAACTTCTCGGCCAAGCGGCGCGGCAGTTGCTGCATGCCTTGGGGAAAGCTGACAAGCGCCCGCTTCCATGTGTCCGGCATGGTGGCTGCGGGTGGGGCGCGCCGCGCGGCCATCATTCCGCGCACGACAGACCCGCTGCCAGCGGTTTCGGCGGCAACAAGGCGGGGCATGACAGCACGCACAGACAGGCGCGCCGGATCACCGCCCGATGTGCCCGATACGAACGGATCGACGAAATGCCGCAGCACATAGGCCCCGAAATGTCGGCAGGCAAAGCCGGCGATGCTCTCGTCCGCCTCGGTGCTGGGCTTTGCGCGCAGGTCGCGCAGCAATGCGGGCAGGGCGGGGCGCGCCAAAGGGCTGGCCAACGCGCCCAGCGGCCCGCGCGGAAGGGCATGCAGGCGCCCCCCCTTGGCTATATAGCGCTTGGCTTGCGCGCCATTGGCCAGAATGACGCTGTCCGACAGGCCCAGCTTTTGGAAGGTTTCATATAGGGCGGGGCGCGCCAACAGGGTGTTTGGCCCGATCTCGGCCTGCCAATCCCCCTCGCGCAGGGTCTGCATCATGCCGCCGATACGGTCCGATGCCTCGAGCAGCGTGACGGTTTTGCCTGCCTCGGCCAGTGTCCACGCGGCGGCAAGTCCGGTAATTCCGCCGCCAATGATCAGAACATCGGTTTCAGGTTGGTCTGACATACTGGCTCTCCTGCCCAAAAATATGGCCATGCGGGGCTTGTGATGATGGCTTACGCGTGACGCAGGGAAAGTTCCAGCACCTCCCTTGTCGCAGGGGGCTACGGGGACTATCTTGGTCGGTGGCGGGTTTCTGCTCTACGCGTGTAAGGACTCAATTCCAGTGGCCTTAAGCAATTCCGAGGGAGCTGGCTCTGTTCTGGTTCTGGCCTGATTATCTGGCGCCCACCTGTAAAAACAGGTCCTCGGGAATGAAGATCCCCACGGTTGCTGCGGTTCCCGCCACCGCATTCACACCCTGACGCGCTGCGACAGCACCGCGCAGACGACCAGCTGGGTCATGTGGAACAGCATCAGCGGCAAGATCAGCAGCGACACATCCTGACCTGCGAACAAAATGCCCGCCATGGGCAGGCCCGTGGCCAGGCTTTTGGTCGATCCCACATAAAACAGCGACAAAAGATCGGCCTTTGGCATGCCAGCCAAACGGCCCGCGCCGATCACCAGCCCCATTGCCACGGCAAGCAGCGCAATCAGCAGCAGTTCCAGCGCGACGAAGGCGGCAAAGGGCATTTTATGCCAGATGCCGTTCACTACACCCGCCGAAAACGCCGAATAGACGATGAGCAGGATCGACCCGCGGTCGACGATCATCGTCGGCAGCTTGTACTTATTCAGCGGCTTGGCCAGAAACGGGCGGCAAAGCTGGCCCAGAACAAAGGGCAGCAGGATTTGCTGGGCGATTTTCCAAAATGCCGACGGCTCGATCGTGATGACCGCCGCTGAGGGGATCAGCGCCATCAACAGCAGCGGCGAGAGGATCACCCCCAGCAGGTTCGATACCGACGCCGCCGTGACCGCCCCCGCCACATTGCCGTTCGATACCGACGTAAACGCGATCGAGCTTTGCACCGTGGACGGCATACACCCGATATAGATCAGCCCCACCGCCACTGCAGCCGGTAGAAACGCTGCCGCCAGCGGGGCCACAAGCAGCGACAGCAGCGGGAACAGAACGAATGTCGCAACCAGGCAGCCCAGTTGCAGCCGCCAGTTGGCAAAGCCCGCGATAATCGTTTGGGTGGCTAGCTTGGCCCCATACAGAAAAAACAGCAGCGAGACCGCCCAGTATGTTGCCCCGCGCACGATGTCGGCAAAGCCGCCACGGGCTGGGAACACGCTGGCCAACAGCACCGTCAGGGCCAAAAGCATCATGTAGCGGTCGATGCCGATGCGTTTCAGGGCTGTTTCGATCTGCGATAAGGACATTCATCACCTACGGGTTTGGTTGCCACTGGGTTAGCGTCGGCACGGGGGGCGTGCAAGGGCTGCGGGGAATTTCGCGGCTGCCACAGGGGCGCGCAAAGCGCTGGCCGCTTAGGCAAAGCCTGTCGCATCCGCGTGCTTGCGCGCGAGCGCCGTAACAGCGGGTTGCCCAAATATGGGAAACCCGTTAGCCCAAACACGACAAAGCTGCCATGCCTACCCTTCGGCTGCTTTCCATGTATGCGCCACGCGACGAGGGCTGAAAGATGTTGCTGATTCACACCGGTGGAACGATTGGTATGGTGCCCAGCCTAGAAGGGCTGATGCCCGGCGCTGGTATCGTCGAGGCTGCGGTGGGCAAGCGCGCGCGCGTTGTCAGCTTCGAACCGCTACTGGATAGCGCCGATGTCGGCCCCGTGCACTGGAACCAGTTGTTGGATTTGATCGAGGCCGAGAACGGCCCCGTCATCATCACCCACGGCACGGATACGATGGCCTTTACCGGCGCGGCGCTGGCGCAGGCGCTTGCGGGCTGGCCTCATGCTGTGGTGCTGACAGGCGCGATGCACCCGCTGGGGCTGCAACTGGATGCCGAAGTAAACCTTGAATTGGCGCTGGCGGCCGAGCCCGGCCCGGGGGTGTGGCTGGCCTTTGCCGGGCAGGTGATGCCTGCCGATCGGCTGATCAAAACCGACAGCCAAAGCGACGCCGCCTTCCGCGCCGGTGCGCCCAGCGATGACGTGGTGCCTGCGTGGGAAAAGCGCCGCTTTGCCGAAAAGCGGCTGGCGGTGTTGACGCTGTCGCCCGGTTTGCCACCCGATATGGTGGCGGCTGCGCTGGGGCAGCTGGATGCGGCGGTTCTGCGCGTTTTCGGGGCGGGGACGATTCCGACGAACCCCGCGCTCGAGGCCGTTCTGCAGGCGGCGGGGATTCCCATGCGGGCGGTGTCTAGCTGTGAAAACGGCGGCCTGACCAAAGGGGCCTATGCTGCTGGCGCGGCCCTGTGGCGCGTCGGCGTGCAAAATGGCGGGCAAGAGACTGTCGAGGCCGCGCTGGTGAACCTCTGGCTGCAATTGTGAATTCTCGCGCGCCCGCTATAAAGTGCGGCGCCGCAGGAGGATCAGATGCAAGACAACCAGCTTTCAGCCATGGATATCACCCCGCCGCCGCAGCCGCTGCGCGGCAAGGTCGTGCCCCCGGGGTCGAAGTCGATCACCAATCGCGCGCTGCTGGTCGCGGCGCTGTCCAAAGGCACAAGCCGTATGACAGGCGCGTTAACCAGTGACGACACGCGCCACATGGCCAACGCCCTGCGCGCGATGGGGGTGGATGTTGTCGCTGAAGGCACGACGCTAACGGTCACATCGAGCGGCGTTCTGCGCGCACCATCCGAGCCACTGTTTTTGGGCAATGCCGGCACCGCGATGCGGTTCCTGACGGCGGCTTGCGCGTTTGTGGATGGCACGGTGGTGTTGAACGGTGACGAACATATGCAGCGCCGCCCCATCGCACCGCTGGTCAAGGCGCTGACGGCGCTGGGCGTCGATGTCAGCGCGCCGACGGGGTGTCCGCCCGTGACGATTAACGGCGGCCTGTCTGCGCCCGCTGGCGGCGTGGCCGAGGTGAAAATCGACGGCTCGCTTTCCAGCCAATACGTGTCGGCGCTGCTGATGGCTGCGCCCGCGGCCCCGTGGCCCGTGCGCGTGCAGGTGGGCGGCGATGCCATCGGATCGCAGGGCTACGTCGATATCACACTGGCGGTTATGCGCGCCTTTGGTGCCGAGGTGCAGCAAGAGGAAGGGCTGAGCTGGCTGATCCAGCCGACCGGATACCGCGCGACGGATTACGCGATCGAGCCTGATGCCTCGGCCGCGACCTACCTGTGGGCAGCCGAAAAGATGACCGGCGGCGCGATTGATATTGGCGTCGCGCCCGCCGCAATGAACCAGCCTGACGCGCGCGCCTATGATATGATCGCGCAGTTCCCGCATTTTCCGGCTGAAATCGACGGCGCGCAGATGCAGGACGCGATTCCGACGCTGGCCGTGATGGCGATGTTCAACGCCGGGCCCGTGCGCTTCACGGGCCTTGCCAACCTGCGCGTCAAGGAAACCGACCGCGTTCGTGCGCTTTCGACCGAACTGAACCGGATATTGCCGGGGCTTGCGGTCGAGGAGAGGGATGATTTGATAGTGCACGGTGACCCAGCACTGGCCGGTCGCCATTTGCCCGCCGCAATTTTCACCTATTCCGACCACCGCATCGCCATGAGCTTTGCGCTGGCAGGGTTGAAGGTGACGGGCATCCGTATTCTGGACCCGGGCTGTGTGTCGAAAACCTATCCCGAATACTGGCGCGATATGGGGGCCTTGGGCCTGCCGCTTACCCCCATCACCTGATTACATGATGAAGCTGCGCACGAAGTCCGAGGCCGGTTTGGCGCGGATTTCTGCGGGCTTGCCAACTTGCTCGATGCGGCCCATCGACATGACGACGACAAAATCGGCCAGTTCCATGGCCTCCTCTTGGTCGTGCGTGACGAAGATGGTGGTTAGGCCGGTTTCGTCGTGAATGTCGCGCAAGCCCTGACGCAGTTCCTTGCGGACTTTCGCATCCAGTGCCCCGAAGGGCTCATCCAGCAGCAAAACGCGCGGTTCAATCGCCAGCGCGCGCGCCAGCGCCACACGTTGGCGTTGGCCGCCCGACAACTGGCTAGGGTAGCGCGTGCCGATATCGGGTAGCTGGATCAGATCCAGTAAGCGGTTCACGCGGCGCCCGATTTCGGCGTCGGTCGGGCGTTCGGCGCGCTTGCGTGCGCGCAGGCCGTAAGCGATGTTTTCAAACACCGTCATGTGCTTGAACAGCGCATATTGCTGGAACACGAACCCCGCGCGGCGGTCTTGCACCGACATATTCGTTGCATCCTGCCCGTCAAAGCGGACGCGCCCCGAACTAGGCATTTCCAGCCCGCCCAAGATGCGCAGCAGCGTCGTTTTGCCCGAACCTGACGGCCCCAGCAGCGCTATCAGCGCACCCGAGGGGGCCGCTAGAGACACTGGGTGAAGTGCCCGCGATGTGCCGAATTCTTTGGCCAGTTCTTCGATTTCGATATGCATGGCAGATCCTTTGTCAGTGCTGGCGCGTGGCTTTGAGGACGTCGGCGTAACGCCATTCCATCAGCGATTTCAGGGCAAGGGTGACCAGCGCAAGCAGCGCCAGAACCGCAGCCATCGAAAAGGCGGCGACGGACATGTATTCGTTATAAAGCATTTCGATCATGATCGGCATGGTCGTCGTCTCGCCGCGGATCTTGCCGGAAATTACCGCGACCGCGCCGAATTCGCCCATCGCGCGGGCGTTGCACAGCAATACGCCATACAGCAGCGCCCAACGGATGTTTGGCAGTGTCACGGTAAAGAACATCCGCCAGCCAGACGCGCCCAGCGTCAGCGCGGCTTCTTCCTCGGATCGGCCCTGTTCGATCATCACGGGGATCAATTCCCGCGCGACGAACGGGAAGGTGACGAACAGCGTCGCCAGCACGATGCCGGGGAAGGCGAAGACGATTTTCATGTCATTGGCGATGAACCATGCCCCCAGCGCCGAATTCGCGCCGAACAGCAGCACCAGCGCCAGCCCCGCGACAACAGGCGAGACTGAAAACGGTACGTCGATCAGGGTGATCAGCAGCGTTTTGCCGGGGAAATCGAATTTGGTTATCGCCCACGCGGCCGCGATGCCGAAAATGGCGTTCAACGGCACGGTGATCGCGGTGACGATCAGCGTCAGCTTGATCGCCGCACGCGCATCTTCCGACCCCAGCGAGGCGACGGCCGCGCCGACCCCGCGCGAGAGGGCCTCGATGAACACGGCGATCAGCGGGGCGAACAGCAAGATAGCCGTCAGCACCAGCACCACCGCCAGAATGGCCCAGCGGACGGCGCGCGGTTCGGTTGTCACATGAGATTGCTCAGACAAGACCGATCCTCCTTCTGCTCCAGATCTGGATGCCGTTGATCACCAGCAGCATGGCAAAGGAAATCACCAGCATGGCGATGCCGATGGCGGCCGCTGCATCGTAATTGAACTCCTCTAGCCGGATGACGATGAGGAGGGGGGCGATTTCGGTTTGGAAGGGCAGGTTACCCGCGATGAAGATGACCGATCCATATTCCCCGACCGAGCGCGCTAGCGCCAAGGCAAAGCCCGTCAGCAGGGCGGGCGCCAATGTGGGGAGGATGACGCGGCGCAGGGTGTAGAAGCGGCTGGCACCCAGCGTGGCGCTGACCTCCTCGACGTCGCGCTCCAGCTCCTCGATCACGGGTTGCACGGTGCGCACGACGAAAGGCAGCCCGATAAACACCAGTGCGATCCAGATGCCGATTTCAGTATAGGCGATGCGAATGCCGAACTGCCCCAGGAACTGCCCGAAAAAGCCGTTCGGTGCATAAAGCGCCGTTAGCGCGATACCGGCAACGGCGGTCGGCAGCGCGAAGGGCAGGTCGACTGCGGCGTCAATCAGCTTGCGACCGAAAAAGCGGTAGCGCACCAAAACCCATGCCAGCAGCAGGCCGAAAACCAGATTGATCAGGGCCGCAATAAAGGCCACACGAAATGAAAGTGTCAAAGCGGCCCAAATGCGCCGCGAATTTACCATGGTCCAAAGCTCACCCAAGCCTACAGTAAAGCCGCGCCCTAAAAGCGCGGCCAGAGGCAAGAGGACAACGATGGATAACATCGTCAGGGTCACACCGAATGTCAGGCCGAAGCCTGGCATCGGTGAGGGGGTGCGCCTGAGGCTTACCTTCATCTTATTCCTCGTAAATTTGGTCGAAAATTCCGCCGTTTCCAAAGAAGTCTGGTTGAACTTTGGCCCATCCGCCCAGTTCGTCAATAGTGACTAGATCAAGTGCGGGGAAGCGGGCCAGATCTTCGGCTGTCGCGGCCGAGGTATCCCATGCGCGATAGTAATGTTTCAGCGCCAGTGCCTGCGCTTCGGGCGAATAAAGATGCTCGAGGTAAGCGGTCGCCAGCGCGCGGTCGGCGTCGGTTTTCAGGTTGCCATCGACGATCGACACCGGCGGTTCCGCAAGGATCGAGACCGAGGGGACGATAATGTCGAACGCGCCTTCGCCTTGTTCGGCCAGCGCAAGGAACGCCTCGTTTTCCCAAGCCAGCAGCACATCGCCCAAGCCGCGTTGCACGAAGGTGTTGGTCGCGCCGCGTGCGCCGGTATCCAGCACCGGCACGTTGCGCAGCATCTGGCCCATGTAGTCGCGCACCTGCGTTTCGTCGCCGTCGAATTCTTTCAGCGCCCACGCCCAGCCAGCCATGAAGTTCCAGCGCGCCCCGCCCGATGTCTTGGGGTTGGGGGTGATCACTTCGACATCATCGCGCACCAGATCGTCCCAGTCGGTGATATCTTTGGGGTTACCCTCGCGGACAAGGAACACGATGGTCGAAGTGTAGGGCGACGAATTGTGCGGCAGGCGGGTCTGCCAGTCGGCGGGAATTTTTCCGGTCATGCTGCTGATCGTGTCGATGTCAGCCGCCAGTGCCAGTGTGACGACACCCGCTTCCAGCCCGTCGACAACTGCGCGGGCTTGGCCGCCCGATCCGCCATGCGATTGGCGCAGGGTCGGTGCAGGGTTGCCCTGCGCGGTCCACCATTCGGCGAACAACTCGTTGTATTCACGGTAAAGTTCGCGGGTGGGGTCATAGCTGACGTTCAGCAGTTCTTGCGCGTGCAGGGGGGCTGCGGGCGCAGTTGCGGCCATCGACAGGCCGACGGCAGCCGCCATCCATGCAAACCCGCGCGACAGGCTGAGCGAGGACAGCGCGCGCACGAAAGCCGAGGGTTGTTCAGCCTCGTTTGCGTCAAGGGCGGTGCCGATAATGCGGCGATTGCCTGCGTCAATCTCAATCCGGCCGTCGCGCAATGTGCGGACGAAGCGGCCCTGAGCGAGCGCGTGGGTTCCGGTGCGAACAGTGCGATACATCTTCAAACTCCACGTGAACCGAAGGCTGGCGTTGCTGCGTGCCTTGCTTGATACTTAAATTACGACATAGCCTGTCGTGTTTATCAAGAAAAATATAACGACCCTATCTTTCGCTGAGGCTTTGCCCGAGCGGCGCGCCTTGCGCTGTTACCGGTTTACCTTGTGCGGCGGGGGTGGCACGGTCCGGCCATGACCCAGACTGTTTCCGTTCCGCTTTGGCTGCTGATTCTGATTGTGCTATTTGCAGCGGTCACGTTTGCATCGCATTTTCTGTTTCCGTCCGTGCGCTGGTTTTTTCGTAAACGAATGGAACGGGTTGTCGCGCAGGTGAATGCGCGCCTGCCGCGCCCGATCGAGCCGTTCAAGCTGGCCGAGCGTCATGACATGATCCAGCGCCTGATCTACGACCCCGAGGTCGTCGCGCAGGTGGTTGAACATGCACGCACAAATAATATGCCCGAAGCCGTCGCGTTTGCGCGTGCACGTGATTATGCGCGCGAAATAGTGCCTGCTTTTTCAGCACGGGTCTATTTCTCGCTGGGGCTGCGAATCGCGCGCTGGCTGTCGCGCACGCTTTATCGGGTGCGGGTGGGGGGCGATGCGGCAGCGCAGTTCGAAAGCCTCGATCCTGATGCGACAGTCATCTACGTGGTCAATCACCGCTCGAACATGGACTATATTCTGGTGACGTGGCTGGTATCGGGGTCGACCACGGTATCCTATGCGGTGGGGGAATGGGCCCGCGTTTGGCCACTATCGTGGCTGATCCGCGCAATGGGGGCTTATTTCATCCGCCGCCGCGCGCGCGGGGCGCTTTATCGCCGCGTTTTGGAACGCTATGTCCAGATGGCGACGGCAGGCGGGGTTACACAGGCCTTCTTCCCCGAAGGCGGCCTGTCGTTGGACGGGCATCAGGCCAAAGCGAAGCTGGGTCTGTTTTCCTATCAGGTCGAGAGTTACTGCCCGGGGATGCGCAATGTCGTTTTCGTGCCGGTGGCGATCAACTACGATCGCATATTGGAAGATCGCTTTCTGATTGCGGCCGATCATTCGGGTATACGCAAATTCCGCCCGCCGATTTTGCGCGGCCTTTGGGCGATGGCCAGCCATCTGGCGCAGCGGATGACGCTGCGGTTTCGGGGCTTCGGCTCGGCCACAGTCGCCTTTGGCGCGCCGCTGTCGCTGGCGGCTGCCGCGCCGCAGGGCGGGGCCGGCATGACGCAGCACATTGCGGATATTCTGATGGCCCGCATTCGCGATGTGATGCCGGTGACGCCTGTGCCGCTGGTGGCGCGTGCCCTGCTGCGAATCGATGCACCGACGCGGGCAAAGCTGGTGGCTGCCGTCAGCGCCGATCTGGCCCGCCTGCAAGATACCGGTGCGTTCCTGATGCGGCGCGGCCCGACGGTGATCGTCGACGACGCGTTGGCCATTTTGTTCGAACGCCACATCATCCGCGAAAGCGGTGCCGATCTGGTGGTGCGCGGCGCCGACACCGATGTGCTGCGATTCTACGCCGCGTCGATCGAACACCACTTTGGCGAGGGGCCCGCTCAGCCGGTCGAGGGGGTGGTGCCCGAAAACGAACAGCAAAAGCTGTTGGTCAGTTAGATTCCTCGGCGGTCAGGGCGAAGGGGGCGGGCGCGATGTCCAGATCTGTGACCGATAGCGGGGCCGCGGGACGCGATAGGGCATAGCGGGTCACCCAGCGCAGCTCGCGCTCGGCCCGCGTGATGGCGACATAGGCCAAGCGCTTCCACAGGGGTTGGCCAGCCTCGTTCCGGCCCGCGCGGGCGGCGGCCAGAATGTCGGGGGCAAAGACCTGCACCGTATCCCATTGCGACCCTTGCGATTTATGGATCGTCACGGCTGCCCCGTGCAGAAAGGTCGCCCCCATTTTGGCGGCGTAGGGAATGAAAGGTTCTTCCTCGCCCACCTGTTCGATTTTCACGATGCTGGATGCGCCAAGGCGCGGGTCTTCGGCCCCCATCACATGCAGGCGCGAGAAGCCGGGGCGTTTGCCCGGCCCAAGGTAGATGACCTGCGCCCCCTTGATCAGCCCGCGCGCCTCCAGGTCGAGGCGCTTTTTGCGATGTTGTTGGGGCAGTTCGATCCCGTCGCAGATCAGCGGCTCGCCGGGCAGCAGGCTGTCGGCGGGGGCGTTATAGACGTTGCGAAAGGCGTGGATCAGCCGGATCCGCGTGGCGTTGCGCCAGACCAACACAGGGCTGCGGGCCATCAGTTCGGATTCGACGCGGCTGGCATAAACGACACGGCTGTCCTTGCGGGCGGCGTCTTCGATCATGCGGTCGAACGCGTCGAATTCCAGCGCGGGGTCGGCCAGCGCGTGGGCAAGGTCGAGGATGGGGTTGTCGGCCTCTTGCCGGTGGATGCGGTTCAGCACGAAGCGCCGCTGGGGCGGCAGCTTTTCAAAGGCCATGCCACCCACGCCCTGCACGGGGGGCAGTTGTGCGGGGTCGCCGAACAGGATGAGTGTCGGGAAAATCTCTTGCAGGTCTTTCAACTGCCGCTCGTCCAGCATCGAGCTTTCGTCGATGAAGCCGATATCCAGCGGGTCTTCGCGCCGCTTCCAGCCGCTGATGAAATCCGACCCGCGCAAGCCTGCGGCAGCCAGTGCGGCGGGGATACTGGCGTTCTGTCCATAACTGGCCTTGGCGCGATCCAGCTGGATGTCGGTGACGGCTTCGGTCTGTTCGGGGCGGTCGCCTTGGCCGATCAGCCATTCGGCGATCTTTTCGTATTCGGGATCGTAGACGGGGGTGTACAAAATACGGTGGATGGTGGTCGCAGGCACGCCGCGATTGCGCAGCACCGATGCTGCCTTGTTGGTCGGGGCCAGCACAGCCAGCGTTCGCCTGTCTTTGCGGGGCTTACCTTCCCAATCGGCGGAAATGATCTCGGCGCCAGCCTCTTTCAGGCCGCGGGTCAGTTGGGCCAGCAGCAGGGTTTTCCCCGATCCGGCCTTGCCGATCACGGCCAAGGTGCGCTGCACCTCGGACGGGGGGCCGATAATGTCGTGGCTGTCGATGTCGATGCCGGTATCGTGCAGGGCCGCTGCAACGGCATCCCACGCTTCGGCCTGATCTGGGGAAAGGGCGACGGAACTCATGCGCAGACCCTAACCGCCGCAGCCGCCTTGCACCAGTGGGCGCGATGCGTCATGCAAGGGGGGAACAAAACGGGGGGTGATCCACATGAAACACGTGCTGCTGCTGAACGGCCCGAACCTGAACATGCTGGGGCGCCGCCAGCCCGAGATTTACGGCGCCGAGACGCTGGACGACATCATCGCAGCCAGCACCGCCCATGCGCAGACGCTGGGTCTGCAGCTAGAGGCGCGCCAGTCGAATATCGAGGGGGAACTGGTGACCTGGATCCAGCAAGCGCGCGAGACCGCCGCCGCGATCATCATCAACCCCGGTGCCTACAGCCACACATCCGTTGCGATTCTGGATGCGCTGAACATGTTCGAGGGGCCGGTGATGGAGGTGCACATCACCAACATCCACAAGCGCGAGGCGTTCCGTCATCACTCGTTCGTGTCGGCGCGGGCGGATGGGGTTATTGCGGGTTGCGGCACGCAGGGGTATGAACTGGCCCTCTCGCGTTTGGCCCGCCTTTTGGGCTGACGCCGCAAGGACACACATGACACATTCCAAGACGCCCATCTTGCAGGTCGAAAACCTGCAAAAGCGCTATCCGTCGGGGTTTACGGCCCTCAATGGCGTGAACCTGACCGTCGGCGAAGGCGAAATTCTGGCCCTGCTCGGGCCGAACGGCGCAGGCAAGACCACGCTGATTTCATCGATTTGCGGGATCAGCCGCCCCACGGGCGGGCGCGTTCTGGTCGGCGGGCACGACATCCAGTCCGACTATCGGGCCGCGCGCAGCCTGATCGGCCTTGTGCCGCAGGAACTGACCATCGACGGGTGGGAACCCGTCATGCAGACCATCCGCTATTCGCGCGGCCTGTTCGGTCGCCCCGCGAACGAGGCGTATCTGCGCGGCCTGCTGGACCGGCTGTCGCTGGCCGACAAGGCGGATTCGCGCGTCAACCAGCTGTCGGGCGGGATGAAGCGGCGTGTGCTGATCGGCAAGGCGCTGGCGCACGAGCCGCGCATTCTGTTTCTGGACGAGCCGACAGCGGGCGTCGACGTGGAACTGCGCCGTGACATGTGGGATCTGGTCGCCGACCTGAAGGCGCAGGGCGTTACCATCATCCTTACCACCCACTATCTGGAAGAGGCCGAGGCGATCGCCGACCGCGTCGCCGTCATCGACAAGGGCCAGATTCTGCTGGTCGAGGATAAAGACGTGCTGATGCGTCAGATGGGCCGCAAGTTCCTGCGTGTGATGCTGGACGCGCCCCTCTCCACCATCCCCGAGGCGTTGGCCCGCGAGGGTCTGACGCTGGAGGATGGCGGCCGCACGCTGCTTTACACCTATGACACGCACGCCGAGCGCACTGGCATTCGCGCGCTGCTGAACGATTTGAATGCGGTTGGCCTGCGCATGGTCGATCTGAAAACGCATGAAAGCTCGCTCGAGGAGATTTTCATCAATCTGGTGAAAGGGGCAGAGCAATGAACTGGCGTGCTGTCTGGGCAATCTATCAAAGCGAGATGCAACGCTTTTTCCGCACGATGTACCAAAGCATCGTCTCGCCCGTTATCTCGACTGCGCTGTATTTCGTGGTGTTCGGCACCGCCATTGGCAGCCGTATCCAAACGGTCGAGGGGATCAGCTATGGCGCGTTCATCGTGCCGGGGCTGGTGATGCTGGCGCTGATCATGCAGGGCACATCGAACGCGTCTTTCGGGATTTACCGCCCGCGCTTTGTCGGCGCGATTTACGAAATCCTGTCCGCCCCGATCAGCTTTTTCGAGGTGGTGCTGGGCTTTGTCGGCGCGGCGGCTAGCAAGGCGATGTTCATCGGCGTAATCATCCTGCTGACCTCGACCTTCTTTGTCGATCTGCACTTTGCTCATCCGCTGGCGATGGTGCTGTTCTTTGTGCTGACGGCGGTCAGCTTTGCCCTGTTCGGCTTTGTTTTAGGGATTTGGGCCGATAGTTTCGAACAAGTGAGCCTGATTCCCAGCCTTGTGCTGACGCCATTGGTGTTTCTCGGGGGCACATTCTATTCGATCTCGATGTTGCCGCCCGCGTGGCAGGTGGTCAGCATGTTCAACCCGGTGGTTTACCTGATTTCAGGCTTCCGCTGGGCGTTCTTTGGCCATGCCGATGTGCCGATAGTGGCCAGCCTTGTGGCGATCAGCCTGTTTTTGGCGTTCTGCCTGTGTATTGTATGGCTGATCTTCCGCACCGGATGGCGGCTGCGCAAATAAGGACGGGCTGATGCTGTTGAAAATCATGATCGTGTTTCTGGCGGGGATGGTCTTGCTGGCCATGGTGACCGCTCAGGTCATGAAATGGATGGGCAAACAGCCGAAACTGACGAAAACCTGCACCGCCTGCGGCAAGCCGCTGCTGGCGCGCAGGTGTGATTGCAAGCGGGGGAACTGATGCGGGCTTTGGTCACCGGCGCTGGGGCGCGGTTGGGGCAGGCGATGGCCATTTATCTGGGTCAGCGCGGGTTTGATGTGGCGGTGCATTATGCATCCTCGCGCGCGGGGGCGGATGAAACCGTCGCCGCCATCACCGCGCTGGGCCGCAAGGCGGTGGCGCTGCAAGCCGACCTGCTGGTCGAGGCCGAGGTCGAGGCATTGGTCGCCCGCGCCGCCGAAGCGCTGGGCGGGCCGCTGACGTGCCTTGTGAACAACGCCTCGATCTTTGAATACGACAATATCACCACCGCCACGCGTAGCAGCTGGGATCGGCATATCGAATCCAACCTGCGCGCGCCGTTTGTGCTGACCCAGCACTTTGCCGCCCAGGCCCCCAAAGCCGTAGCCGACATGCGCGGCGAGCCTGTGGCGCAGGCCGTCGTCGTCAATATGATTGACCAGCGCGTTCACAAGTTGACGCCCGAATTCATGTCCTACACCATCGCCAAGATGGGCCTATGGGCGTTCACGCGTACCGCCGCGCAAGCACTGGCCCCCGATGTGCGTGTGAATGCCATCGGCCCCGGCCCGACGCTGCGCGGGGGGCGGCAATCCGAAGACCATTTTGCCCGCCAACGCGCCGCAACCGTGCTGCAGCGTGGCTCGAACCCCGAGGATATCTGTGCCGCGCTGGGCTATTTTCTGGATGCGCCGGGTGTGACCGGCCAGATGCTGGCGACCGACGGCGGGCAGCACTTGGCATGGCAAACCCCAGATATTCTGGGTGTCGAGTAGTTCCCTTTTCGTTCGGAATGACTAGATAGTGCAGCAGTCGACGTTCAGGCAGGCCATGCACAGCTTATCCCATAGTTATCCACAGGCTTTCGGGCCGCAGATCCACAGGGTTTTACAGTCATGAGTGACGAACCCCTGATCGGGCGTCTGTTGATTGCCGATTACGTCAAGCGGCTGGATGGCTCGCCCGGTGTCTATCGGATGCTGGATGGCGAATCGCGCGTGCTGTATGTGGGTAAGGCCAAGAACCTGAAGGCGCGCGTGTCGAACTATGCGCGCGAGGGCGGCCATTCCGCGCGCATTGACCGCATGATCCGCGAAACCCGCGCGATGATGTTCCTGACGACCAAGACCGAGGTCGAGGCCCTGCTGCTGGAACAGAATCTGATCAAGCAGCTCAAGCCGCATTACAACGTGCTGCTGCGCGACGACAAAAGCTTTCCCAATATCCGCATTAGCCGCGATCACCCCTTTGCGCAGATCGCCAAGCATCGCGGTGCCCGCAACGATAAGGCCGATTATTTCGGGCCCTTCGCCAGTGCCACTGCGGTGAACCGCACGTTGAACCAGTTGCAAAAGGCGTTCCAGCTGCGCGTGTGCGAAGATGCTACCTTCAACAACCGCACGCGGCCGTGCCTGCTGCACCAGATCAAGCGCTGCTCTGCCCCGTGTGTCGGTAAAATCAGCCAAGAGGATTACGCCGCCGAAGTTGCCGAGGCGAAGATGTTCCTGCAAGGGCGCAGCGCCGCCATTCAGGAACGGCTTGGCGCAGAAATGGCGGCCGCGTCCGAGGCGATGGAATTTGAACGCGCCGCTGCGCTGCGCGACCGTATCCGTGCGCTGACCGCCGTGCAGACATCGCAGGGCATCAACCCCCGCACCGTCCCCGAGGCTGACGTCATCGCCTTGCACATGGAGCACGGGCAGGCCTGCGTGCAGGTGTTTTTCATCCGCGCGAACCAGAACTGGGGCAACCACGATTTCTACCCCAAACTGAACGATGAAACCGATGCGGGCGAGGTGATGGAATCGTTCGTCGGCCAGTTCTACACCAACCGCGACCCCGCGCGGGTCGTGCTGCTGTCGCAGGGCTTGGATGACCCCGACCTGATGGCCGCCGCGCTATCGGAAAAGGTCGGGCGCAAGGTGGAGATCGCAGTCCCCCAGCGGGGCGAGCGTGCTGAATTGGTCGAAGGCGCGCTGCGCAACGCGCGCGAAAGCCTGGCGCGGCGCATGTCCGAAACCGCGACTCAGCGCCGTCTGCTGGAAGGGATCGCGACCGCATTCGATCTGGATGCGCCCCCGCGCCGGATTGAGCTTTACGACAACTCGCACATCCAAGGGGCGCATGCGATTGGCGCGATGGTCGTGGCCGGCCCCGATGGGTTTGAAAAGAACCAGTACCGCAAGTTCAATATCAAAGACCCGAACACGACGCCCGGCGACGACTTTGGCATGATGCGCGAAGTGCTGACCCGCCGCTTCCAGCGCCTGCTGCGCGAGGATCCCGACCGCGAAAGCCCCGAATGGCCCGACCTGCTGTTTATCGATGGCGGCGCGGGGCAGGTCTCGGCTGTGCACGAGGTGCTGAACGAATTGGGGGTCGAGGATATCGCCATGATCGGCATTGCCAAGGGCGAGGATCGCGATCTAGGGAAAGAGGAATTCTACCGCAAAGGTCGCCCCGTGATGGCGCTGCGCCACAACGATCCTGTGCTCTATTTCATCCAGCGTCTGCGCGACGAGGTGCACCGCTTTGCCATCGGCACCCACCGCGCCAAGCGGGCCAAAGCCTTCACCAGCAATGCGCTGGACGACATCGGCGGCGTCGGCCCCACGCGCAAACGCGCGCTGCTGCAGCATTTTGGCAGCGCCAAGGACGTTGCGAACGCCCACCTCGAAGATTTGAAGGCCGCCCCCGGAATCTCGGATGCGCTGGCCGAGAAGATCTATAACTATTTCCATGCCAAGGGCTGATCGCTTGACACGCCTGTGGCCGCGCCGCATGCAGGGGCAACTTTGGGGGACAAGATGACCTGGACCATTCCGAATATCCTGACCGTTCTGCGTATGCTGGCCGCGCCGCTGGTGCCGCTGGTCTATCTGGTCTGCGATGGCCGCCCGGCGGCGATTGTCGCCTTTTTGCTGTTCGTCGCGGCTGCCGTGACAGACTGGTTCGATGGCTATCTGGCGCGCAAGTGGAACCAGCAAAGCAAGTTCGGCACCATGTTGGACCCCATCGCCGACAAGGCTATGGTCGTTCTGGCGCTGCTGGTCATTGTGGGCGCATCGGGGATGAACGGCTGGCTGCTGTTCCCCGCGACGATTATCTTGTTCCGCGAGACGTTCGTGTCCGGCCTGCGTGAGTTTCTGGGGGCCGATGCCAAGCTGCTGCAGGTGACCCAATTGGCCAAGTGGAAAACCACCGCGCAGATGGTTTCGATCGCGCTGCTGCTGTTGGGGATGGCCGTTGGTGGCGGGTTCTTCTGGGGCCTTGGCGTGCTGCTGATATGGGTGGCGGCCGTGCTGACGCTGCTGACCGGCGCCGATTACCTGCAAAAGGCGATGCCGTTCCTGCGGGGGCCGAAATGAACATCCTCTATTTTGCGTGGCTGCGCGAGCGGATCGGCCTGCGACAAGAGGAACTGGCCCCGCAAGCGACCACAGTGGGCGCGCTGATGGACGAGCTGGCCGCGCGCAGCGCAGGCCACGCCAGCGCTTTTGCCGATCGCAGCGCTATTCGCGCCGCCGCCGACCAGGAACTGGTCGAGCTTGATGCGCCTATCGCGGGCGCGCGCGAAATTGCGTTTTTTCCGCCAATGACGGGCGGCTAAGGGGGCTATGATGGACATCCGCGTGCAAGAAGCGCCCTTCGATGCGGGGGCCGAGCTGAACGCTTTTACCGCTGCTGCGGGTGGCGCGGGGGCCGTCGTCAGCTTTAGCGGCCTTGTGCGCGACGTGGCGGGCGGGCTGCAGATGCTGGAAGTCGAGCATTACCCCGGCATGACCGAACTGGCCCTGCGCGAGGCTGCTGAAAAAGCAGCGGAACGTTGGAACTTGGTTAACGTGCTGGTGATCCACCGCTATGGCGTCTTGCAGGCTGGCGCGCAGATTATGATGGTTGCGACCGCCTCCCGCCACCGTGCCGCTGCCTTCGAAGCTGCTGAATTTCTGATGGATTATCTGAAATCGCGTGCGCCGTTCTGGAAGAAGGAAGTCACGGGGCAGGGCGCCGATTGGGTGCAAGCCCGCTGCGAAGATGAGGCCGCGCTGAAGCGTTGGAACGATTCCTAAAGTTTTAAGCAAAGTCGCTGATTTACGATTTATTCTGATTCACCGCGCAGGCTGCACCCCGACACAGGAATATCGGAGTGACCTATGCCCGCCTTTGATACCTCGGCCGAGGCGCTGGCCCGCATCCATCCCGCCAATCCTCTGCAACACGCCTTGGCCATCCGCGACGCGGATATTCCCCGCATGGTCACCGAGGCGCTGGCCTTGGATCGCGCGCGTTTGGTTTTCATGCCCGTTGTTGCGGCTGCGGGCAGTCGCAGAACCGCCTTTCACGAGGGGCTGATCCGTCTGTTGGACGAAGAGGGACGAATGATCCCCGCAGGCAGCTTTATGGGCGCGGTCGAGGAGACCGGCATGGCGCGGGATATTGACGCGATCGCGCTGCGGCTGGGGCTGCATATGCTGCGCAGCAACCCGCATATGCGGCTGGCGATCAACATGTCGGCGCGCTCCATCGGCGATGGCACCTTTCGCCGCACGCTCGAGGAGGGGATGCGCCAGACCCCCCGCATCGGCGAGCGGTTGATACTGGAGATCAGCGAGAATTCCGCCATGCTGATGCCCGAAGTGGTGATCCGCTTTATGGCCGAGTTCCGCCCGCACGGGATCACCTTTGCGCTGGACGATTTTGGGGCGGGGCTGACCGCTTTCAAATACCTGCGCGACTTCCTGTTCGACATGGTCAAGATCGACACGATTTTTATTCGCGGTATTCACACCTCGCCCGACAATCAGGTCGTCACCGAGGCGCTGCTATCTGTCGCCCACCAGTTCGGGATGTTCGCCGTCGCCGAAGGTGTTGAAACGATTGAAGAAGCAGCGTTCTTGCAGGATTTGGGCGTTGATTGCTTGCAGGGCTACCTTTTCGGTGTTCCGACCGCTACCCCATCCGATCGCAACGGTTGACAAACCCCCGCCCGCGCCCCCTTGTGGGGCGAACG
The DNA here is from genome assembly GCF_002117445.1 of Ketogulonicigenium robustum. Lineage (NCBI taxonomy): Bacteria > Pseudomonadati > Pseudomonadota > Alphaproteobacteria > Rhodobacterales > Roseobacteraceae > Ketogulonicigenium > Ketogulonicigenium robustum. Next base: position 373,632 of record NZ_CP019937.1, read on the forward strand.
CAGGGGGCAGCATGACGCGCAATTTGGCAACGATTATCGGGTTCGGCGCGGTTTTGCTGTGGTCGACATTGGCTGTGCTGACCGTCGCTTCGGGCAGCGTGCCGCCTCTGCTGCTGAATGCGATCTGCTTTGCCATAGGGGGTGCGGTGGGAGTTGTCTGGCTGTGCGCAACGGGCGAGTTCAAAGCGCTGCGGGCGGTGCCGTTGCGTGCCTATGTCTTTGGCACCGTGGGATTGTTCGGATACCACTTTCTGTACTTTTCTGCCCTGCGCATGGCGCCCCCCGCACAGGCCGGGCTGTTGAACTACCTTTGGCCGCTGCTGATTGTGCTGCTGTCCGGCCTACTACCCGGCGAGCGGCTGGGCACGCCCCATATCGTCGGGGCGCTGCTGGCGTTTTGCGGGGCGGCGTTGGTGATCGGCGGCGGGATCGGCGCGGGCCTGTCGACGCAGGCCGCGCTGGGATATTTGCTGGCGATCGCCGCGGCTGTCGTTTGGGCCATTTACTCCGTCGGGGCACGCGCGTTTTCCGGCGTGCCGACGGGGGCGGTTGCAGTATTCTGTCTGGCCACGTCGGTGCTGTCGGCCCTGGCCCACATCGGGCTAGAGCCGACAATCTGGCCGCAAGACGCAGGCCAATGGTGCGCGGTCATCGCGCTAGGGCTGGGCCCCGTGGGTCTTGCGTTCTTCGTGTGGGACATCGGCATGAAGCGCGGCGATATCCAGCTGCTTGGCGTCGCAGCTTATGCAGCGCCGTTGCTGTCCACGGCGCTACTTGTAGTTTCGGGGGCAAGCAGGCCGGGTTGGAGCCTGCTTGCAGCGGCTGTTCTGATCACGCTGGGCGCTGCAATCGCATCCAGCGCGCGACGGAAGCCCTAGGTCACTGCAGTTGCAGCCGGCCTATTTCTTCCTTCAAGAATAGCTTCTGTTTCTTCAGGCGGGCGATGGCCATTCCATCGGGCGCAGGTTTTTTCTGTTCCGCTTCGACGGTCTCGGATAGTACCTTGTGCTTACGTCGCAGCTCTTCGATATGTGCGGACACTGCCATGGTCGGATACTCCCTTTTAATGCAGTTGCGGTTGAGGGGCCCCGTCCGAATTGCAGCACGGTTTTACAATTCTGTCATGGAAAATATTCGCGATATGGCGTGAGCGGCCCGTCATCGCCAGTCCAGCGCGTCACCGCGCCGTAGTACCCCTTCGATTTCATCCGTATAATCAGCACCTTGGGTGTGATGCGCGCCACTGTGCATAATGCGGGCAGCCAGCAGGCGAAAATCTGCACGCCCGCCTTTGGTTGCGCGCATCAAAAACAGCTCGGGGGTGCGCCCTGTGCGCGCGGCCAGCGGTAGGATGGAAATAGAGCCCAGCTTTCCTTGTGTTGCGGCCAGAACTTCAGGCAAGCTGGTGATTCGCTGAATCAGCGTCAACTGGCCGCGCGGGGCCAAGCGGCGGGCAGCGGTGGCGATCCAATCCTCCATCCGTGCGCCGGCAAGGGCGCGGTCGCGGCCCGCGTCATCCGCAGCGGTAGACCGCGCGCGATCGTAATAGGGCGGATTCATTAGCACGCAGTCGAATTGCATCTGCCGCAGGTCTGCGGGCAGTGCGGCCAAATCGGCGGTGACGATGGTGGCCGGCAGTCCGTTTGCGGCGGCGTTCTGGCGGGCAAGGTCGGCATATTCGGGCTGCACCTCTACCCCTGTCAGGTGCAGCGCTGGCACGCGTGTGCCGACGCACAGCAGCGCTGTGCCGACACCGCAGCCCAGTTCCAGCACGCGTGCGCCGCTGGTCGCGGGGCACGCCGCCGCCAGCAAGACGGCATCGACCCCCGCCCTGAAGCCCATGGCAGGCTGCGTGATCCGCAGCCGACCGCCCAAAAAGTCATCTTCGGTCACAGTCACGACAGACCTGCATTTACCGTGGTTTACGCCCTGATCTGCCCGCATTATACCCATGAACGCAACAGTCTTAAGGACGCCAGATGACCCTTGATGCAGCGTTGAAACCGCATGACCGCCTTGCCGCCGCGCTTTCGGATGATCTGGCGCAGGTGACGCAGACGCTGCACGACTACATGCAGTCGGATTATGCCCCGCGCATTCCGCAGGTTTCGGCCCACCTGATCGACGCTGGCGGCAAGCGCTTGCGCCCGATGCTGACCGTCGCTGCGGCGCGGCTGTGCGGGTATACGGGGCCGCACCATATCCATCTGGCCGCGACAGTGGAATTCATCCACACCGCCACGTTGCTGCATGATGATGTGGTGGATGAAAGCAAGCAGCGGCGCGGGCGCCCCACGGCGAACCTGCTGTGGGACAATATGTCGTCGGTTCTGGTGGGCGACTATTTGTTCTCGCGCGCGTTTCAGTTGATGACGGTTACGGGGTCGATGCCGATTTTGGCGGCGCTGGCCGATGCCTCGGCCACGATTGCCGAGGGCGAGGTGCTGCAACTGACCACCGCCCGCGATCTGGGCGCGACCGCCGACACCTATATCCGCGTGGCGCGCGGCAAAACGGCTGCGTTGTTTTCGGCGGCCACCAAGGTCGGCGCGATGCTGGCCGATGTCAGCGCGGCGCAGGTGCAGGCGATGCACGATTACGGTGACGCGCTGGGGATTGCCTTCCAGATCGCCGACGACCTGCTGGATTATACGGGAACCGATGCCATCGGCAAAAACCGCGGCGACGACCTGCGCGAAGGCAAGCTGACCCTGCCGGTGATCTACGCGCTGGCCCAAGCCGACGCCGACGAACGCATTTTTTGGGAGCGGACCATCGGCAAAGGTGACGTTGGCGACGATGATCTGGCCGAGGCGCTGCGCATTATGACGCGCCACGGCGCATTGGCCGAAACCGCCGCCGAGGCGCGCCGTTGGTCGGCCCGCGCCAAGGCGGCCCTGCAGGCGTTGCCGGACCAACCCTTGCGCGACATGCTGGCCGATCTGGCCGATTTCGTGGTCGAACGCCTTAGCTGAGGAGCTGCGCAGGCGAGACCCACCAGTTTTGTTTGGTGATCTGGATTGACCGCGCCGCGTTGCGTGCAACCCCCATATCGCGTGCGAATCCGATGCACGTCGCGCCCGACCCGGACATGGCCACATGAGCGATACCGGGGGTGCGGCGTAGGGTCTCCAACGCGTCGGTCACCTCGGGCGCGAGGGATTCGGCGGACGACTGCAGATCGTTGCGCAACCCTGCCAGCCACGCGACCTGCGATTCGAAATCGCCCGCTGCGGGTGCAATCTGAGAAATTGGCGCGTTATCTTTTTGCGTCAGCGCGGCAAACACATCGGGCGTCGCCAGCTCGACCATGGGGTTCACCAGCACCAGCCCGCATCGCATGATGCCTTGCAGCGGGGCGATATCTTCGCCAATGCCTTGCATGCGTTGGGGTGTTGGCGCACCAAGACAGACCGGCACATCAGCGCCTAAGGCTAACACTTCGGGGTGATCGGCGGGCAGCGGCTCGACCTGCCAGTACCGCGCCAACAACCGTAGAGCCGCCGCAGCATCTGCCGACCCGCCGCCAAGGCCCGCCGCCGTCGGCAGCAGCTTGTTCAGTTTTATCGCGCCGCCTTTATCGACATTGCGCACGCGCCGCAGCGTTTCGGCGGCGCGCAGCACCAGATTATCGGCGCCCGCTGGCACCCGATGGGCAAAGGGGCCGATGATGGTCAGCGACAGCGTTTGCGCGGGAATAACGGTGATCTCGTCCCCGATACTGGCAAAGGCGACGATGCTATCCAGCAGGTGGTAGCCGTCAGGCCGCTGGCCCGTCACATGCAGGGCCAAGTTCAGCTTTGCGGGGGCGAATTCCTGCAGCGGCACGGGGGCAGCGACGGGGCGGGCGGCGTTCGGCACCACCAGCGGTTCGGCGGGAGCACCACGGCGGCGCAGGAACGAGAAGAAACGCTTCAACATCCGGTCAACCGTCGCTTTCCGCTACGCTTTCGGGCGCTTGCAGGCCATTGTGCAGCTTGTCCCGAATCGCCTCTATTGTCTCGGGCTCCATATCTTGGGGGGCGTTGGGGCCGGTGGCGAACGACAGGGCGCGCTGCCATTGAAAACGCGCCTCGCGCTTGCGCCCGACCTGCCAATAGGCGTCGCCAAGGTGGTCGTTGATCTCGTATTCCACAGGCTCCAGCGTGACGGCGCGTTCCAACTGGACAACGGCCTCGTCGTAGCGGCCCAGCCGGAAATACGCCCAGCCGAGGCTGTCGACGATCGCACCGTTGTTCGGGTCAGCGGCAATTGCGCGTTGGATCAGCCCCAGACCTTCGTCCAGCTGTTCGTTGCGGTCGATCAGCAGATATCCCAGATAGTTCGAGATCAGCGGCTGGTCAGGCGCCTCGGTCAGTGCGGCGCGCAGGTCGGCCTCGGTCTGCGGCCAGTCGCGCAGTTGGTGGTGGCTGACGGCGCGGTTGAAGAACAGCGGCCAGCGATTGCCGCCCTCGGGTGTTGCGTCGATTGCTGCGCTATAGGCGGCGACCGCCTCGGCATTGCGGCCAAGGCTGCGCTGCAAGCCGCCCAGAACCGCGTTGTAACTGGGGTTTTGCGGGTTGGCGGCGGCCAGATCGGTCACAATCGGAATGGCGTCTTCGACCTGATCGTGGTCGGCCAGCAAAAGCGCGCGACCCATCGCGGCCGCATTCGCGTTGGGTGAATCGGCGGGGACTGCGGCATAGGCGGCCTCGGCCAGTTCCAGATTGCCAAGGTCGGCCAGGATGCGCGCGACGCCCAGTTGCGCGCCATCATGTGTCGGGTCGATCCATGTCGTCAGGCGCGAGTAAAGCAGCGTGACGAACCGGTCGTCACTTTGCGCGGCCACCTGGGCCAGCGCATAAAGCGCCTCGGCAACGCCCTGCGCGGGGGTGCGCAGACGGGTGAACGGCACCGCCTCGTCCGCGACCAGACGGGCGCGAAGCTCTTGCGCCTCGGGCAGGGGGTAGTCGTGGAAAAAGTCGTCCAGAACCGCGATGGCGCCCGCATTGTCATCCAGCTGGCTGCGGATCTCGGCCAAAGCCAGAACGGCGGGGCCGGTCATGCTGATCCCATCGGCCATGGGTTGCGACAAGGCGGCGTTCGCGCCTTCGAAATCGCCCATCATGGCCAGCGCCAAGCCCTTGTGAAACTGGGCAACAACTCGCGCGGGCGGGTTTTCTATCATCTCGTCAAAGGCCGACAGGGCATCGGCTGTCTCGCCCAGCCCCAGATGACCCCATGCGCGGGCAAGGCCGTCGATCATCGGGCCGGCGGAATAGCCTGCTTCCAGCTGCTGGTACATGCGGCGCCAATCGCTATCGATCACGGCTTGTGCCAGCAGCACGGTGTTGGCCAACTGGTTGCTGTGGCCCGCTGCAGTAATGGTCTGCGCCAGTGCAACGCTGCTCTCGCGGTCGCCCGCGCCCAGCGTGGTGGCCAAGGCATCGCTGGCGATCGACATGTTCGTCGGATCAGCCTGCAGCGCCTGTTTCAGCCATGGGGCGGCTTCGATGAAATCGTCGTGTATCGCTGCGACGCGACCAGCCAGATAGGCCCCGCGATCAATGGGCGCATCCTGCGCCAAAGCCCAGAGGCCCGGCGCCAAAGCCATCACCGCCGACAAGATCGCCGTCGACATTGCCGAGGGTCGTGCCCGTAAAGAACGAATCGCAAATGGCACGCTGTGCTCCTGCCCTTTTTTCATAAGGTTAGGCGTCAACGCGCGCGGTCGCAATGCACAGCCGCGTTGACGGCGCGATCGGGGCGGATTGCCGCGCTACATTCCGGGGTAATTCGGCCCCTCACCCCCCTGCGGCGTGACCCATGTGATGTTTTGCGACGGGTCTTTTATGTCGCAGGTTTTGCAATGCACACAGTTTTGCGCGTTCACCTGAAAACGCGGGCCATCGGCATCGGTAATCACCTCGTAAACGCCGGCGGGGCAATAGCGTTGGGCGGGTTCGGCAAAGCGCGGCAGGTTCACGGCGATCGGTACGGAGGGATCGGCCAGATGCAGGTGGCTGGGCTCGTCCTCGGCGTGGTTGGTGCCGGAATAGGCCAGATTCGTGGCGCGATCGAACGACAAGATGCCGTCGGGCTTGGGGTAGGCGATGGGCTGGTGGCGGGCGGCAGGCTCGGTCGCGGCGGCGTCGGTTTTGCCGTGGCGCAACGTGCCGAAGGGCGACCATTTCAGCAGGGTTTGACACCACATCTCGGCCCCGCCCAGCAGCAGCCCGCCCAGCAGGCCAAAGCGTCCATTCAATGGCGCAATATTGCGCACGGGGCGCAGGTCTTGTCCCACGGGGCCGTTGCGCAGCGCATCGTCATAGGCGGCGACGGCATCGCCCGACCGCCCCTGTTCCAGCGCGGCAAAGGCGGCTTCGGCAGCCTCGATCCCCGATTGCATCGCGTTGTGGTTGCCCTTGATGCGGGGCAGGTTCACCAGCCCCGCCGCGCAGCCCAGCAACATCCCCCCCGGGAAGGCCGACTGCGGGATCGACTGGAAGCCCCCCTTGGTCACCACGCGGGCACCATAGCCGATGCGCTTGCCACCCTTCAGCACTGCCGCAATCGCGGGGTGATGCTTGAAGCGTTGGAATTCTTGATACGGGTCCAGATAGGGGTTCGCGTAGTTCAGATCGACGATCATGCCAACCGACACCTGCCCGCCTGCGGCATGATAAAGAAACCCGCCCCCCGTATTGCGCAGGCCCAGCGGCCAGCCCAACGTGTGCACAACGCGGCCCGGCACGTGGTGGGCAGGGTCGATTTCCCACAGCTCTTTCAACCCGAGGCCGAATTTCGGCACGTCCGCCGCGCCATCCAGCTGGTAGCGGGCGATGACCTGTTTGGAGAGCGACCCGCGCGCGCCTTCGGCCAGCAGGGTATATTTGCCGTGCAGGGCGACACCGGGTTCGTATTGCGGGCCCGGGATACCGTCGGGGATGCCGTCAGCCTTGATCCGCCCGAATTCGCCGGCGACGACGCCTTGCACCGCGCCCGCCTCGTCATAGATCAGCGCGCTGGCCGCCATGCCGGCGAAAACCTCGACACCCATGGCCTCGGCCTCGGCCGCCATCCAGCGCGTGACCTCGCCCATCGAGACGATGAAATTACCGTCGTTGTGCATCAGCGGGGGCAGTAGGGCTTGTGGCAGGGCGATCTGGCCAGATTTGCCCAGCAGCAGCATGTGATCTTCGGTGACGGGCTGTGTGATGGGGGCGCTACGTTCGCGCCAATTGGGCAGCAGGCGCGTCAGCGCGGCCGTGTCCAAGATCGCACCAGAGAGAATATGGGCGCCAACCTCGGACCCTTTTTCCAGCACGACCACCGACAAATCCGGCGAAAGCTGCTTGAACCGGATCGCCGCCGCCAGCCCCGCTGGGCCTGCACCCACGATGATGATGTCGTATTCCATCACGTCGCGTTCGATTTGCTGGTCGTTCGGCATCTGGCGGCCCTATGGTTTTCTGGCATGCAGCTATGGTATGTCGTCGTTACCCGAGGGGGCCGGCACGCACAACCTGCGCGCCCCCAGCGCACCCCGCCGATCCGCCCAAACCCCTTGAAAAACAGCCTCTGCCCTTGACTTCCCCGTGATTGGGCGCGTTATGAACATAACGCATGCCGGAAAAATCCGGCCCAACGAGCATGAGGACCATGGAAAAGATTCCGCTGACCCGCGCCGGTTTCGACAAACTGGATGTTGAGCTGAAACAACTGAAGTCGGTCGAGCGGCCCGCCATCATTGCGGCCATCGCCGAAGCACGCGCCCACGGCGACCTGTCCGAGAATGCAGAGTACCATTCGGCCAAAGAAAAGCAGTCCTTCATCGAAGGCCGTATCAAAGAGCTGGAGAGCGTGATTTCGCTGGCCGAGGTTATTGACCCGTCGCGGATGTCGGGTTCGATCAAATTCGGTGCTACAGTGACGTTGGTCGACGAAGAGACCGACGAAGAAAAGGCCTATCAAATCGTTGGCGAATACGAAGCCGACATCGAAAGCGGTCGGCTGAACATCAAATCCCCCCTCGCACGGGCGCTGATTGGCAAAGATGTCGGCGACAGTGTCGAGGTTCGCACCCCCGGTGGGGACCGGAACTACGAAGTCCTCAATATCGCCTATACCTAGGGGGTTTGGGGGTGGCGGGTAGCCGCCGCAGGCCGCGCAAGGCATTGTAAGTGCCGCATAAAAATACGGGAAGAGCAGTATGAAACCGTTTCGCAGCCCCTCGCAAGACAAGTCGTCCCAACCCGCCCCATCCAACGGGGGCGCAGGGCCGCTGGCAGGATTACCCCTTCCCGCGATTGCCGCCGCCGTTTGGGTGGTTGCGTCGTTGGTGATGATCATCGCCTTTCCCGGTGCCGAATCGACCGCGTTTGACGGGTTGCGGTTCATGCTGGGGGCGCTGGTTGTGATGGTCCCCCCCAGCCTGATCGGGCTGGCCGTTCTGGTTTTGCGGCTGGCCGAGGTTGTGGCCCAGCCCGCCGCCCCCTTGGTTCCGGCAGCGCCGCCCCGCCAAACGCCGCCCCAAACATTGCAACAAACCGCGCGGCCGGTAGCTGCCAGGGCCGAGGACGATGTGCCCCCCATGCCTGCCGTCAGCATGCCGCCGATGGGGCAATCGGCCGCCGCGCCCGCCGCCGGTGCCGCACGGCCCCGCGTGGCCCCGCGCCCGCCGCAACCCGAGGCCGCGCAAAACGACGTCCAATCGCTGTCGCGGGCGCAAATGGTCCGCGCCCTGAACTTCCCCGATAGCGCCGAGGATTACGAAGGTTTCGACGCACTTTCCCAAGCGCTGAGCCACCCTGACGCGCGCGCGGTTGTGCAGTCGGCGCAAGACATTCTGACGCTGCTGTCGCAAGACGGGCTGTATATGGATGACCTGCGTCCCGCGCAGACCGACCCGCAGCTGTGGCGCGCCTTCTCGCGCGGGCAGCGTGGGCCGAATCTGGATGCAATCGGGCAGTTTCCCGATGACAACGCGGTTGCACGCGCTGCTGCGCGCCTGAAGGCCGATGCGATTTTCCGCGATACCGCCCAGCATTTCCTGCGCAACTTCGACCGCATGTTCGAGGATTTCGAGGCCGATGCCTCGGACGATGACATCTTGCTGATGGCCGAAACCCGTAGCGCGCGCGCCTTTATGTTGATCGGTCGCGCCGCAGGCACTTTTGGCTAAAGGCTAACGACCATCGTTGTCGTGCTGCGATAGCCGAATAAAACCCGCTGCCAGCCCAAGTGATCGGTGCTGGTGGCCTGGTAGCCGTTACGCTCATACAGGGCGCGGGCGCGGGCGTTGGTGTTCGCCACCTCTAGCCGGGCGCGGGTGAAGCCACGGCTGCGGCCCTCGGCAGCGAAGGCTGCCAGTAGTCGCGTCCCAATGCCGTTGCCACGCGCCTCGGGGGCGACAAACAACCCGTCCATTTGAAAGTCGGTATCGAGGGGTGAATCGCGGAACAACGCGTTCATCAGGCGCACGCGCCATGCTGCACTGCGCTGGCCATAGGTCTGCAAAATGGCGAATCCGTGATCGTAAACAAGCCCGCCGTTTTCCGAACAAAACCCAACGACGCCTACTACAGCGCCAAGCTGGTCAATGGCGCAGATCGCATGGTCTTGGCGCAGGGCGAGTTGCAAAAAGCGCTGCGCTTGTTTGCGCGGGGCAAGAATAGGCCCCAGCTTGCGCCCGAACGCCTGCCAATAAAGGGCTGCCACGCGTGCGCGCTGCTGTTCTGGAAAACCCGATATGATGCTGATGGCGGCCGCAGCCGCCATTACAGCGTAACGCGCGGCGCGGTAGTGTCGCGCAGGCTGCGGTTGTCGTCGGGGTCGTCTTCATAGATCATCTCGGTCTCGATCCCGGGCAGCGCGCCGAAACGACGCTCCAGTGCCTCGGGGAAGAACGATGTGCGGATGCCTTCAAACCCCGGCAACTGCTTCAGCAGACGGCTGATCGAATTCGTGCACATGGATTTGCTGACAGGGCCAGCATCGCGCGCAAGGGCAAAGGCCTGTTCCGCGACGGGCGCGGGTACGGCGATGCGTTGGGCGACGATGTAATAGGTTTTGCGCGCGTGATACGATAGGTAACGCGCCTCCTCGATCGGTGAAAAACCGTAGAGGAGGTCGTTGCGTTCTGCCAAAGCGCTGCTGATCCAGCTGCCTGCAGGGTCAAACAGCACGCGCTGGCTGGCATTGATCAGCAGGGCGCTGTGGGCGCCGTTGCCGCTGCCGACATTGCGCACCGTGAACAGCCGCAGGTAGGGCGCCTCATCGCTGCGATAGGCCACGCGCTGCACGGCATCATCGGTTGCCCAGATGCCCTGTGCAGCGCAGCCTGCCACCGCAAGCGGCAGGCCCAGCAGAAATGCGCGGCGCGCGATCATGACGCGGTGCCGCAGATCAGAGGAAAATCGCCCCGAGGATCACCAGAACGGCCGAGCAAACGTAACCGATCACCATCAGGCGCACGAAGCTTTTGTAGGTCGCTTCTTGCTCGGTGACGTCCATCGAACCATGCTTGTATTCGGCCATAATTGCCTCCTGTCAAAATGCTTGCCGACTGCGTAAACTATTCCGGCGGCACTGTCATCAGCCCTAGTGCGCGAAACAGCGAATTCCTGACGGGCCTGAACCCTTGGCAGCTTTGGCCAAGCGGCGTATGGCAGGGTTCAGTTCACGACGACGAGGTTTCAGGTGCAAGCCAGCCCCCATAACCAGCCTACATTGCGCCTTTGTGCTGACGACGCCGCGCTGGCGCAGGCCGCACAGTTGCTGCGCGCGGGCCAACAGGTCGCCTTCCCGACCGAGACTGTCTACGGCTTGGGTGGCAACGCGATGGATGATGCCGCCGTCGCCGGCATTTATGCCGCCAAAGCGCGCCCCAGTTTCAACCCGCTGATCGTGCATATCGCCGATTTGGACGATGTGAATGCCTTCGCCGTCCTTGATGGCGATTCGCGCGCGCTGGCCGCCGCGTTCTGGCCGGGCCCGCTGACGTTGGTTCTACCGCTGCGGGGCGGGGCGAGGGTGTCCAAATTGGTGACGGCAGGGCTGGAAACCGTCGCCGTGCGCCTTCCGGCGCATCCGGTGGCGCGGGCGCTGATCCGCGCGGCGGGCGTGCCGCTGGCGGCGCCGTCGGCAAACCCGTCGGGCCGCGTCAGCCCGACGACCGCGCAGCATGTTTTGCAGGGGTTGGATGGCCGCATCGCCGCTGTTGTCGACGGCGGGCCCAGCGGCGTCGGGGTCGAATCGACGATTATCATGGCAACGCCCGAGGGGCCGGTGCTGCTGCGGGCGGGGGGGGTCACCCCCCAAGATGTCGCGTCGGTTGTGGGGCTATTGCCGCACGCGCCCGTGGTGGCGGATAGCGCGCGTCCCGCTGCGCCCGGGCAGTTGCTGTCGCACTATGCGCCCAAGGGTACAGTGCGTTTGAACGCGCTGGCCCCCAAAGCGGGCGAGACGATGCTGGGGTTTGGGGAAATTTCCGGAGACCTGACCCTGTCGGCTGCAGGCGACCTGCGCGAGGCGGCTGCCAATCTGTTCGCCTGCCTGCATCAGTTGGATGCGACCGGGGCCACAGCCATCGCTGTCGCCCCCATCCCCGACGAGGGGCTGGGCCTTGCCATCAACGACCGTTTGCGCCGCGCCGCCGCGCCGCGCTAGACGCTATTTACGGGTTTTTTCGATGTAATCGCGCAGCTCGTCCGCCTCGTGGCGGGCATCGCGCAGCCCGTCCATTGCGGCCTTCAATTCGGCTTGGGCTTGGGTCAGTTGGGCGTTGAGGGTTGATTCGCGCTGCTGAATATAGACAATCGCTTGGTCGCGCGTTTCTTCGGCATCGTGCAGCGCTTGTGCCATGCGGTCGAGTTCACTGATTTCGCCGCGTGTGACGCGCGTGAAACGATAGATCAGCCAGTTCGCAAACCAACCCAAGGCGAAGGCGACGAACAGCACGATCGCGATGAAAACTGTCAGCTCGGTCTTGTTCATGCCGGTTTACTCGTCTGGTTGCGGGCGGGGTCAGTTGGCTTGTTCGGGGCGCTGGCGGGCAAGTGGAACCTCGGGGCCGGGTTCGACTGCGGGCGCGTCTTCGGTTGCATCTTCGGTGGGTGCGTCTTCGGCTTGGTCATCCGCAGCGGCTTCTGTGTCCGTCGCTGCCGTGCTTTCGGTGTCTGCGCCGTCTTCTACGGCCTCGTCTTCGGTGTCAGCCGCCGTCACCTCACCCTCGGGCACGATCAGCGAAAACGCGATACGGCGGTTGGCCTCGCGGCCTTCCTCGGTGTCGTTCGAGGCGATCGGGTCGGCTTCGCCGAAGCCCGTGGCGGTAAAGCTGGACACCGGCACGCGGCGCATGCGCAGGGCCGATAGAACCGCATCGGCGCGATCTTGGCTGAGGCGCAGGTTCATTTCGTCGCGCCCTTGGCTGTCGGTGTAGCCCGCGACCAAAATCGGCAGGTCGGCAGGGCAGCCGCGCAGCACATCTGCGATATCGTCGATCACTTTCAGGGCGCTACCGGCGATCTGGGCCGAGCCCGGGTCGAAGGCGATCTTGTTAGTCGCGTTCAGATCGATGATCCGCTGCACACATTCGGCGGGTTCGGGCAGGCCAGCGGTGGGGTCGAGCGCTTCGATATATTCGACGTTCACGTTGAAGTTCGCGCCTTGGCCCAGTTTGTCGATCAGGAACTGGCTGATGATGTTCGAGGCCTCGGCCTCGCCGGTCATGCCGCGCACATTGATGGTGTCGGGGGTGATCAACACGTTGCCGTTGTGCAGGTGCGACAGCGCCTCGATACCGGCCAGCACGCGCAGCGACCACCCTTGGGGCAGACCATCGGGCAGTACGCGTGTCGCCATGATCACGTTGTTCGCCCCGAAATGCGCACGCGCAAAATTCCCCGCGCTGGCATTGAGGAGTTCATCCGCCGTGCGCCCAGTCAGAATTACCTGACCGTCGGTGTTCAGCGAAACATAGAACTGCGGCGGCGGCGGCGCGCTGGCATCGGTGTCGACGGGCGGGGGCATATCCGCCGCGAACGAGAATGTGGCAGGAAGGCTGTTTTCGACGCGCCCGATAATGCGGTCGAACACGGCCTGATCCATCGGCTCGGCCGCAGCCAAACGCACGTCGGTGTCCAGCATGGTCAGCGTGCCCGAGCCACCTTCGTGCGCGATCTCAGCCAGCGCCGAGATGCCCAGGTTCGCCATCCGCGCCCATTCGCTGGACGGGCTGCCAAGGCCGATAGTGCAGGCCACATTGCCAGCAAGCCCCGCAGCGCGCGCGGTGGCGATGATGCTGGCGCGGGCCTCGTCGCTGTCGGCCGAGCACGCCTCCATCGTGGCGATGCCGCCGTCGTCGATGCGGAACCGCAAGGTGAAGGGGGTCAGCACGGGGCGGGGGGCGGTGATATTCAGATCAACGACGACCCCGTTCGGAATCCAGCGCGACAGCGTCGTCTCATACTCGGCCTGCTGCTCCGTGCTTTCGGAAATGCCGCTGACAGACACGCGGCCCGCCCCGACCGAGACTTTGGACCGTGGGAGCAGTTGTAGCGCTCGAAATGCATAGGTGACCGCCGCGTTCCAGTTTTCCGGCACGGGGTAATCTGCGGTGTTCAGCAGATCGGTGACCGTTTCCGTCGGAGCGAAGCCGGAAATGCGCCGAACGATTGCCGCGCGATCTGTGGCACTGGGGATCAACCCGATCAAGGATACAGCGTCTTCGTTGCGAAGCATCTCGATAGAAAAGACGGGCGCGGCGATGTCGCTGGGGGGGCGGACCGACATGTTGTCGACTACACGCGCGCCATCGACCATGGTTGCAGCCGCTGACATGGCGTGCAGGCGGGCAACCTCGTTCGGAGCCTCGCCCTCGATCACCACTTGCAGGCCGTCGGCCAAAACCGTCGCCCACTCCATGCCTTGCTGTTGCAAGGCGCCGGTCACAGCCTCGGCCGAGCTACGTTCGACCAGCACGACGGCACCGCCAGCCCCGACGGCGCAAATGCCAGCTGCGGCGACAAACGCCAGCGCCTGATAGGTGATACGGGGTAGGGCCATAAGCTACGCGGATCTGTTCATACTGTTGCCGCGTGATAGGCCCTTATCCCCCGGTGATCAATTGCAGCGCGATGGCGGTGGCGGAAAACAGCACAAACAGCAACCCGCCATCGCGGTTTGACCGGAAAAGGCGCAGCAAAAGCGGGCTGTCGGCCGGATCAAATCGCCGCAACTGCCACGCAATTTGCAACCCCAACGCCAGTGGGGCCATCAGCGCAACGAGTACGACGGTCACATGTGCGCCCCAAACCGCGATTAAAACCGCTGCGGCGCTGAGGATGACGGCAATCAGCCCGAACCGCACCAGCCAGCGTGGGCTATCGTCGCCAAACAGGCGTGCGGTCGACTTTACGCCGATCAGTGCGTCGTCCTCGTAGTCCTGATGGGCGTAGATGGTGTCGTAAAACAGCGTCCAAGCGATGCCGGCCAGATACAAAACGACCGCCGGCCACCCGAGGCTGCCGGTATGTGCCGTCCACCCCAGCAGCGCGCCCCAATTGAAGGCGATGCCCAAAAACGCCTGCGGCCACCATGTAAAGCGCTTCGCGAACGGGTAGACCAGCACCGGCACCAGCGCCAGCACCCCCAACACAATGGCGCCGGTGTTGAACGTTAGCAAAATCAACGCGGACAGGCCAGTCTGAATCGCCATCCAAGCCAGTGCGCCGCGCACCGTGACCTGCCCCGACGGGATGGGCCGCTGGCGCGTCCGCTCGACCCGCCCGTCGATGTCGCGGTCGGTGATGTCGTTCCAGGTGCAGCCTGCGCCGCGCATCAAAAACGCGCCCAAGGCACAGCCGGCGGCGATCCACAGGTCGTACCAGCCCAACCGTCCGTCATGCAAAATCGCCAGCAGCAGCGACCACCAGCAGGGCAGCAGCAACAGCCACGTGCCAATGGGGCGGTCGGCGCGCGACAGGCGCAGCCACGGGCGCCAGCGGGCGGGGGCGCGCTCGGCCCAGTTGTCGGCGCTGTCGGCCACACGTTCTTGGGGCGGGGGGGCTGGCGTGTGCGGGGCGCTGCGCATATCTTCGTTCCATGACAAGCAAGATCCGCCTCTTTGTAGACCAACCACTGTCCCTTGGGCAAACCGTTCCCCTGACCAGCGATCAGGCGAATTACCTGTTCAATGTCATGCGCTTGCAGGTGGGGGCAGTACTGTCGCTGATCAACGGCCGCGATGGCGAATGGGATGGCACGGTCGTCCACGCTGCCAAACGCGCTGGCGCGTTGCAGGTTGGCGCGCAAACCCGTCCGCTACAGCCGCCGCCCGACCTGTGGCTGGCCTTTGCGCCGATCAAAAAGGCGCGTACAGATTTCATCGTCGAAAAAGCGACCGAGCTGGGCGCCGCGCGAATCATTCCCGTCCTGACCGACCACACCAATTCCGAGCGGGTGCGCCGCGACCGCCTGCAAGCCCACGCGCTGGAGGCGGTCGAGCAATGCGGCGGCACCTTCCTGCCCGAGGTTGCAGACCCCACCGCTTTGGGCGCGTTTCTGGACAGCTTCCCCGCTGAACGTCACCTGTGGTTTTGCGACGAGGCACTGGTCGGCCAAAGCGCTGGCTTTCCGCCCGACGCGCCCGCGGGTCCGTCTTGCATCCTGATCGGGCCGGAGGGTGGTTTTTCTGCGCGTGAACGCGACCGCTTGCGGGCCTTACCCTTTGCACGGTCAATCGCGCTGGGCCCGCGGATTTTGCGGGCTGATACTGCAGCCGTTGCTGCCCTCACACTGTGGCAGGCACGTATGGGTGACTGGGGCCATCATGGTTGAAAAACGTCTTGAATGGGCGCGCTGGGCCGAGGTAATCGCAGGCGTAGCTGTGCTGGGCATGGCCGCGTGGTGGTTGCGCAGCAGCTATGGCTTGTCGCGCATCCCCGGTTGGGCAGGCCTTGCGCTAGGCGCGGTGCTGATCTGGATTGGCATCCAGCGCCTGCGATTTGGCGCGCAGCGGGGCGGCTTGGGTGTTGTCCAACTGGATGAACGGCGCCTGACCTATATGGGCCCGTTGACAGGCGGCATGATTGATTTGGACGATCTGGCGCGGCTGGACTTCGACGGAACCGGTCGCCCACCGCATTGGGTGCTAACCGGACGCAACGGCACTTTGCTGGCCATCCCCATCAATGCCGAAGGCGGCGAGCGTCTTTTCGATGCGTTTTCCGCACTTCCCGGCCTCAGTTCCGCCCGCCTGTCGGGCATTGTCATGAAAAAGGAACGTCAGCGTGTGCTGATTTGGAAAGAGTGACCTGCCATTGACTTGTCGTGCAGTTTTCTCCACCTCTTGCCAACCCACGGTTTGACCCGTTTCTACTGTCCTAACAGGAGCGCAGCATGTCCATCCCGCAATCCGGCGGCGGCCCCATCGAGCGGCCCGAGCAACTGGCGGAATTCCTGGCAAAGGGCTGTAAACCGAAAACCGAATGGCGCATTGGGACCGAACATGAAAAGTTCGGCTTCCTGACCGCAACCCAGCAGCCGCTGCCCTATGACGGTATCAAAGCGCTGATGGAAGGGTTGCAGGCCCGCTATGGCTGGGCCCCTGTGACCGAGGGCGAAAACCTGATCGGGCTGAAGCGTAACGGCGCGAACATCAGCCTTGAACCCGGCGGGCAATTCGAATTGTCGGGGGCACCGCTGGAAAGCATCCACCAAACGCGAGACGAATTGCAGAACCATCTGGACGAGGTCGCCGCGATTGCCGGCCCGATGGGCGTCGGGTTCTACAGCGTCGGCGCCGCGCCAATTTGGCGCGCGGCCGATATGCCGGTGATGCCCAAGGGCCGTTACCGCCTGATGACGGATTACATGGGCCGTGTTGGCACCCATGGCACGCAGATGATGTATCGCACCTCGACCGTGCAAGTGAACCTCGACTTCGGATCCGAGGCAGACATGGTGCAGAAAATGCGCGTGGCACTCGCTCTGCAGCCGGTTGCGACAGCGCTGTTCGCCAGCTCGCCGTTCTTTGACGGGGCGCTGAATGGCCACCGCAGCTGGCGATCGCGTATCTGGCGCGGGCTGGATGACAGCCGCACGGGCATGTTGCCTTTCGTGTTCGACGACGGTTTTGGCTTCCAGCGCTATGTCGATTGGGTGCTGGATGTGCCGATGTACTTCGTCTACCGCGACGGCCAGTATATCAACGCACTGGGCCAGTCGTTCCGCGCCTTCCTGCGGGGCGAGTTGCCCGCGCTGCCCGGTGAAGTGCCGACCCTGTCCGACTGGGCCGACCACCTGACGACCGTGTTCCCCGAAGCGCGGCTGAAACAGTTCATCGAAATGCGCGGGGCCGATGCGGGCAGCCAAGCTCATCTGGTGGCGCTGCCTGCGTTCTGGGTTGGGTTGACTTATGACCAGACCGCGCTGGATGCCGCCTATGACCTTATCAAGATGTTAAATGCCTCGACCCGCGAGGGGTTGCGCGTGGCTGCTTCGGAGCAGGCGTTAGCCGGTGTCGTTGACGGCGTCGCATTGCGTGATTTGGCGCGGGAAGCTGTGAAGATTTCCGAAGCGGGCTTGAAAGCGCGTGGCTTGGGCGAGGAAATCTATCTGGCCCCGTTGATCGAAGATGCGGCCAGCGGTGCGGTTCAAGCCGACCGTCTGATTGCAGCTTACGAAGGTGAATGGGGTCGCGACCTGACCAAGATCTACGCCGCGACCCGACTGTAATTACTTCTGACCGATCTTCGATTCGGTTCCGGCCAGCAGCCGCGCAACGTTGGCGCTATGACGCCACCAGATCAGCACGGCGAGCACCGCGAGCAGAACGAACGTATGCCCGTTGCCCGTGAACAGGGCGAAAAACGGGGCCAGTGTGGCGGCGGCCAAAGCCGCCGCGCTGGAATACCGCAGCGCAAAGGCCAAAATTAGCCACGTTGCCGCCGCCAGCAGGCCTGCAGGCCAGCACAATGCCAAAATCACGCCAAAGAACGTGGCGACGCCTTTGCCGCCTTTGAACCCCAGCCAAACGGGGAAGCAATGGCCGATAAAGGCGGCCAAAGCGGCGATCTGTGCGGCATCTTCGCCCGCAAAGGCGCGGGCCAGCAGCACGGCAACCGCGCCCTTCAGCCCGTCCAGCAACAGCGTCAGCGCCGCTGCCTTTTTGTTGCCGGTGCGCAGCACGTTGGTCGCGCCGATATTGCCCGACCCGATTTGGCGCAAATCGCCCAAGTTCATTGCCCGCGCCAGCAGCAGCCCGAACGGAACCGAGCCGAGGCCGTAGCCGATAATCGCCCACAGCAGCAGCACGGGCAGGGGGGAAGTGAAATCAGGCATCAGGGTTTCCTCCGAAAATGCGGGTGCCGCCAACCCATGTCCCGATCACGCGGCCTTGCAGGCGGGCACCATCGAACGGGGTGTTTTTGGATTTGGATTCGAGGCTAAAGCGATCCAGCACGAAAGGCGCGTCGGGATCGAACATCACCAGATCGGCGGGGGCACCAATGCGCAGGCGACCGCTGTCCAGCCCAAGGCGTTTGGCGGGGTTCAGTGCCAGCGCACGGAACAGTTGCACCAGCGACAGATGCCCCGCATGGAACAGGCGCAAGCTGGCGGGCAGCAGTGTTTCCAGCCCCACAGCGCCGCTGGCCGCGACTTCAAACGGCAGGCGCTTGGATTCCTCGTCCTGTGGGGTGTGCATCGAACAGATGATGTCGATCAGCCCTTCAGCCACCGCAGCGATGGCGGCCAAGCGGTCTTCCTCGGCGCGCAGGGGCGGCGTCATTTTGAAGAAGGTGCGATAGTCGGCCACGTCCAGATCGTTCAGCGTCAGGTGGTGGACCGAGATCCCCGCCGTGATGTCCAGCCCGTTTTCCTTGGCGCGGCGCAGGGCGGGCAGGGCGCGGGCGGTGGTGATCTGGTCAATGTGCAGCCGCGCGCCGGTCATTTCCAGCAGCGCGATGTCACGGTCGAGGCCCATACGCTCGGCCATGGGCGACACGGCAGGAATACCGCGCAGGCTGGCGAACGCGCTGGATGTGGCCGCAGCCCCAACCGACAGGCCGGGGTCTTGCACATGGGCGATCACCAGCGCGCCCAGTGATTTCGCATAGGTTAGCGCGCGGGAATAGACGCGAGTGTTGGTGATGACGTGGTCGGCATCGGTGAAGGCGACGGCACCTGCGTCTTGCAAAAAGCCGATCTCGGTCATCTCGCGGCCTTCGCGGCCTTTGGTTAGGGTCGCCATCGGCAGCACGCGCACTTGCGCGACGGCGCTGGCGCGGCGGGCGACGAATTCCAAAATCTCGGGCGTGTCGATGACGGGGTCGGTATCGGGGCGGGTGACGATGGTGGTCACGCCCCCCGCTGCCGCCGCACGCCCGGCCGAGGTGAAGCTTTCCTTGTGCCGCTCGCCCGGCTCGCCCACCTTTACGCCGATGTCGATGATGCCGGGGGCAAGGCAAAGGCCGCCCGCGTCGATCACCTGCGTATTTTCATCGGCGTCGAAGGCGTCACTGATTAGGCCGTTGCGGATGAACAGCGAACCTGTGCTTTCGCCCAGTTCCGGATCGATCAGGCGGGCGTTGGTGATGATGATGTCTTGCATGCGTGCCCCCTTAGATCAATTCGCCGTTCACAGCGGCATTCCCGCGCCGCGCGCGCAAGTTACGCGCCAGCAGGTCCATCGCGGCCATGCGCACGGCTACGCCCATCTCGACCTGCGTCTGGATGGCGGATCGGTGGATGTCGTCGGCGATCAGACCATCAATTTCCACGCCGCGATTCATCGGGCCAGGGTGCATGACGATGGCGTCGGGCGCGGCAACCGACAGTTTGGCCGCATCCAGGCCGTAGCGGTGGTAGTATTCGCGTTCGGACGGGATGAAGCCGCCGTCCATCCGTTCTTTTTGCAAGCGCAGCATCATGACCACGTCGGCACCTTGCAGGCCCGCGCGCATGTCGTCGTACACCTCGACCCCGAACTGCGCGAAGGCGGCGGGGATCAGGGTCGGTGGGCCGACCAGGCGCACGCGGTTGCCCATCTTGCCCAACAGCAAAATGTTCGACCGTGCCACGCGGCTGTGCGTGACATCCCCGCAAATAGCGATGGTCAGTCCGGTAATGCGGCCTTTGGCGCGGCGTATAGTCAGCGCATCCAGCAGGGCTTGGGTCGGGTGTTCGTGCTTGCCGTCGCCCGCGTTCAGCACGGCGCAGTTCACCTTTTGCGCCAGCAGGTCGACCGCGCCCGAATGGGGGTGGCGCACGACCAGTAGGTCGGGGCGCATCGCGTTCAGCGTCAGGGCGGTGTCGATCAGCGTCTCGCCCTTTTTCACGCTGGATGTCTGCATCGACATGTTCATCACATCTGCCCCGAGGCGCTTGCCCGCCAGTTCGAAACTGGACTGCGTGCGGGTGGAGTTTTCGAAGAACATGTTGATCTGCGTCATACCCACCAGCGCGTCGCGGCGGGTGTTGCCGCGGCGGTTGCTGGCGGCGTAGCTATCCGCCAGATCGATGATGGTCGTGATCTCGTCCCGCTCCAGGGGCTCGATCCCCAGCAAGTGGTTGGCCCGAAAGCTCATGCGCATCTCCTACTGCCGGAAGTTCCGCAGGCGCTTATAAGTGCCTGCGTCACCGGCAGCAAGATTCAGTAGTCGCGCAAAAAGACGCGGCCCGCGTTGCAGGCGGCGCGGCAATCGGTGGCGTCGTTCATAATGTCGTCCATCAGCATGATGCTGGATGTGCCAGGCCCTTCAAATCGCCAGTCGTCGCATTCGCCGTCGTTCGACCACTGGCCGCTGTCATCGCCAAAGTTGATGGCGGTGCATTGGGTCGCGGCGCGGGCGACGTTCGGGTCCCACAGCTGCACTTGGCCGCGGGCGAATTGCGCGCCGCAGTCGGTTGCGTCTTTGCCAATGTTTGCGGTGTCTACCGAGCGGGCCATTCCGGGCCCGAAGAAGCGGCGGTCGTCGCATTCGCCGTCGCCGGGCCACCCGCCGCTGTCGTCGCCAAAGACCACGCCTGCAGGGGCCTGCACGGCGTTGCCTGCGGGCGGCGGCGCTTTGACTGGGGCGGGCGCTTCGGCGATCAGCCAGATCTCGCCCGCCTCATACAGGGTTTGGCAATCGGTTGCGTCTTTCATTAGGTCGACGATCACGTTCAGGCTGGACGCACCGGGCCCCGCAAAGCGCGGGTCGTCGCATTCTCCGTCGTTCGCCCATGCGCTGGTATCGTTGCCAAAGTCCAATGCGCTGGCGGGCGTGCGGGTCTGGGCGGATGCGGCGCTGCAAAGGGCGACCAGCGCGGCAGCGGTAAGAATGCGGTGATGGGGCACGTGGGGCACGCCTTGTAGTTTCAACTTGGCGCTAACTTATTCGTGATTGGGCTCGCCCTGCAATCCATCCGCTGCGAGGTGTCGGTGGCTTTCCGCTGATCGCACGCGCCCGATGGTGGGGGCGTAAATCCGCGTGAAAGGTTGCAATAGCCGCTTCGCGCCTGCATATAGTGGCAAAAGGCCCGCAGACAGCTTGGTGACAGATGAACTACCTCGATTTTGAAAAACCTTTGGCCGAAATTGAAGGCAAAGCCGAGGAATTGCGCGCCGTCGCGCGCGAAAATCCCGAGATGGATGTCGAGAAGGAAGCTGCCGCGCTGGATAAAAAAGCGGGTGAGCTGCTGGCGCAACTTTACGCCGGTCTGACGCCGTGGCGCAAAACGCAAGTCGCCCGCCACCCCGACCGCCCGCATTGCAGCGATTACATCAAGGCGCTGTTCACCGATTACATGCCGCTGGCAGGTGATCGCAACTTTGCCGACGACCTGTCGGTGATGGGCGGAATGGCGCGCTTCAACGGCAAGGCCGTCATGGTCATCGGCCACGAAAAGGGCAACGATACCAAGTCGCGCATCGCGCATAACTTCGGCATGGCCCGCCCCGAAGGGTACCGCAAAGCCATCCGTCTGATGGATATGGCCGACCGCTTCGGTCTGCCGGTCATCACGTTCATCGACACACCCGGTGCCTACCCCGGTAAAGGCGCCGAGGAACGCGGTCAATCCGAGGCAATCGCCCGCTCGACCGAGAAATGCCTGGCGCTGAAGGTGCCGCTGGTGTCGATCGTCATCGGCGAAGGTGGCTCGGGCGGGGCAGTGGCCTTTGCGACGGCTAACCGTGTCGCCATGCTGGAACATTCGATCTATTCGGTCATCTCGCCCGAGGGCTGCGCATCCATCCTGTGGAAGGATTCGAACAAGATGCGCGAAGCCGCCGAGGCCCTGCGCCTGACCGCCCAAGACCTGCAAGAGCTGGGCGTGTGCGATTGGGTCATCCGCGAGCCTGTTGGGGGCGCGCATCGCCTGCCGCAAGATGCGATCAAATCGGTCGGCCTTGCGATCGAGACGATGCTGTCGGAACTGGTCGACCGTCCGGGCGATGACCTGCGCAAGGGCCGCCGGCAGAAATTCCTCGGGATGGGTGCCAAGGGTCTGGCCGCCTAATCACGGCATTTTCGCACGGCATGGCTGAAAATCGCCATGCTGCAAGGCGCGGCGCTGGCAGCGGCCGCGCCTTGTGCTATTGCAGGGCAAAATCCCTTCAAGCACGAGACAGAACATGACCCCAGCCAAGCGCCCCGACCGGATCGAATATGTGGTGGAGGGCGGTTTCAAACTGTCTGGTGCAATCGAGCCGTCGGGGAATAAAAACGCCGCGCTGCCGATTATCGCCGCAGCACTGATGACCGACCAGCCGGTCGAGCTGACCAACGTGCCGCGCATCCGCGATGTCGAGGCGCTGATCGACCTGATCATCACCCTTGGCGTCGATGCGGCGTGGACAGGCCCGAACGCGCTGCGCATTCACGCGCAAAAGGTGCAGCCGACGACGCTGGATCCGGTGCTGTGCGCGCAGATCCGTGCCTCGATCCTGCTTGCGGGGCCGGTGCTGGCGCGCTGCGGCCATATCACGCTGCCGCCGCCCGGGGGGGTATGTGATTGGCCGCCGTCGCTTGGACAGCCATTTCCTTGCGCTGCGCTTGCTGGGCGCGACGATCACGCTGGATAACGACTTCCACTTCACCGCCGACGGCCTGACCGGCGCGGATGTGTTCTTGGACGAGCCCTCGGTCACCGCGACCGAAAACGCGATCTGTGCCGCCGTCGCCGCCAAGGGTACCACCGTCTTGCGCAACTGCGCATCGGAACCGCATGTGCAGGATCTGGCCAACTTCCTGAACGGGATGGGCGCGAAGATCACCGGCATCGGGTCGAACTGCATGACGATCGAGGGCGGGCAGCCGCTGACCGGCACCAGCTTCCGCATCGGGCCGGACCATATCGAGGTCGGCTCGCTGATTGGTCTGGCAGCTGCGACGGATTCGGCGCTGCGCATCTCCAATGCCGGCGTGCAGCACCTGCATTCCACGCTGATGGGGTTCGAGAAACTGGGCATCCATTGCCAGATCGACGGCGATGATCTGGTCATCGCTGCAGGGCAGGCCAAGCAGATCCAGCCCGATTTCGGGGGCCACGTTCCGAAGATCGAGGATCAGCCCTGGCCCGCATTCCCCGCCGACACCATGTCGATCGCCATCGTCACCGCCACGCAATGCGAAGGCATGGTACTGATGTTCGAAAAGATGTTCGAATCGCGCATGTTCTTTGTCGATAAGCTGATCGGGATGGGCGCGCGTATTGTGCTGTGCGATCCGCACCGCGCGGTCATTTCCGGCCCGACCCAACTGCGCGCCGCGCGGCTGGAAAGCCCCGACATTCGCGCAGGGATGGCCATGCTGATCGCCGCCATGGCTGCCGAGGGCACCTCGGTCATCAATAACGCGCAGCAGATCGAGCGGGGATACGAGCGGATCGACGAGCGTCTAAACGCCATCGGGGCCCGCATCACCCGTATTCCCGCGCGCGACTAGCGCGCGGCGCGGGCCTCGGCCACCAGCGCGGTGGAGGCGGTTTCGACCGCCTCTTCCAGCCGCTGCATCAGGTCGGGGCCTTCAAGACCTGCGGGAATGGCGGGAAGGAATTCCATCACCGCCGTCCCCGGATAGCGCAAAAAGCTGCGCTTGGGCCAAAACAGGCCGTGGTTGACAGCCACGGGAATGCATTCGGTGCCCATTTCCTGATACAGTGTCACGATGCCGCCCTTGTAGGGGCGCTTTTCATCGGGGGCCACGCGCGTGCCCTGCGGGTAAATGACAAGCTGCCCCGGGTCGGCTGCACCTGCCGCAACTTCGGCCTTCATCTTGCGGATCGCTTGGCGTCCTTTGCCGCGCTCGACCGGTATGCATCCAATCCGCAGTGCGTATTGTCCCACGATGGGCGCATAGACCAATTCCTGCTTCATGATGAACTTCGGGCGGGGCAGCACCGATAGCTGCATGATAATGTCCATGAAGGATTCATGCTTGGACCCCAGCAGAACCTCGCCCTGCGGAACAGGGCCGCGCACTTCGGTTTTAACACCCGCCGCAAAGGCCAGCGCCCAGCGGATGTAATTGGCAAAACTCCGCGCGCCAATGATGGCCCCACGATTTGAAAACAGCGCCCAAGGGGCGAACACCACCCCGAACACCAGCATCCCGCCATACATAAGCACCTGAAACAGCGCCGAGCGGACCCATAAAATAAGTGTCTTCATGATTGTTCCCGCAGGTGACGCCGCGTGGCGGCGCGCGTTGCAAAATAACCGGCGGTGGCCGCCAAAATCGGAATAAGCAGCGACCACATCCAATCAGCCCCCGCAAAACTAAGGCCCGTCAGAAAGCCGCCATCGGCCCCGCCATCGGGCAGCATCATAATCGCGCCGACGCCGATCAGCGTGCCGCCCGCCGCGCCAATCAGGGCGCGCAGTGTGAAGCGGCGTACGAAAGCGCCCGCGATGTAGCTGTCTTGCGCGCCGACAAGTCGCAGCACGCGAATGATCTGCGCATTGGCCGCCAGCGCCGATTGGGCGGCCAGCATGACCATTGCGGCAGTGGCCGCGCCGATCAGACCTAGCGCCGCAAACCCCAGCAGCCGCAGGCGCTGCGCCGATTTCAGCAGCGGAATGCGCCAGCGGGAATGGTCGTCCAGCACCGCGCCGGGCACCTCGGCCTGCAGGCGCGCGCGCAGGCCCGCAGCATCAAAGCCGTCGTTATCGGCGCTGATGTCGATAATTTGCGGCAGGGGCAGGTTTTCAATGGGCGCGCCGGGGCCGAGCCAAGGCTCCAGCAGCAGGGCTTGTTCTTCGTCGGTCAGGCGGCGGTAATCTGAAATGCCGGGCGTTTGGCCCAGCACCCGCAAGGCGGTGGCAACTTGGGTTTCGACCTCGTCCGCAGGGGCCGAGATGCGCAGTGTCGCGCTGCGGGCGAGTTCGTTCGACCAGCGGTCGGCCAGACGGTCGGTCGCCAGCATAAAGGCTAGCGAAAACACCGCCAGAAACGCCATGGCAAAGGCGGTGAAGGTCGTCAGCCGCGCGGTGTAACCGGTGGGGGGGACGGCGCGGTCAGCCTCGGGATTGCCGGTCAGCAGGGCTAGAATGCGGCGTAGCAGGTCGTTCATAGGTCGGCCCCCGCCGATTGCAGGCGGCGTTCGCGCAGACGCAGGATGCGGACGGGTACGTGGGCTTTGGCGGCGCGAATCAGGTTCAAGTCGTGGGTGGCGACCAGCACGGCCTTGCCCATCCGGTTCAACTCGACCAACAGCATCAGCAGGCGCTGAGACATTTCCCAGTCGATGTTGCCGGTTGGCTCGTCGGCCAGCACAACGTCGGGCGATGCGATGACCGCGCGGGCAAGGGCGGCACGCTGACGCTCGCCCCCTGATAGCTGCGGCGGCAATTGTTCGGCCTGCGCCGTCAGTCCCACCCATCCCAACAGATCGGGCAGATATTCGCTGCCTTCGGCTTGCCTCCCCGACACGGTCAGCGGCAGCATGATGTTTTCGGCCAGTGGCAGGTGGTCAAGGAATTGGCAGTCTTGGTGCACCACCCCGATGGCACGGCGCGCCATGGCAATACCGTCGCGGCCAATGCTGCGGGCGTCTTGTCCGAACAAGCTCACCGACCCTTCGGTTGCCAGCAATTCGCCATAGCATAATTTCAGCAGTGTCGTTTTGCCCGCGCCCGACGGCCCCGTCAGAAAGTGGAACGACCCGGGCTGTAACGACAGCGAAACGCTGTTGAAAAGCTCGGCCCCGCCGTAAGAATAGGCGACGTTGCGCAACTCGATCACGGTGATCCCCTTTTGCCTGTAGTCCCCTTGTGCCTTGATCTGGCGCCGGTTTCAATCTGCGCCGGATGCGCAAGCGGCGGGGTTGGCGGGCGGTCGCGCAGTTGTTAGTGTGGGGCGATCGCGCGGGTGCCAGCCGCCTGCGCAGCAAGGAGTGGAACATGCGGCTTGTCTGCCCCAATTGCGGCGCCACCT
Organism: Ketogulonicigenium robustum; assembly: GCF_002117445.1. Taxonomy (NCBI): domain Bacteria; kingdom Pseudomonadati; phylum Pseudomonadota; class Alphaproteobacteria; order Rhodobacterales; family Roseobacteraceae; genus Ketogulonicigenium; species Ketogulonicigenium robustum. Next base: position 400,034 of record NZ_CP019937.1, read on the forward strand.
ATCAGGTGTCCGGCGACCTTATCCCGGACAGCGGGCGTGATGTTGAATGTTCCGCCTGCGGGCAAAGCTGGTTCGTTATCTACCCGCATGCGGCTGGCCCCAGCGTAGAATCTGCGCCCAACGCTGCTTCGCACATTGTGCCACCCGCACACCTTGGCCCCAAAAGCACCGTTAGCCCTGCCGTGGCCGAGATTTTGCGCGCCGAGGCCGCGTTCGAGGCGAAGGCCCGCATAGACGAGCGTAGCGCAGGCGATACGCCCCCTGAGGATGTGGCCGATGCGCCGCCCGCTAGCGATAGCGATTTGGATTATGCGGCCCCCGACGTCGCCCCAGCGGTGAATGCCGATCACGCCCCAAAATACCGCAGCGATTCGACGCCGCTGCCGCCGCCACTTTTCCGCCCCGCCAGCGCAGCCGAGGCCGAGGCCGCCCGCGCCGCCGCCGCTGCAGCGCGTGCGGCCGCAGCGACCCCCTCGGCCGCATTGGTGCCCCATGTCGCGCCCCCGCAGCCGCCCGAGGCGAGCGGGGCGGGCGGCGGTTTCTTGGCGGGTTTGCTGTTCGCAGGTGCTATCGCGCTGACGCTGGTTCTGCTCTATCACGGCGCGCCCGCGATTGTGCAGGGCTGGCCGTCGGCTGCAGATTACCTGCAGCCTTATGTCGCGTGGGTCGATGGCGCGCGCCTGTGGGTGCAAGACCAAGCTGCGGCGATCTTTCCCCGTTAACACTTCGAAACTTGAAGGGTAGCGCTGCCTACTGCTCTAGCAGGCGGCGCAGGTAGTCCAGTTCTTGCTGGGCGCGTTCGCGTTCGCCCGCGCGGCGGCGCAGCTCGTTCAGGATGTCCTCGGCGCGGCGGGGGCCGTTTTCGTCGGGCAGCACGTTTTCCTGATTTCCCTGCGGGCCACCCGCGCCGCCGCCGCGCCCCAGCGGGTCGTTGCGTTCGGGGCTGCTGGCCGAGGGATTCTCGTCCGTCTGCGACAGCGGGCCTTCGCCTTGCGCGTCATTCATGGCGTCACGCAGGGCTTGCATCCCCTCGCGCAATGCGTCGAGGGCGGCGCCTTGCTGGTCAATCGCGCCGGGCAGGTCGCCATTCTGCAGTGCCGTTTCGGCGTTGTCCATCGCCTCGCCTGCGCGCCCCAATGCATCCTCGGCAGCCTCGGCCGAGGGGCCGGATAGCTGGGGCAACCCGTCTTGCAGGGCATCCAGTTGCGCGCGCAGGGCGCGCTGCGCTTGGCGCAGGGTGTCGGTGTTTTGGTCGCCAGACTCGGAACCCGCGCCAGCACCCTCGTCTTCGCCCGGTTGCGGGCTAGCGCCATCGCCCTGTTGGTCTTGCTGTTCGTCCGCACTTTCGTCGCCCTCACCTTGCGGGTCGGGGGCGTTCCCACGGCTGTCGCCTTGCGTCGGACCGCCGGGCGGGGTATTGCGGTTACGGCCGAATTCTTCCTGCATCTGACGGAAGGTCTCGTCGGCCAAGCCTTGCTGGTTGCGCAGCGTGTCTTGCAAGTCTTGCATCGCGCCGCCTTGGCCGTTTCCGTCCCGACTTTCGCCGCCTTCGCCTTCCTGCATTTGCAGGTTTTCCAGCAGCTCGTTCAACTGGCGCATCAGGTCGGCGGCTTCGGCCATGCGGCCTTCGTTCATCAATTCCTGGATACGGTCCATCAGGGCCTGAATCTGGTCCTGTGTGACGGTCTGGGTCTCGCCTTCCTCGCGCGGGGGGCGGTCGAGGGTGGATTCGCCGGGCGTCATGTTCTGGGCCAGCATGTCCAGATAGTCCTCGGTCGCGGCGCGCAGTTCGTCCATCAACTCTTGGATCTCGGCCTCGGATGCGCCGCTGCGCATCGCCTCGTCCAGCCGCTCTTGCGCGCGGCGCAGGCGGGCGCGGGCGTCGGCAAGGGCGCCTTCCTCAAACTGCATGGCGATTTCCCATAGCAGTTGGGTCACTTCGGGGCGGTCTACATCGGGGCGGTCAAGCAGGCGGATGGCGTATGCCAAACGCAGGCGAGTGTTGCGGTTGGTGATCAGCGTCTCGGGGCGATAGGCGGTGGCGCGCAGCAGCCCCAGCACGCGGCCCGCGTTCTGCGGTGACCACAGCAGGTCGCGCCGCTGCTCGGCAATGGCGCGCGCCACCGGCTGGAAGAAACGCTTGCCCGGCAGAATCATTTCGATCGCCTCGGACCGGCCGATCTGGCCTGCGGCGTCCGTCACCTCGGCTTGCACGATGACGGGCAGGCCGGCGAGGGCGGTTTGCGACAATGTGTCGGTGATCGTGCCCGATACCTCGCGCCGCGCCCCCGAAAACGGCAGCGGCAAATCCAGCACGATCGGCTCTACCCCCTCGGGCGCGGTGGCAAGGCCGTGGCGGCGGTCGATCTTGTTCAGATCGAGCGTGATCGTCACATGCCCGCCGGTGATTGCGTAGTCGTCCAGCGCGGTGAAGGGCCATTCGAACTGGCCATCGGCGGTCGCTTTGCGGTCTGGCAGCAGTGTGATTTCGGGGGGCTGGTCGGGCAGCATGCCGACATCCCATTCGGCGCCGGGGGCCCCGTTGATGATCAGCGTGCCATCTTGCGCGACGGTGAACACTTGCTCGGGCGCCTGCGCATCGGCCTGCGGCGCGGCGACCGTTTGTTCGACGGATAGCACATGCTGAGTGTCATACAGGTTCAACTGGATACGCGTGCCCTCGGGCAGATCCAGCGAGCCTTCGGGTTGGTCACCCAGATAAAGCGTCGGCAGGCCGGTGAACCCGGGCGGAATCGCCCAACCTTCCCAGCTGGCGATATCGGCCGGAAGGCCGGTGAAATCGGGGGCGGGGGGCGGCGCCAGCGCGCTGCGTTGGCCGAAAACGGCGGCAACAACCAGCGCGATCAGCGCCATGTAGCGCAGGCCGAAGGAATCGGATTTGGCGACATCGAAATGCGGGGCAACCGCGCGCGCGCCGCCTGCGGTGCGGATCATGCGCCGAATATGCGCGTGCCACAGCGCGGTAGCCTGCGGGTCGTCCGTGCCCGTCGCTTGACTGTCGAGCAGCGTCGCCAGCGGCTGCCCCGCCATCGTCGCATCCAACCGGTCGATGACTTGGCGCGGCGTCGGGTGGCGGTAGTGCCGCGCGCCCCATGCCGCCAAGCCTGCAGTTACCGCTGCGCCTGCGCCCAGAACCCCCCATAATCCGCCGCCCGACACCCAGCCCGACAGGGTCAGCGCGGTGGTGCTGGCCAGTGCCACCCATGCCGGCCAGAACGCGCGTGCGCCGCGTTCCAGCACCATGGCTGCTTTGGTCAGGCGAAAGGGGCGGTCCAGCCCAGCGTCCAATGCCAGCAGCGCCCTGATGGGTTCAGGGCGGCGTGCGTGGCGGTCGGCTTTGCTGGTGCGCTTGGCGAACAGGGCGTCGTCTCCTTCAAAGCCACGCGGGAATGGTATCGCGGGCGATCATCTCCTCATAGCTGGGACGGGCGCGGATAACTGCGAATTGATCGCCGTTGACCAGCACCTCGGGCACCAGCGGGCGCGAGTTATATTCCGACGCCATAACCGCACCATAGGCCCCCGCTGATCGGAATGCCACAAGATCACCCGCCTGTTGGGGCGCCATGGCACGTCCCCGCGCAAAGGTGTCGCCGGTTTCGCAAACAGGGCCTACCACGTCATAAATCGCGCTAGGGTCTTTGGACTCGACCAGCGGTATGATGTCGTGGTGCGCCTCGTACATCGCGGGGCGGATCAGGTCGTTCATCGCGGCGTCGACGATCAGGAAGCGGCGATCCTCGCCCTCTTTCAGGTAGATCACGCGGCTGACCAGTACGCCCGCGTTGCCCGAAATCAGACGACCCGGTTCGATCTCGATCTCGACATCCAGATGGCCCAGCGTTTCCTTGACCATCGCGCCATATTCCGACGGCAGCGGCGGGGCGTTGTTGTCGCGCGAATAGGGGATGCCAAGGCCGCCGCCCAGATCCAGACGGCGGATGGCGTGGCCGTCGGCGCGCAGTACCTCGGTCAATTCGGCGACTTTGGTATAGGCGGCGCGGAAGGGTGCAAGTTCGGTCAGTTGCGAGCCGATGTGCACGTCGATCCCGACGACATCGATACCGGGCAGGCCCGCCGCATAGGCATACACCGCCCGCGCGCGCGAGATAGGGATGCCAAACTTGTTTTCCGACTTGCCTGTCGCAATCTTGGCGTGGGTGTGTGCGTCGACATCGGGGTTCACGCGCACGGCGATGGGGGCGGTCAGGCCCAGCTCGGTCGCGATGGCGGAAATCGCGTCCAGCTCGGGCTCGCTTTCCACGTTGAACTGGCGGATGCCGCCTTGCAAGGTAGTGCGGATTTCCTCGGCTGTCTTGCCGACGCCGGAAAACACGATGCGGTCACCGGGTACGCCCGCCGCCTTGGCGCGCAGGTATTCCCCCAGACTGACGACATCCATCCCCGCGCCCAGATCGCCCAGCGTCTTCAGCACAGCAATGTTCGAGTTTGATTTGACGGCAAAGCAGACCAGATGGGGCAGGCCCGCCAGTGCGTCGTCGAACAGCTTGAAATGGCGCTGCAGCGTCGCTGTCGAATAGACGTAAACAGGCGTGCCAACGGCTTGCGCGATATCTGACAAGCGCACGTTTTCGGCGCAAAGCGGGCCGTCGCGATAGGTGAAATGGTCCATGATGGTCCCTTATCGGCCAATGCCGACGGTTGCGGATTGGCTTGGGGGCGGGGCGATGGGGTCGCCCGCGCGTCCGCAAGCCGCGGTGGCCAGCAGCAGCCCGATCAGCAGGGCGGCCCTCACAGCAGGCCCTTCCAGCGGGCGATCTGCGCGCGGACATTCGACGGTGCCGTGCCGCCGTACGACGTGCGGCTGGCGACCGAATTCTGCACCCCCAGCACGTCGAACACATCGGCGCGAATGCCGGCGTGGACACTTTGCATATCGGCCAACGTCAAATCGGGCAGGTCACAGCCCTTGCTTTCGGCCAGCGCGACCAGCGTGCCCGTCACGTGGTGGGCATCACGGAAGGGCAGGTTCAATTCGCGCACCAGCCAGTCGGCCAGATCGGTCGCGGTCGAAAAGCCGGTCGCTGCGGCTTTTTCCATAACGTCGCGGTTGGCAGTCATGTCGGTAATCATGCCGGTCATTGCGGCCAGTGCCAGCAACAGGTTGTCGGATGCGTCGAAGACCTGTTCTTTGTCCTCTTGCATGTCCTTGGAATAAGTCAGCGGCAGGCCCTTCATCACGGTCATCAGGGCAACGTTCGCGCCCATGATACGGCCGATTTTCGCGCGGATCAGTTCCGCCGCGTCGGGGTTGCGCTTTTGCGGCATGATCGACGAGCCCGTCGACCAGCGGTCCGACATGCGGACGAAGCGGAATTGTGCGGTCGACCAGATCACCAGCTCCTCGGCCAGACGCGAAAGGTGCATCGCGCAGATCGAGGCTGCGGCCAGATATTCCAGCGCGAAATCGCGGTCAGATGTCGAATCAAGCGAGTTTGCGGTCGGGCGGTCAAAGCCCAAGGCCTCAGCCGTCATGTGGCGGTTGATCGGGAACGAGGTGCCCGCCAGCGCGGCAGCGCCAAGGGGCGATTCGTTCATCCGCTTGCGCGCATCGGCAAAGCGCGAGCGGTCGCGGGCGAACATTTCCACATAGGCCATCAGGTGGTGGCCCAGCGTCACGGGCTGCGCGACCTGCAGGTGGGTAAAGCCGGGCATGACCCAGTCGGCGGCAGCCTCGGCCTGCGCCAGCAGCGCCTGAATGATCGCCAGCAGCGCGCCATCGACTGCGTCGCACTGATCGCGCACCCACAGGCGGAAATCGACGGCCACTTGGTCATTGCGCGAACGGGCGGTGTGCAGGCGGCCAGCGGGTTCGCCGATGATTTCCTTCAGCCGCGATTCCACGTTCATGTGGATGTCTTCCAGCGCGGTCGAGAAAGCGAACTTTCCGCCCTCGATTTCTGACAATACGGTGAGGAGGCCTTCCCTGATCGCCTCGGCATCCTTATCGGTGATGATGCCCGTGGCGGCCAGCATGGCGGCATGGGCGCGCGAGCCTTCGATGTCTTGTCGGGCAAGCCGCTTGTCGAACCCGATCGAGGCGTTGATCGCCTCCATGATCGCGTCCGGGCCGGTGGCGAAACGCCCGCCCCACATGGCATTCGAGGTCTTGGTCATGATAATTGTCCTGGGGGATCAGATGCAGAAACTGGTATGGGCGTCTGTTTATACGGCGCTGGCGCTGATGGCAAACACGGCAATGGCCGCCGGTATCGCGGATTTGCGCGAAGGCGATATGCGCAAGCTGGCGGTGCACGATGCGCCCGTTACCGCGTCCAGCGTGACCTTCACATCCGAGGACGGCGATACGATGTCGCTGGCCGATTTGCAGGGCAAAGTGACGGTGCTGAATTTCTGGGCGACATGGTGCGCCCCCTGCCGCGTCGAGATGCCGACCCTGTCCGCGCTGCAGACGCAGCTGGGCGGCGACGATTTTCAGGTGGTGACCATTGCCACCGGCCGCAACGACCGCGACGGGATGGAGCGGTTCTTCGACGAGATCGGTGTCGATAATCTGGATTTGCACACCGATCCACGTCAGGCGCTGGCGCGCGATATGGGCGTGATGGGCTTGCCGGTCACTGTCATTCTGGATCGCGAGGGCCGCGAAGTCGCGCGTCTGATGGGCGATGCCGATTGGTCGAGTGATAGCGCCAAATCCATCATCGGCGCCCTGATCGCGCAAAACTGATGGTACTGCGGGTGCGTCAGCCCCCGACGCACCCGTGCAAATCTACGGCCCCATCGGGTGACAGCACCGTAAAGCGCAGCCGCGACCTGTCGATGCTGCCTTGGCGGTCGCGGGGCATGAAAATCTCGGCCTGCGTATAGATCACATCGCCTTGGCGGCTCGTCTGCGCCTCGCTGACATGGGCGCCGGGGATCCCCGATTCGATGACAGTCACCTCGGGCCCGCCATGGCGGGCGCGCAGGGGAATCGCCGCGCTGATGCTGAAGCCGCGCCGACCGGGGCGAATGTCGCAGCGCACCGGCCCTGCACCGGCCTCGGTTGCGGTTTGGGGGCGGTCGACCAATGCGGCGGCGATCAGCGGGTCGCGCGGGCCATCCTTGGGCAGCGCCGCGTCAAAATCCAGTCGCACGGGGATGCAGATGTCTTTGCAGACGCCGATTTCGATATCGCCGGCGATATGGGCGGGGGCGTCGGGGTCGCTCAGGCTAATTTCGATGGGCAGCGTGACCGAGCCGACATAGCCGATCGTGCGCATTCCAGCGGTCTCGAAAGCCTGCGGAACGGGCCACTGGAACTGCGCGTTGGTAATGTTTTGGCTGGACGTCAGCGCGATTTGCGGCGGAATGCCAGCTTCGCCCGGCGATCGCCAATAAGTCTTCCAGCCCGGGGCCAGTGTAATCTGGACGCCTGCAATCTGCGTGCCGCGGTCTGTCCGCCATCCGGGTAGGATGCGCATATCCACGACATCTGCCAGATCATCGGCATGCGCGGGCGGGGCCATGGCAAAGCTGGCGGCCATGGGCAAAAGGCTGAATGCGGCAAGGGCGATAAGTTTTTTCGGCGTCATGGCGCTTGTGTGCGGCAATTGCGCGCGCAAGAAAAGTCACTTTGACGCGAAACGACTGAAATCTGGCTATTGCGCCCCAGCGTCTGCGATCACATCTTCAAGGGTATGGAAAAGATCGAAAGAAGCCTGACCGGAAAGTTCCTGATCGCCATGCCCGACATGGCTGACGAGCGTTTTCGCCAGAGCTTGGTCTATATTTGCGCCCATGGTGATGATGGCGCGCTCGGCCTGATCATCAACAAACCCGCCGATGGGCTGCAGCTGAATGCGGTGATGACCCATATGGGCATTGATGTGCATACCGATGTGGCCGCCAGCAATGGCCGCGCGCTAATGCGTTTTGGCGGGCCGGTCGAGCCTGGCCGCGGTTTCGTGCTGCACGGCCCCGATTACGAGGCCCCCGAGGGCACCGTCACCGTCAGCGAAGTGATCCGCATGACATCCTCGCGGGATATTCTGGAACAGGTGGCTGTCGGGAACGGCCCGCGCCGCGCGGCCTATTTTCTGGGGTATTCCGGCTGGGATACGGGCCAGTTGGAGGCTGAAATTGCCGATAACGGCTGGCTTGTTGCGCAATCGCCGACGGATCTCATCTTTTCCGACGATTACGACGCCAAATGGGCGCGCGCCCCTGCGTGCCTTGGGGGTCGAGCCTGCGTTGCTATCGGGCAGCGGCGGGTCGGCTTAGCCGTTCTGCCGCCCGAATGCGTCCAGCAGGCGGCCCCGCGCGGCAGGCAGCGGCTTGCCGTCGTGCAGGCGGTTTTGCAAGAACCATCCCGTTGTGGTCAGCGCCGTGATGATTTCATCACGCGGCGCGTCGCCTTCACCGCGCATGACGGCGGGCAGCGGCAATAGGCGGTCGGCCCAATCGCCCGCGCCCGTCCCGCTAACGGCGCGGCCCGATTTGGGCGAGACATAGCACAAATCCGCCGTCGCCCCCGTGACGGCGCAGCGCGACAGGTCAAGGCCAAACCCGGTCTCGCGTAGCAACGACATTTCCCACTGCAGATAGGCGAGGGGCCAGAAATGCGCCCAATCGGGTTGGCCGATCAAGTCCAGCAGCGCGACGCTTTGGGTGAAAAGGGCCGGGTAGGGCAGCCGTTCGGGCAGCGTATCGGCAAGCAGGGCGGTGACAGCCGCACCGGCGGCCAGCGACAGGCGACTTTCCATGATGGCGGCTGCGCGGCTGCGCAGCGGTTCGACCTGTAATGTGCCAAGCTGGTTTTGCAATCTGGCCCGCCAGCGCAGCGAAAGCTGGTTTCCCACGCTCAGCATCGGCTTTTTACGCGTGCTAGCCCCGCCGCGCACAACCCCGCCGACGACGCCATGCACCTGCGTGAACGCGTGAATGATCATCGACGATTCGCCGTGATGGCGTGCGTCCAGCAGCAGCCCCTCGTCTTCCCAATCGATCATGCGCACCCCGTTTTACGTAATGTGCCACGCCAGCACGCGCGCGCCAAGCGGTGCCGGTTGCGGCAAGCGTGGGCGCGGTCTATCACCAAGGAGCCCCATAGGCAGGCCGATAAAAGGAGAGAGACGATGTCCGATGAAACCCGCTTGGCCGCATTACGCGCCAGCATGGCGCAGGCCCAGATTGATCTGCTGGTGCTGGGGCCGGGGTCGAATATGCACTGGGTTTTGGGCTTTCACACCCACCCGGACGAACGCCCCTGCCTGCTGATGGTCACCGCTACGGGGATCGGCATGGTGATGCCCGCCCTGAACGCCGAGGAGGCCCGCAAGCACGACGCCGCCCTGACCCTGTGGACATGGAGCGACGCCGAAGGCCCGCAGGCCGCACTGGATCAGGCCATCGCGGCGCTGGGCGCTGGCACAGCGCGCAAGGTTGCGGTGGATGATGCCATGCGGACCGATTTTTCGCTGCTGGTCTTGGATGCAATCCCGCAAGCAGGCCATGCCTTCGCCTCGGTCGTGATGACCCCGCTGCGGATGCGCAAAGATGCAGCCGAGTTCGAATTGCTACGCGAAAACGCCGCCATCGCCGACCGCGCGATGCAGGCGGCCTATGCCGCCGTCAAGCCTGGCATGACCGAGGCCGATCTAGCCGCCGTCATCCGCAACAGCTTTATCAGCGAAGGCGCACAGCCGATGTTCTCGATCGTTGGCGCGAATGAAAACGGGGCCTTCCCGCACCATTCGACATCGGGCCGCGTTTTGCAGGCGGGCGATGCCATCGTGGTTGATATTGGCGCCGCCAAAGATGCGTTCTCGTCGGATATGACGCGAATGGTCGTCATCGGCACACCAGACGCCGAATATGATGCCGTGCATGCCGTGGTTGAGGCCGCCGTACAAGCCGCTGTTGCCGCAGCGCAGCCCGGTGTGCCTGCCAAGGTTGTCGATCTGGCCGCGCGCGGCGTGATCGAGGCGGCGGGTTACGGTGAATACTTCGTCCACCGGACCGGCCACGGTCTTGGCCTTGATGGTCACGAGGGGCCCTACATCACATCGACATCTGAAACGGTGCTGGATGTCGGCATGGTGTTTTCGATCGAACCCGGAATCTACCTGCCCGGCCGTTTCGGCATCCGGCTGGAGGAGCTGGTCATCCTTCACGCAGACGGGGTCGAGATCCTGTCCAAGCTGCCGCGTGATGCGGTCCGTGTCTGAGGCGCGCGTCTGATTAATCGGCCAGACCATCTTCGGCCAGCAGATGCCGGCCAAGGCGGTCTTCGACCTCGATCACCCATAGATCGGGGTCGAATGAGCGCTGGCGGGCGATGGCAGCGTCGACGCCGCTTTCATCCCCTTCGGCCAACGTCACCCACGCCCGTTGGCCGGTCATCAAATCGTAGCTGCGTTGGAACAGGCGGGCCTGCCCATCAAGCGTGCTGGATTTCACCAGCACCGCCCCTGCGGTCGCATCACCCTTTTTCACGATGAAGGCCGGAATATCGGCCAGGCGCAGGCGCTGCAGATAAGCGCCTACCCAAAAATCGGTCGTCAGGCGGGCCTCAGGCATTCCCGTCTTTGAAGTCGAGGCCCATTTCGGAATAACGCTCGGCTTCTTCCAGCCAGTTCGGGCGGACTTTGACTTGCAGGAACAGGTGGCACTTGCGGCCCATGAATTCCTCTAGCTCAAGCCGCGCAGCTTGGCCGATGGCTTTCGCGGTCTCGCCCTTGCGGCCCAGCACGATGCCCTTGTGGCCGTCGCGCGCGACGTAGATGACCTGATCGATGCGGGCCGATCCGTCGGGGCGTTCTTCCCAGCGCTCGGTCTCGACCGTCAGTTCATAGGGCAGTTCTTGGTGCAGGCGCAGCGTCAGTTTTTCGCGGGTGATTTCTGCGGCGATCATGCGCATCGGCAGATCGGCGATCTGGTCTTCGGGGTAAAGCCACGGGCTGGGCGGCATTTCGCCCGCCAGCCATTCTTTCAAATGGTCGCAACCATAGCCCTTTTCGGCCGAGATCATGAACGTCTGCACGAAGGGGAAGGCCGCGTTAGCTGCTTCGGTCAGAGCCAGCAATTCTTCGGCTTTGACGCGGTCGATTTTGTTGATGACCAGCGCGACAGGCGTTTTGCCGACGCGGTCTTTCAGGCTGTCGATAATCGCCTTGGCGCCGTCGGTCAGGCCACGGTGGGCTTCGATCAGCATCAGGACGACATCGGCATCACCCGCGCCACCCCAAGCCGCGGCGACCATCGCACGGTCAAGCCGGCGGCGGGGGCGGAACAGGCCAGGGGTGTCGACGAACACGATCTGCGCATCGCTCGCAATGGCAACGCCGCGAATACGCGCGCGCGTCGTTTGCACCTTATGCGTCACGATCGAGACCTTGGCCCCGACCATGCGGTTCAGCAACGTGGATTTTCCGGCGTTCGGCTCGCCGATCAGGGCGACAAAACCGGCGCGGGTGTTTTCAGTCGGTTCAGTCATTCTGTGTAACTTTCGTCAGCAAAGCTGCGGCTGCAGCATGTTCGGCAAGGCGTTTCGATCCGGCCTCGCCCGTGGCCGAGGGGCCGGATTGCAATGTCACGCGCACGGTAAAAACAGGGGCATGGTCGGGGCCCGAACGGGCTTCTTCGGCGTAGGAGGGTGGGGTCTGGCCACGCCCTTGGGCCCATTCCTGCAAAGCGGTTTTGGCGTCGCGGGCATCATCGTCGACGCTGTGAATCGACGCCGTCCAGTGCAGCAGCACCACCTTCTTCGCGGCCTCGAAGCCCGCATCCAGATAGACGGCGGCCAGAACAGCCTCCATAGCGTCAGCCAGCACCGCCTCTTTCTTGCGGCCACCGGTCTTCATCTCTGACCGGCCGATACGAAGCGCACTGCCCAAATCGATCATGCGGGCAATTTCGGCGCAGGTTTCGCGGCGGACAAGGCGGTTGAAACGCGGCGCAATCTGCCCCTCGGTTGCCTCGGGGTCGGCCGCCAGCAGCGCCTCGGCGATCACCAGACCCAAAACGCGGTCACCCAGAAACTCCAGCCGCTGGTTGTCCGACCGGTCGGGCGATGACGCCGAGCCGTGCGTCAGGGCGCGCATCAGAATTTCGGTTCTGTGGAATTTGTGACCCAAGCGGTCGGCAAATTCCATGAGGGTCGCTGCGTGTTTCACCTTAGTCCAATGCCTTGAAGAAGCGGTCGGGGCGCCATGTCCAGAATTGCAGCAACGACCGCCCAGCCGAGGAGAAGATCACGCGATCGGCACGGCCGATCAGGTTCTCCAGCGGGACAAAGCCGACGCCGTTGCCGGTCAGCCAGCGGCTGTCGGCAGAATTGTCGCGGTTGTCGCCCATGAAGAAGTAGTGCCCTTCGGGCACGGTATAGACGGGCGTGTTGTCTTGCGGCTGATCGCCGATGTTCAGAATGTCATGCGACACGCCGTTCGGCAGCGTCTCGCGCAGGCGCTGCGACTGACAGTCTGCGCCCATGCCCACCGGGCCGTTCGCGCAGCTTGGCAACAGGCCTTGCGGGCCTTGGCGTTCCATCACTTCGTGGAAAGTGCCTGCATCTTCCTGCGGGGCAGCCACATCGTTGATGTAAACGACGCCGTCTTTCACTTGCACGCGGTCGCCCGGCAGCCCGATCAGGCGTTTGATGTAATCTTCGCCGGTTTTGGGGTGGCGGAAGACGATGATGTCGCCGCGTTCGGGGGCGCTGCCGAACAGGCGGTTATCTTCGCCGCCGACCCAGCCGCAAATGTCTTTCGCGTCGATATTCACCGGTCCGATGTTGATCGACGGGCAGGACGCGAACGAATAGCCGTAGGCCATTTTGTTCACAAACAGGAAGTCACCGATCAGCAGCGTATCCTTCATCGACCCCGAGGGGATGTAGAAGGGCTGGAACAAAATAGTGCGGAACGCGCCCGCGATCAGCAGCGCGAAGACGATGGTCTTCAGCGTCTCGATGATCGAGGCGGCCGCGCCTGATTTTGCTGCGCCTGATTTTGCTGCCATAACTGTGCTCACTTCCAAAAGCGTTAGGGGGCTTCTTGCGCGCCGAGGGCTATCAAGTCAAGCAGCCGCGGGCCGGGGTGCGATCAATCACGCGGGATCGGTCAGGGGCTGGGCGTCGATGACGACAAACGCCTGCGCCCAAGGGTGATCGTCGGTCAGTGTCACGTGAATCACTGCGCGGTGGCCGGGCGGGGTCAGTGCAGCCAACCGCTCGGCGGCCCAGCCGGTGACTTCCATCACCGGTTGCCCCGTGCGCAGGTTGCGCACCGACATGTCTTTCCATGCAATGCCCATGGCCAGACCGGTGCCGAGGGCTTTGGAGCAAGCCTCTTTCGCGGCCCAGCGTTTGGCGTAGATGGCGGCGGGCTTGGCATTGCGTTCGGCACGGGCCTGTTCCAGCTGGGTGAAGACGCGATTGCGGAAACGGTCGCCAAACCGCGCCAGCGTGCCTTCGACCCGCTCGATATTGCACAGATCGGTGCCGATGCCGATGATCATGCGCGGGCGCTGTTCATCTGGCGGCGCATCTCGGCCATCGCGGCGGGCAGGCCGACGAACATCGCCTCGCCCATCAGGAAGTGGCCGATGTTCAGTTCTTTGATCTGGGGAATCGCGGCGATGGGGCCGACGCTGTCGTAATTCAGGCCGTGGCCCGCGTGCACTTCCAGCCCCAAAGCATCGGCAAAGCCCGCCATCGCGCAGATCCGCGCCAGCTCCGCATCGCGGTGGGCGGTCTCGCCCGCATCGTGGGCCTCGCAATAGGCGCCGGTGTGCAGTTCGACGACAGCGGCACCGATGCGGGCCGCCGATTCAATCTGCGCGCTGTCGGCTGCGATAAACAGCGAGACGCGAATACCCGCCATCCGCAGCGGTTCGATATAGGCGCGTAGGTAGTCTTCCTGCCCCAGCACATCCAGGCCGCCTTCGGTCGTCCGTTCTTCGCGCCGTTCGGGCACAAGGCAAACAGCGTGCGGGTGGGTTTGCAGCGCGATGCGCTGCATCTCGGCGGTGGCGGCCATTTCAAAATTCAGCGGAATGGTGATCGCTTGCCGGATCGCGGCCATGTCGGCATCGCGGATATGGCGGCGATCTTCGCGCAGATGCGCGGTGATGCCATCTGCGCCCGCGTTTTGCGCCAGAATTGCCGCACGGACGGGGTCTGGTGTGGCGCCGCCGCGCGCGTTGCGCACGGTCGCGACGTGGTCAATGTTCACCCCAAGGCGCAACGTATCAGCCATTCAATGTGTCCTGCTGCTTGTCCGTGTCCAGCGCCAGCGTGGCCTGACGGGCCTGCAGGCGTTTGTGGCGCATGTTCTGATAGGCCCGCACCAATGGCAAGGTCAGCACATAGGTCAGAACCCCGAAAATCGGCCCCAGCACCACACCGCCGATCAGGAACGGGAAAAAGACCATGTGCCAGAATTCGATCAACTCGTCCCAGTGGGCGGTGGCGGGGCTGAAAAGCGCCATAAAGTTCTGCCACAGCTGCTGGGCGGCCAGCATGAACAAGTCCGGCACGGCGGCGATCACACCCTCTTTGGGGCGGCTGCCCAAAATCGCGTAGCCCAAATTCAGCGCACCCGCGATGATAGGCAGGGCCGTGAACGGGTTGCCGAAGCTTTGCCCGATGGCGGCGGCCAGCAGGTTTGCACGCATCAGCTTGGCCAAACCGAGTGCGACGAACAGGTGCAGCCCGATGACCGGCGAAAAGCTGGCGGCAACCCCGATGGCAATCCCGCGGGCGATACGTTCGGGCGAATCGGGCAGGCGCTGGATGCGTCGGCCGATATAGCCGATCCCGCGCAAGAACCCTTTGCGCGGCCATAACGTCTCGCGCAGGGTCTGGCCGAAACTGCGCTTCTCGCGCCGCTTGAACATGCTAGTGCCCTGCCGAGCCCGAGGCGGGCAGCGCCGCCGACCAATTCATGGCACGCTGCGCATCGCGCAAACGCACCAGCGACGAGATGTGGCTGTCGGCATCGAGCGCGGTCATCACGCGGTGCAGGTGTTCAGCATCGCGCACGTCGACATCAACGCGAATGCGGTAATAATCCGTCTTGCGATCCAGAAAATCGACGTCGGATATGTTCGCATTCTGCTCGCCGATCAGGGTGCAGATCCGGCCCAAAACACCCGCGTCATTGGCCATCGACAATTCCAACGACACCGCGCTGACGGCCTTGTGCTGCCCTTCGTGCCAGCGCAGGTCGACCCAACGGTCAGGCTGGTCTTCGTAATCGGACAGGTTGGGGCAGTCGATTGCGTGGATAATTACGCCTTGCCCGCGGAAGGTGATGCCGACGATCCGCTCGCCCGGGACGGGCTGGCAGCAGGGCGCGCGGCGGAAGCTTTGGTCGGCGCTGAGGCCGACAATTGCTTTTTCCGCGTCGATCTCGTTCGCGTTTTGCAGCTTCAGATCAGGGTAAATCGCCCGCACAACTTCGCGCGCGGTGATTTCCGCGGCGCCGACGCGCAGCAGCAACTGTTCGGCATTTTCCAGCGCCAGCGCGCGCGCCGCCGTGGCCAAGGCCTTGTCAGTCGCTTTTTTACCGGCGTTTTCAAAGGCAACGCGTGTCAGCTCGGTTCCCAGCTTGATGAACCGGTCGCGGTCTTTTTCGCGCAGCCACCGACGGATGGCCGATTTCGCGCGGCCCGTAACGGCAATGTCGATCCACGTCGCCTGCGGGGTCTGGCCGTCGGCAATGATGATCTCGACCGACTGGCCATTCTTCAGCCGCGTCCACAGGGGCACGCGCAGCCCGTCAACCTTAGCGCCAACGCAGGCGTGGCCGATGCGGGTGTGGATCGCATAGGCAAAGTCGATCGGCGTCGCGCCTTGCGGCAGCTTGATCACCTCGCCCTTGGGCGTAAAGCAGAAGACCTGATCCTGATACATCTCGAGCTTGAAGGTCTCGAGAAATTCATCGTGGTCTTTGTCTTCCTCGAACCGCTCGGAGAGCTGCGATATCCAACGAACGGGATCGACGACAAAGCGGTTTTTGACCGGCTCGCCATCACGGTATGACCAGTGCGCGGCAACGCCGGCCTCGGCCACTTCATGCATCTCGCGGGTGCGGATTTGCACTTCGACCCGCTTGCCACCCAGCGCCGATACGGCTGTATGGATCGAGCGGTAACCGTTTGATTTCGGCTGGCTTATGTAGTCTTTGAAGCGCCCCGGCACCGAACGCCAGCGCTGGTGGATTGCCCCCAGCGCGCGGTAGCAATCGGCGTCGGTTTTCGTGATCACGCGGAAACCGTAGATGTCGGACAGCTGCGAAAAGCTTTGATCTTTCTGCTGCATCTTGCGCCAGATCGAATAGGGCTTTTTCGCGCGGCCATACACCTCGGCGGGGATGCCGGTTTTGCCCAGCTCCTCCAGCAAATCCTCGGTGATGCGTTGCACCAGATCGCCCGCTTCTTGTTGCAGCAGGCTGAAGCGCTGGATGATGGAATCGCGCGCCTCGGGGTTGAGGACGCGGAAGGCCATGTCCTCCAGCTCCTCGCGCATCCACTGCATCCCCATGCGACCGGCCAGCGGGGCATAGATGTCCATGGTCTCGCGGGCTTTTTTCGCCTGCTTGTCGGGGCGCATCGAGGCGATGGTGCGCATGTTGTGCAAGCGGTCGGCCAGCTTGACCAGCGTCACCCGCAAATCGCGCGAGGTCGCCATGATCAGCTTGCGGAAATTCTCGGCCTGCTTGGTCTCGGCCGAATGCAGCTGCAGGTTCGTCAGTTTGGTCACGCCATCGACCAGATCGGCGATGACGTGGCCGAACTGGGCCTCGACCTCGGCATAGGTGGCGCGGGTGTCTTCCACGGTGTCGTGCAGCAGGGCGGTGACGATGGTGGCATCGTCCATCTGCTGCTGCGCCAAAATCATGGCGACGGCGACGGGGTGGGTGAAATAGGGCTCGCCCGAATGGCGGAACTGGCCTTCGTGCATCTGGCGACCAAAGTCCCAGGCATCGCGCAACAGTTTTTCATTGGTGGCGGGGTTGTAGGTGCGCACGCAGGTGATCAAATCATCCAGCGTTACAACGGGTTCGGGGACGACCTGCGCAACCCCGGCAGCAGCCAGTGGGGCGCCGGTGCGCCCCGCTGCAGGCAGGCCTTGATCAACTGCCACGGCCTTGCCTTTGTCAGTGCCTTGCATGGCGGCCTCAGCGGCCCTCTTGGGCTTGCAGCAATTCGCGCAGCAGGCGCTCTTCGCTCATGTCGTCTTGGGCCGGACGATCCATTTCGGCGCTCATCAGCAGAGCCATCGAATCGTCTTCGGGCTCGTCGACTTCGATCTCGTGCTGGTTGGCCTCGATCATGCGCTCGCGCAGGTCGTCAGCCAGCTGGGTTTCCTCGGCGATTTCGCGCAGCGAGACGACAGGGTTTTTGTCGTTGTCGCGCGGCACGGTCAGGGCGGACCCTGCGGCGATTTCGCGTGCGCGATGAGCGGCCAGCATGACCAATTCGAAACGGTTCGGAATCTTGTCCACGCAGTCTTCGACGGTAACACGTGCCATTCAACAACTCCCCTTTAAGACGGGTTTGACGGGTTCGGACAGCCCGGGCAAAGTCCACGATTCTGCATGGATCGCGCGCGACGGGCTAGGAAAGCAACCATTTAAAGCCGCGCGGGCCAGAACGCAAGGGCCAGTCGGATCGGGCCCGCGCAGTGCGGTTTCCCTTTGGAGAAATGGTTAACAATATATCGCAAATGGCAATCACAGTGGTCCTACACAGGATTGCTATTTATTCATGCGAAATAACGTATGTTATCGCAAACAAGTCGCGATTTGTCGCCATATTGCACATCTTTTCGTGAATTACTTGCAAGATGACATATCTTGGATAACTAATCCGATAGACCGCTGCTTGTTCATATTTGCAGGTTTATTTCCAAACGCAGCGGCCGAGCATGATTGGAAGGATAACACATGTTTTATCGGGACGAGCGAATTGCGCTCTTTATCGATGGCGCCAATCTTTATGCGGCATCGAAGGCCCTCGGGTTTGATATAGATTATAAATTGTTACGCAGCGAATTCATGCGGCGCGGGCGCTTGGTGCGGGCTTTTTACTACACCGCGCTGCTGGAGAATGACGAATATTCGCCCATCCGGCCACTGGTCGACTGGCTGCACTACAACGGCTTCGCCATGCGCACCAAAGCCGCGAAAGAGTTTATGGACGCCCAAGGTCGCCGCAAGATCAAGGGCAACATGGACATCGAACTGACGGTCGATGCGATGGAACTGGCCCCTCATGTCGATCATATCGTGTTGTTTTCAGGCGACGGCGATTTCCGCCCGCTGATCGAGTCGCTGCAGCGGCGCGGTGTGCGGGTCTCGGTCGTCTCAACCGTGCGCAGCCAGCCGCCGATGATTTCGGATGAACTGCGCCGCCAAGCCGACAACTTCATCGAGCTGGACGAGCTGCGCGATGTTTTGGGCCGCCCGCCGCGCGACCCGCGCCCCGAGGGGCGTACCCATCCCGCCCCGCGCGAGGATGCCGAAACCCACAGCTTGCTGGACTAACACCGACGGGCGCCCTTTACGGGGGCGCCCGCTGCGCATATCTCGGGTGGGAACGCCACAAGCACCGTCGGAGCCTGCGCCATGACATCTGCCCCCCTGACCGTTTATCTGGCAGCGCCGCGCGGGTTTTGCGCAGGGGTCGACCGCGCTATCCGCATTGTCGAAATGGCGCTGGATAAATGGGGCGCGCCCGTTTTTGTCCGCCACGAGATCGTGCACAATAAATACGTTGTCGATGCGCTGCGCGCCAAGGGGGCTGTGTTCGTCGAGGAACTGGACGAGTGCCCCGATGACCGACCCGTCATTTTTTCGGCCCACGGTGTCCCGAAGGCGATCCCGGCCGAGGCGCTGCGCCGCAATATGATTCACGTGGATGCAACCTGCCCGTTGGTCACCAAAGTCCATAACGAGGCCGCCCGTCACCACGCCAACGGCCTGCAGATGATCATGGTGGGCCACGCGGGTCACCCCGAAGTGATCGGCACCATGGGCCAGCTTCCGGCGGGCGAGGTGATGCTGGTGGAAACCGTCGCCGATGTTGCAACCGTGCAGGTGCGCGATGAGACCCGTTTGGCGATGATTACACAGACGACCCTGTCGGTCGATGACACCGCCGAAATCGCTGCCGCGCTGCGCGCGCGCTTTCCCGCGATCCTCGTGCCCGCCAAGGAAGATATTTGCTACGCCACCACCAACCGGCAAGAGGCTGTGAAGGTGATGGCGCCCAAATGCGACGCCATTCTGGTGGTGGGCGCGCCCAATTCATCGAATTCCAAACGCTTGGTCGAGGTGGGCACCCGCGCGGGCTGTGCCTATTCCCAGTTGGTGCAGCGCGCCGCCGATATTGATTGGCGCGCGCTGGAGGGCATCCGCACCATCGGCATCACCGCCGGTGCCTCGGCCCCCGAGGTGCTGATCGAGGAGGTGATCGACGCCTTCCGCGACCGTTACGACGTCACCGTCGAATTGGTCGTCACCGCCGAAGAGCGGGTCGAGTTCAAAGTTCCCAAAGTCCTACGCGAGCCTGCCTGATATGCCTGAATTCATTTGCTTTACCGACGGTGCCTGTTCGGGAAACCCAGGGCCCGGGGGGTGGGGCGTGTTGATGCAGGCGCGCGAGGGGGCCACTGTCGTCAAAGAACGCCCCCTGTCGGGCGGCGAGGCGATGACCACCAACAACCGGATGGAGTTGATGGCCGCTATATCGGCGTTGGAAAACTTCACCCGCGCGGCGCAGGTCACCATCGTGACCGACAGCGTGTATGTGAAAGACGGTATCACCAGCTGGCTTCACAATTGGAAGCGTAACGGCTGGCGCACATCGCAGGGCAAGCCGGTGAAGAATGACGACCTGTGGCGCCGGCTGGACGCCGAGGTCGCCCGCCACAGTGTGGTGTGGAAATGGGTCAAAGGCCACGCGGGGCACCCCGAAAACGAACGCGCGGACGAGCTAGCCCGCGCAGGCATGGCCCCCTTCAAGGTTGCCCGAAATGCGGGCAGCGGCGTTTAAACACTGGCAAGCGCCTGCGCGGCCTGTTAGCCAACTGCCGATGATTGCAGAAGGCTGACAATGTCCCGTTATATTCTGACTGTTACCTGCCCCATGACGCGCGGTATTGTGGCGGCCGTTTCCGGCTTTTTGGCCGAGGCCGGCTGCAATATTACCGACTCGGCCCAGTTTGACGATGTAGTCACCGGCCGCTTTTTCATGCGCGTCAGCGTCACTAGCCAAGAAGGCGCTTTGCTGGCGGATTTGCAGGCCGGATTTTCGCCCGTCGCCGCGCGCTTCGGCATGGATTTCGCGTTTTTTGATGCAGGCCAGCGCGTCAAGGCGGTGATCATGGTCAGCCGTTTCGGCCATTGTCTGAATGACTTGCTATACCGCTGGCGCATCGGCGCGCTGCCGATCGACATCGTGGGCGTCATCTCGAACCACCTCGATTACCAAAAGCTGGTAGTGAATCACGACATCCCGTTCCACCACATTCGCGTAACGCCCGAAAACAAGCCCGAGGCCGAGGATGCGCAGATGCGCGTCGTGCGCGAGACGGGGGCCGAGCTGGTCGTGCTGGCGCGGTATATGCAGATCTTGTCCGACCAGATGTGCCACGAAATGTCGGGCCGCATCATCAATATCCACCACTCGTTCTTGCCCAGCTTCAAGGGGGCGAACCCCTACAAGCAGGCCTATGAGCGTGGCGTGAAATTGATCGGCGCGACATCGCATTATGTGACCGCCGACCTTGATGAAGGGCCGATTATCGAACAAGATACGGTACGTGTTACCCACGCGCAAAGCCCCGAAGACTACGTCAGCCTGGGCCGCGATGTGGAAAGCCAGGTTCTTGCGCGGGCCATCCACGCGCATATTCACCGCCGTGTGTTTATCAACGGCAATAAAACCGTCGTCTTTCCGGCCAGCCCGGGATCCTATGCATCGGAGCGGATGGGATGAAGAAATTCTTGTGTGTATTGGCCCTGTTGCCGCCGTTTTTGCCGCTGCCTGTGTTCGCGGAAGAAGGGCCCGAATGCCCCGACGCGACATCGACGGCCGACATTATCACCTGCCTGAACGACAAGCAGACCGAAGCGCAGCAGGAACTGGACAGCCAGTTGCAAATGCTGCGCGGCGCCCTAGAGGGTGAGCGTCTGGGCGTTTTGAACGCCGCGCAGGGGATCTGGGAAGATTACCGCAGCGTCGAGTGCCGCTCGCAAGCCCTGACGGTTGAGGGCGGTAGCCTCGAGGGCGTCTACGCGCTGGGGTGCCAGTTGGATTTGACGCGCGACCGCGTCAAAGTCCTGAACAGTTACGAGCTGCTTTAAAGCAGGCTTTCGGGCAGGGTCAGCCCCAAAAGCGCGTCTGCCACAGGCATGGCGCGCTTGCCCTCGCGCTGAATGTCCAGCACGCGCACGCTGCCGGTGCCACAGGCAATCTCGAACCCTTGCAATACGCGACCGGCGGGGCCGTTGCCGTCGCCTGCGGCGGCGCGCAGCAGTTTGACCCGCTCGTCCCCGATCATGCACCACGCCCCGGGGAAGGGCGACAAGCCGTTGATTTGGCGCGCAACGGCGAGGGCGGGTTGCGTCCAGTCGACTGCGGCTTCGGCCTTGTCGATCTTGGCTGCATAGGTCACCCCGTCTTCGGGTTGCACCTGCGGGATCAGCCCGTGCAGGCGGTCAAGCGTGTCGATGATCATCCGCGCGCCCATGTGCGACAGGCGCTGGTGCAGATCGCCGCTGGTGTCGGTCGGGCCGATGGGGGTAGCCGCGCGCAGTAGCACGGGGCCAGTATCAAGACCGGCTTCCATCTGCATAATGCATACGCCGGTTTCGGCATCACCCGCCATGATCGCGCGCTGAATGGGCGCGGCACCGCGCCAACGCGGCAGCAGGCTGGCGTGGATATTCAGGCAGCCGTGCGTGGGCGCATCCAGCACGGCTTGCGGCAAGATCAGGCCATAGGCGACAACAACGGCGATATCTGCGTTCAGCGCGGCAAAGTCGGCCTGCGCCTCGGGCGTGCGCAGAGTTTTGGGGTGGCGCACATCCAGTCCCAATTCCAGTGCGCGCGCATGGACGGGAGTGGGCCGGTCTTTTTTACCGCGGCCCGCAGGGCGGGGTGGTTGGCAGTAAACACAGGCAACCTCGTGCCCCGCCTGCACCAGCGCATCCAGAACCGAGACGGAAAAGTCGGGTGTACCCATGAAGACGACGCGCATCAGGCGAATTTCCTTGCCTTGCGCAGCAGCATGTCGCGCTTCAGTTTGCTCAGGCGGTCGAAATACA
The DNA here is from genome assembly GCF_002117445.1 of Ketogulonicigenium robustum. Taxonomy (NCBI): domain Bacteria; kingdom Pseudomonadati; phylum Pseudomonadota; class Alphaproteobacteria; order Rhodobacterales; family Roseobacteraceae; genus Ketogulonicigenium; species Ketogulonicigenium robustum. The sequence goes on from NZ_CP019937.1 coordinate 422,356, forward strand.
TCTTCCCCGCCAAATGGTCGATTTGATGCTGCACCGATGTGGCCCACAGGCCAACCAGATCACGTTCCTCAACCTCGCCGGCCGCGTTCAGGAAGCGGACGGTGACAGCGCGGGGGCGGCTGACGACAGCACTGACGCCCGGCAGGTTCGGCGAGGCTTCCTCGTGCTCGCGCAGCTGCACGCTGGCGTGCAAAATCTCGGGGTTGGCCATGCGTATCGCTTGGCCGCGCGCGTCCGATGCATCCACAACCGCCAGCGCCAACGGCACCCCCAGCTGCACGGCGGCCAAGCCGACACCCGGCATCGCGTCCATCGCCTCGATCATCTCGTCCCACAGGGCGGTGATTTCGGGCGTGATGGCAGTCACGGGGGCGGCGGGCGTGCGCAGGGCAGGCGCGGGCCACTGAACGAAGGGGCGGGGCATCATTCGCCCCGCGCGCGTTCGCGCTTCAGTTTTTCCATTTTGCGGGTGATCAGCTGGCGCTTCATCGGGCCCAGATAATCAATGAACAACTTGCCGTCCAAGTGGTCGATTTCGTGCTGCACGCAAGTCGCCCACAGCCCCTCCATCTCGCGCTCTTGTTCGGATCCGTTCAGGTCCAGCCAGCGGACTTTTACGGCGGCGGGGCGTTCGACTTCGGCATACTGGTCGGGGATCGACAGGCAGCCTTCCTCGTAGACAGACCGCTCGGGCGAGGTCCAGATGACCTGCGGATTTACCATGACCATCGGCTGCGGATCTTCGTCCTTGGCGCAATCCATCACGATGATGCGCTGCAACTGCCCGATCTGCGGGCCAGCAAGGCCGATGCCGGGGGCGTCATACATGGTTTCCAGCATGTCTTTCGCCAGCGCCCTGATCTCGTCCGAGATGTCGGGCAGCGGTTTGGCGATAGTGCGCAGGCGCGGGTCGGGGTGAATGATGATGGGACGGGTGCTCATGCCTCGCATTTATGCGACTGCGCGGGTGCTTTCAACAGCTCAAACACTCGCGGCCCGTCAGCCCTTGGCCTTGCCCGATCCGCGCGCTAGCGTGACCCCAAAGGAGAAGACCGATGGATTTTGACAAGCTGATCGACCGCCGTGGCACGCACTGTTCAAAGTGGGACGAGATGGAGCGTCTTTACGGCGTCAGCGCCGATGACGGCATCGCGATGTGGGTGGCCGACATGGACTTCCGCCCGCCGCAGGCCGTGCAGGATGCGTTGCAAAAGATGCTCGATCACGGGGTTTACGGCTATTTTGGTGGCGACGGTGCCTATCGGGAATCGATTGCGTGGTGGATGCGCGAACGCCATGGCTGGTCGCTGGACAAGGCCGATATTTTCACGACCCACGGGCTGGTGAACGGCACGGGCCTGTCTGTCGCGGCGTTTACACAGCCGGGCGATGGCGTTGTTCTGTTCACGCCCGTCTATCACGCCTTCGCCCGCACCATCCGCGCCGCTGGGCGCGAGGTTGTGGAATGCCCGCTGGTGAACAACGCGGGGCGGTACGAATTCGACTTTGCCGCCTATGATGCGCAGATGACCGGCACCGAAAAGATGGTCATCTTGTGTTCGCCCCATAACCCCGGTGGCCGTGTCTGGACGCGCGAAGAACTGCAGGGCGTCGCCGATTTCGCCAAGCGGCACGACCTGATTCTGGTGTCGGACGAAATCCACCACGACTTGGTCATGCCCGGCCACACGCATACCCCGATGACGCTGATCGAAGGGGTGGAGGATCGCTTGGTCATGATGACCGCCGCGACCAAGACCTTCAACATCGCAGGTTCGCACACCGGTAACGTGATCATCGCGAACCCGGAACTGAAGGCCAAATTCGCGCAGCTGATGGGCGGGCTGGGCATTTCGCCCAATTCCTTCGGTCTGCACATGGTGACTGCGGCCTATTCGCCCGCAGGGGCCGAATGGGTCGATGCGCTGAACCTGTATCTGGACGGCAACCGGAGACTGCTCGAGGAGGGTCTGTCGGCCATTCCGGGCGTCAAGGCCATGCCGCTAGAGGCGACCTATCTGTCGTGGGTCGATTTTGCCGGCACGGGAATGAGCGAGGACGAAATCAAGCGTCGCGTCCTGACCGAAGCGGGCGTCGCCGCCAATTACGGCCCGACCTTCGGCAAGGGCGGCGAGACATTCCTGCGCTTCAACTTCGCCACGCCGCGCGCGCGTGTGGCCGATGCGGTCGCGCGGATCACCGCTGCGTTCGAAGATCTGCAGTAATCAGTGACGGGGTAGCAGCAGGGGGGTATCTTCCTGCTGCTCGAAATCGACGGGGTGGGTTTCGCTGACGCGGGCGATCCATTTGAAGTCGTAGATCCGGCGGCCCTCTTCCTCGCGCGATGTGATCAGCAGGCACTGATACAGGTGGCGCGGCCCGTCAAAAATATCGACCAGCCCGCGCAGCGGGGCGCGATCGCTGGCATCCAGCGCAAGCCCGTCATCCCACAGCGATAGAATCCGGTGCACCTGCTCTTGCGCGTGGATGCTCAGGCGGTTGCTGCGGCGCTCGTCTGCGCGGCGGGCTTCGTCCATGCCGCGGCGGACGGCTTCGGGAAAGAAGTTGAACATCATGGCCCCCTTCTGGTCACGTCGGATGAATCACTCCCGACAGTCTTCACTCCATTGTAACGCCGCGGTGACGATTCGCCCTAGTTGAAAGCGCGGTTCCCGCGCGAATTTTCGCCGCCTGTGCATTTGCGCAGGGGCATTGCGCGGTGGCGGCGGTGTGCAGATCGCCGCGCAGCCCCTATCCTATAACGCAACGCAACCCCCGAGGAGCCTGCATCATGGGACAACTGGTCGACGGCCAATGGCAAGACGTCTGGTACGATACCAAAAGTACGGGCGGCGCGTTCGTGCGCACCACCACCAAATTCCGCAACTGGATCACCCCCGACGGCGCCCCCGGCCGGACGGGCGAGGGCGGCTATGCAGCCGAAGCCGGCCGATACCACTTGTATGTCAGCCTTGCCTGCCCATGGGCGCACCGCACGCTGATCTACCGCGCGCTGAAGGGGTTGGACGACCTCATCACCGTATCTGTCGTGCATCCGCATATGTTGTCGGATGGTTGGACATTTGACAGCAGCTTCCCCGGTGCCACTGGCGACACGTTGTTCGGCCTGCCTTTTATGCGCGACATCTACACCAAGGCCGACCCGCATATCTCGGGGCGGGTCACGGTGCCGGTGCTGTGGGACAAAAAAACGGATACCATCGTCTCGAATGAATCGGCAGAGATCATCCGTATGCTGAACACCGCCTTCAACGGGCTGACCGGCAATACCGACGATTACGCCCCCGCCGATCTGCTGCCCCAGATCGACGCGCTGAACGCCCGTATTTATGACGAGGTGAACAACGGGGTCTACAAAGCGGGTTTCGCCACCAGCCAAGCTGCTTACGACAAGGCGGTCTATCCGCTGTTCGACGCGCTGGACTGGATCGAGGGTATTCTGGCCGAAAACCGCTATCTGACAGGCCCCCGCCTGACCGAGGCCGATTGGCGTCTGTTCACCACAATCATCCGGTTCGATGCGGTCTACCACACGCACTTCAAGTGCAACCGTGCGCGTATCGTCGACTACCCCAATCTGAACGGCTGGCTGCGCGAGCTGTATCAGGTGCCGGGGGTGGCGGGGACGGTGAACCTCGATCACATCACCCAGCACTACTACTATAGCCACGACACGATTAACCCCAGCCGTGTGGTGCCGCTGGGCCCGATCCCCGATTTCGACCAACACCACGGGCGCGACCATCTGCCCAAGGCCTAAGGCCCTACCACCTTCCGATGAACGGTGCCAAAGTGGCGCAGAAATCGGAAGGTGGAATCATGAACGACATTTCGGGCCGCATCCTGACGGCGGATGGCTGGGTTGACGGGCGCGTGACGTGGCAAGACGACCGTGTCGCCGCGATCATCCCCGAAGATGTGCCCGCCGACGCCCCCTACATCCTGCCCGGCTTTGTAGATCTGCACTGCCACGGCGGCGGCGGTGCCGATCTGATGGAAGGCGGCGATGCAGCTGCCAAAATCGCAGCGCTGCACGCCCGTTTCGGTACGACCGCGATGTTGGCCACCACCATGACAGACACCGTTCCCGCAATCACCCGCGCGATGCGCGATGCGGGCGCTGTGATGGCCGCTCAAGCGCCCGATCAGGCCGCGATTCTGGGCGTTCACCTTGAGGGGCCGTTTATTGACCGCACCCGTCTTGGGGCGCAGCCGGATGCCGCAATCCCCGCCTCAATCCCGCTGGTCGACGACTTCAACGCGCTGGCCCCGATCCGCGTCGTGACCATGGCCCCCGAGGCTGACCCCGAGGGCGAGGTGACCCGTTATTTGGATGGCAAGGGTATCCGCGTGCAGATCGGCCATTCGTCTTGCGATTATGAAACCGCGGCGCTGGCCTTTGAATCGGGCCGCCACGGTGTCACGCATATGTTCAACGCCATGACACCGCTGCACCACCGCGCCCCCGGTATCGTTGGGGCCGCGCTGGCCCATGCCGAACACGCCGAGGTCATCCCCGATTTGCTGCACGTCCACCCCGGTGCAATCCGCGTGGCGCTGCGGGCGATTCCGAATGTCTATGCGGTGACAGATTCTTGCGCGGCCACAGGCATGCCCGATGGCGACTATCGCCTTGGCACCCAGCCTGTCCGCCGCTGCGGCAATGGCGTGCGCTTGGCCGACGGCACTTTGGCGGGCTCGTGCCTGACGCTGCTCGAGGCATTCCAGAACTTCGTGAAGATCGGCCTGTCGATCGAGGAGGCCTCGGCCCGCACATCAACCATCGCGGCGGATTACATCGGCGTTTGGGATCGCGGCCGGATCGCGGTCGGGTCGATTGCCGACATGGTGGTGCTGTCGCAGGCCGATTTCAGCCTGCAGCAGGTGGTCTTACGTGGGCGGGTGCGCGAAGGGGCGAACCCCTAAGCCACCATCGCCTCGGCTTTCGACAGATCGACGCTGACCAACTGGCTGACACCTTGTTCAGCCATGGTCACGCCGAACAGGCGGTGCATGCGCGCCATGGTTACAGCGTGGTGCGTGATGACCAAGAACCGCGTGTTGGTGCGGCGTGTCATCTCGTCCATCAGGTCGCAAAAACGGTTGACGTTGTGGTCGTCCAGTGGGGCGTCCACTTCGTCCAGCACGCAGATCGGGGCGGGGTTGGCCAAGAACACCGCAAAGATCAGCGCCAGCGCGGTCAGCGTTTGCTCGCCCCCCGACAGCAGCGACAGGGTCGACAGCTTTTTGCCGGGCGGCTGGCACATGATCTCCAAACCAGCCTCTAGCGGGTCGTCGCTTTCGACCATGACCAGGCGGGCCTCGCCGCCGCCGAACAGATGCGTGAACAGCATGGCGAAGTTTTCGTTCACTTGGTCGTAGGCGGCCAGCAAACGCTCGCGTCCCTCGCGGTTGAGGTTGCCGATCGCGCCGCGCAGCGCGCGGATGGCGCTCTCCAGATCGGTCTTTTCATTCAGCAGCGTCGTCTGTTCGTCCGAAAGCTGCTTGGCGTCTTCCTCGGCGCGCAGGTTCACCGCGCCCATTTGTTCGCGGGCCCGTTTCAGGTTGCCGACCTCTTCCTCCAGCGCGGGGATGGTCGGCAGCTCCTCGGGGTCGCCGACGGCCTCGCGCAGGGCATCGGGGGATAGGTTCAGGATCTCGCCGATCCGTTCTTCGACCTGCGCTTGGGTAGCCTTGGTGCCGTCCAAATGGGCCTCGGCGCGGGCGCGGGCCTCGCGCGCTTCGGATGCGATGCGCTCGACCTCGCGCTCGGCCAGCATGGCCTCGCGCAGGCGGGTTTCGGCAGCGGCGACAGCCTCGGCGGCGGCGGCGCGGCGCAGGTCGGCGCTGGCGATGGCGGTCAGCGTATCCTCGCGCTTGGCCGTAATGGCGGCGGGGCGGCTTTCGGCACGGGTCAGATCGCTGGTCAGGCCCGCCTCGCGGCTTTCCAACTCGCGCATGCGCTGGGCGGCGCTGGCAAGGCGGGTTTCCCACGATGTCATTTCGCGCAGAATGTCTTGCGCGCGACGGGTGCGGGTTTCGGCGGCGCGGCGCAGGTCATCGGCAGCGGTGCGGCGGGTCATCATGGTGATGCGCGCGGCATCGACGGCGGCTTTCACCTCGGCCACCTCGGTGCGGGCAGCGGACAAGTCGGGCAGGGCGGCCATTTCAGCCTCGGCCACTTGCAACGCGGCGCGTGCGGTTTGCAGATCGGCGGCTAGGCGGCGCTGACTATTGGCCGACCCGTCACGTTTCGATGCGGCGATATTGCGGTCGGCCTCGGTGCGGGAATGGGTGCGGTTCGCGTCGGCCAGCGCGCGGTCGGCGGCGCGGCCTGCGTCGCGTGCGGCGGTTTCTTGCGTTGCAGCGGCCTTCAACGCGGCGGCAGCGATGTCATGGGCGCTGATCGCGGCGGCGGCCTCGGCTTCGGCCTCGGCCAGCTCGGCTTTCAGCTGCGCCAGTCGGTTCATCTGTTCCAGCCGCATCGCGGCAGCCGAGGGCGCATCGCCCGCCGCCACGCGGTACCCATCCCAGCGCCACAAATCCCCCTCGCGCGAGACGAGGCGTTGCCCCGGGCGCAGCAGCGCTTGCAGGCGGGCGCCGTCGGCGGCATCGACAAGGCCGACCTGCGGCAACAGGCGGTCCAACACATCGGGCGCGCCGATCGCGTCGCCTAGCGGGGTCGCCCCATCCGGCAAGGCGGGGGCATCGCTGTAGGCGGGCAAGGCGACCCAGCCGGTCGCATCCGCAGCTGTGACAACAGGTGCGCTTAGGTCATCGGCCAGCGCTGCGCCGATGGCCTTTTCCAGCCCCGCCGCGACCGACAGCTGATCGAGGAGTTGTGCACCCTTGGTCTGGCTTTTGGCCAGCAGGCCGGTCAGCCCGCGCACTTCGGACGCCAGGGCATTGCGGCGGCCCTCGGCGTCGGCGCGGGTCGCGCGGGCGGTGGTGGCAGCCGCCTCGGCGGTGGCGCGCGCGGTTGTTGCGGCTTCCAGCGCGGCGTCGGTTGTGGCGATTGCGGCGCTCGCCTCGCTTAGGCGGGCCTCGGCGGCGGCGAAGGCGGCGACGGCGGCGGTGTGGGCGGTTTCGGCGCTGGCCAATGCAGCGGCGATGCGCTGCGCCTCGGCCTCGGCCTTGTCGACCGCGCGGCGGGCGTCTTGCAACTGCCGTTCGACCGACTGGTGGCGCGCGGCCAAGCTTGCGGTGCTTTCCGTCCGTTCGGCCAAGGCCGATTCGCGGGCTTCCAATATGGTGCTGGCTTCGGACAGGGCGGCGCTGGCGGCAGCGATGGCCTCGTCTTGGTCGCCCTGCGCCTCCATCAGTGTGTCGCGTTCGGTTTCCAGCGCGGCCAAGGTCTGCAGGGCATCGCCGTTCAGCGCATTCTCGCGAGCGCGGTCGTCTTGTACTTGTTGCAGCGCCTCGCGCGTGTGGGCAATGGTGGTCTGGGCGCGCATCAGCTCGGCGGCGAGGCCGTCTCGCTCGGCCTCCAGCTTGGCCATGATGGCCTTGGCGATCGATTCTTCTTCGCGCAGGGGCGGCAGGGCGGCGTCGAAACCCGCGCGCACGGCGGCGCTTTTCTCGGCCTCGGCACCGGCCAGATTGGCGGCTTGGTTGGCAGCGTTCAGCGCGGCCTCGGCCTCGCGGTGGGCGGTATCGGCCGCGCTCCAACGCAGCCACAGCAGCAGGCTTTCGGCGGCGCGCAGGGCAAGGCCGACCTCGCGGTAGCGCTGTGCCGCCTTTGCCTGCCGGCTAAGCGTTGCCAATTGTTGGCCCAAGCCGTCGATCACATCATCGACGCGCGTCAGGTTTTGCTCGGCACCCTTCAGCTTCAGCTCGGCTTCGTGGCGGCGCTGATAGAGGCCCGAGATACCGGCGGCCTCCTCCAGAATGCGGCGGCGGGCGGTGGGCTTGGCATTGATCAGTTCGGAAATCTGGCCCTGCCGCACCAGCGCGGGCGAATGTGCGCCGGTTGATGCATCGGCGAACAGCATCTGCACATCGCGCGCGCGCACGTCTTTGCCGTTGATGCGATAGGCGCTGCCAGCGTCGCGGGTAATGCGGCGGATCACTTCCAACTGGTCGGTGTCGTTGAAACTGGCGGGGGCTAGGCGATCCTCATTCTCGATCAGCAGGGCGACTTCGGCATGCGCGCGGGCGGGCCGGCTAGAGGCACCGGCGAAGATCACATCCTCCATCCCGCCGCCGCGCATGGCCGAGGGGCGCGTCTCGCCCATGACCCAGCGCAATGCTTCCAGCAGATTCGACTTGCCGCAGCCGTTTGGCCCCACCACCCCCGTCAGACCGGGTTGGATGACAAGCTCGGTCTGATCGACAAAGCTTTTAAAGCCATTGAGGCGCAGGCGGCTGAACTGCATTGACGCTTCCTTTATGACCGGAGAAAAGAACGTGTCCGGAACCCATGCTTTGGCTGTCCGCGGCATCGAAAGTCAAGGGAGAGCCCCAAATGATTGCCATTTCCATCCGTAAGGGCGACCCGCTATCGGCCGATGGCCGCCGGTTGCTAGAGGCCAGCCAGGCCTATTTGCGCAGCCTCTACCCGCCCGAGGACAACTATTTCCTGTCAATCGAGGCGCTGGCCGACCCGTCGATCACATTCCTGATCGCCTATGACGACACCGCCGCGCTGGGCTGCGTCGCACTGGCCGACAAGGGCGAATACGGCGAGGTCAAATCGCTGTGGGTCGACCCCAATACGCGCGGCAAAAGCGTCGGCGCCGCCTTGATGGAGACGCTCGAAGGCCGCGCCCGCGCGCGCAAGCTGAAGATGCTGAAGCTGGAAACCGGCGATACGCTGCACGCGGCGCACCGGCTGTACAAGCGCGTGGGCTATACCATTTGCGGGCCGTTCGGGGATTACCGCGAAGGCCCGCATTCGGTGTTCATGGAAAAAGCGCTGGCTTAATCGGCCTGCTTGTTCTTCTCGGCCGCAGCTTTCATGCGGGCGAGAAGTTCGGCCTTGGTTTCCTTGGCGCCGAAGGGTTTGGCTTTGCCGCCAAACTGGTTGTGTTCTTGGTGGCGGGGCTGCCCTTTGGGGGTATTGCCGCTGTATTGTTTCGAATAATCGGGCATGGTTACACTCGGTGATAGGGGGTGCCGGCCAGAATGGCGGCAGCCCGGTAAAGCTGTTCGGTCAGCATGACACGCACCAACATATGCGGCCACACCATCTTGCCAAACGACACAGACATCTGCGCCTGTGCCCGAAGGCTGGGGTCGATCCCGTCGGCCCCGCCGATGACAAAGCAGACATCGCGGGCCGCGTCGCGGTAGGTGGCCAGACGGGTCGCAAAATCGGGCGATGACATCACCTCGCCGCGTTCGTCCAGCGTGATTAGAACCGAACCGGCGGGGATGGCGCGCAACAGCAAAGCTGCCTCGGCTGCCATGCCACCGCTTTTTTTGTCTTCAACTTCGACCAGATTTGCGGGGCCTAGGCCAAGCGCGCGACCAGTGCGGTCGAATCGGGTCATGTAGTCGTCGATCAGCGCCTTTTCAGGGCCGCTCCGCAGGCGGCCCACGGCGGCGATGGTTACCCGCATCTTAGCGGAACTTTTCGGGCCCCGGGGCTGCGGGCATCCACATTTTCTCCAGCTGGTAGAACTCGCGGACTTCGGGGCGGAAGATATGAACGATGATATCGCCCGTATCGATCAGCACCCAGTCAGCAGCCTCGCGGCCTTCCATTTTGCACAGTACCGCAAAGTCTTGCTTTAGACGATCTGCCATTTTCTCTGCGATAGCAGCGACTTGGCGGGTCGATCGGCCCGATGCGATCACCATGTAATCACCCATCGAAGACCGACCGCGCAGGTCGATCTGCACGATTTCTTCGGCTTTGTCGTCTTCCAGCGATTCCAGCACAGCGGCCAGAAGCTGGTCGGATGTGTAGGTCTTGTCGGCGGCGTTCTCGGTCATTTCGGGCGCGCTCATTGCTGCACCATCCGTGCGGTGCAGTGCGTGTATGTCGTCGTCGGGCGCGCAGGGCGGGAAATCAGGGTCATTGTCCTCTCGGGCGGCACGCTGGAATGGCCCCAGCGCGGGCGTTTCAAACCATATAGCAGCAGGTGGGCGGAATCTCAATGGATGCTGACCGACTGGATTCGTCTGCGCAATTATCGAAAAGAAGAATGCCCCTTGAAGGAAGATTTGAAAAGGGGTAGCCATGACCCCATGCAAGGGTTCGTTTACTTCGATATTCATGACCGGGCGCGCCTTCCAGGGCGTTTCTTCGGTGTGACCCAATCGGTCCTCGCGCGACTTTGATCGCGCGGGTGGGCTGTTGCTGCACAGCCCGCCCCATGCGCCTTTCCATCTTTTGAAAGCCCATTCGCGCCAGATCGCTCTGGCGTAGCCTAGCAATGCAAGAGATACCTATGCCCAAGACACTGTATGATAAAATCTGGGATGCCCACGTCGCGCACGAAGCGGAAGATGGCACCTGCCTGCTGTATATCGACCGCCATCTGGTGCACGAAGTCACCAGCCCGCAGGCGTTCGAGGGGCTGCGCATGGCGGGCCGCCCCGTGCATTCGCCCGAAAAGACCATCGCCGTACCCGACCACAACGTGCCCACCACATGGGACCGTTCCAAAGGCATCGAGAACGAAGAATCGCGGATTCAGGTCGACGCGCTGGACAAGAACGCGCGTGAATTCGGCGTGGTTTACTACCCCGTGAACGACATTCGCCAGGGCATCGTGCATATCATCGGGCCGGAGCAGGGCTGGACGCTGCCGGGCATGACCATTGTGTGTGGCGACAGCCATACTGCGACCCACGGCGCATTTGGGGCGTTGGCCCACGGCATCGGCACATCCGAGGTCGAGCACGTGCTGGCGACGCAGACGCTGATCCAGAAAAAATCGAAGAATATGAAGGTTGAGATCACCGGCAAGCTGCGCCCCGGTGTGACGGCCAAAGACATTACGCTGGCGGTGATCGGGCACACGGGCACGGCAGGCGGCACCGGCTATGTCATCGAATACTGCGGCGAGGCGATCCGCGCTCTGTCGATGGAAGGCCGCATGACCGTCTGCAACATGGCGATCGAGGGGGGCGCCCGCGCAGGCCTGATCGCGCCGGACGAGACGACCTTTGCCTATGTGAAGGGTCGTCCCCATGCGCCCTCGGGCGAGAATTGGGACAAGGCCGTCGCGTGGTGGAAGACGCTGTTCACTGACGAAGACGCTCATTTCGACAAGGTCGTGACCATTCGCGGCGAGGATATAGCCCCCGTTGTCACATGGGGCACAAGCCCCGAAGACGTCCTGCCGATCACCAGCAGCGTCCCCGCGCCCGAGGATTTCGAAGGTGGCAAGGTGGATGCCGCGCGCCGCAGCTTGGACTATATGGGTCTGCAGCCGGGGCAACGTCTGGAAGACATCAAGATCGACGCCGTGTTCATCGGCAGCTGCACCAACGGCCGGATCGAGGATCTGCGCGCTGCTGCATCTGTCCTGAAGGGCCGCAAGCTGGCGGATGGCGTGCGGGGCATGGTGGTGCCGGGCTCGGGTCTGGTGCGGTTGCAGGCCGAGGAAGAGGGGCTGGCCGATATTTTCAAAGCGGCTGGCTTTGAATGGCGTTTGGCGGGCTGTTCGATGTGTTTGGGCATGAACCCTGACCAGATGGGCCCGGGCGAGCGCTGCGCCGCCACATCGAACCGCAATTTTGAAGGGCGGATGGGGCGCGGATCACGCACGCACCTGATGTCGCCTGTTATGGCTGCCGCCGCTGCAATCACCGGTCGTCTGACCGATGTGCGTGACTTTTTGCCTGCCGAATAAGGGGAAGCCAGATGGACAAGTTTACCACCCTGACAGGTATCGCCGCGCCTATGCCGCTGGTGAATATCGATACCGACATGATCATTCCGAAGCAGTTCCTGAAAACGATCAAACGCTCGGGCTTGGGCGTGCATGCTTTTGACGAGATGCGTTTTGACGCGCAAGGCAACGAAAACCCCGATTTCGTGCTGAACAAGCCCGCCTATCGCGCATCGCAGATTATTGTGGCGGGCGATAACTTCGGCTGCGGGTCGTCGCGCGAACACGCGCCGTGGGCGCTGCTGGATTTCGGCATTCGCTGTGTGATCTCGACGAGCTTTGCCGACATCTTCTACAACAACTGCTTCAAGAACGGCATCCTGCCGATCACCCTGCCGCAAGAGCAGGTCGATATTCTGATGGCCGATGCCGAAAAAGGGGCGAATGCCCGCATGACCGTCGACCTTGAGGGGCAGGTCATCACGACGTCGGATGGGCAGGTGATTGCGTTCGAAATGGACGCTTTCCGCAAGCACTGCTTGGCCAACGGGCTGGATGACATCGGGCTGACCTTGGAAAAAGCCGACGCGATCGCCGATTACGAGGCGCGTCTGGCTGCGGATCGTCCTTGGGTCTGATGTGATGCGGCTGGCCCTGTCCCTTGCGGTGATCACTGCGGCTGGGCTGGCCCCAGCCGACACGCGCATTGCCACGTGGGATGCGGGCCTATCGCGAAACGGGCCGGGGCTGTTGCTGCGCGATATTCTGCGTGCAGATGCAGGTGTTGTGGCGGCGGCGGATCTGATTGCGACGGCGCAGCCCGATGTGCTGCTGCTGACGGGCTTTGACTATGACGCCGATGGTGCGGCGCTGGGTGCCTTTGCAGCGCTGTTGAGGGCGCGGGGGCTGGATTACCCCTTACGCTTGGCCCTGCCGACCAATGCAGGCCTGCCAACCGGTCTTGATCTGAACGGAAACGGCCGTTTGGGCGAGGCCGCTGATGCGCAGGGATGGGGTCGGTTCTATGGCGAAGGGGCGATGGCGCTGCTGTCGCGCCTGCCGTTGGCGGGGAATGTGCAGGATTACACGCCGCTGCTGTGGGCCGATGTGGCCCCGCTGCCCGATGGCTTGCCAGCAGGGGCGGCGGATGTGCTGCGCCTGTCGTCGAACGGGCATTGGGTTGTGCCGGTCGAAACCACGCGGGGGCCTGTCGATCTGTTGGTTTTCGCCGCGACGACCCCGGCTTTTAGCACCTTCAACGCGCAGCGTAACGCGGCCGAGCTGGCGCTGTGGGGCCGCTATCTGAATGACACCCCGCGCGATTTTATCGTGTTGGGAAAACCGAACCTCGACCCTGATGCGGGCGCGGGCGATCATGCGGCAATGGCGGCCTTTTTGGCCGATCCTTTGGTGCATGACCTGCGACCGGCGGGGGATAAAGGCACGGCAACTGCAGACTGGCCCGATGGGCCCGGCGCGTTGCGTGTCGATTACGTGCTACCCTCGGCCGCGCTGGCCGTGCAGGGCGCGGGCATTCTTTGGCCAGCTGAAGCCGCGCTAACCGCCCACGCCCTTGTTTACATTGATCTTGCTGAATGATTCCCGTGAAAGGAGCCTATCCGTGCCCAATCCCAGTCTGTTGATCCTTGCCGGTGACGGTATTGGCCCCGAAGTCATGGCCGAAGTGCGCAAGGTGATCGCATGGTATGCCGATCACGGTACCGCATTTGATGTGTCCGAAGATTTTGTCGGCGGCGCGGCCTATGATGGCTATGGCACGCCGCTGGCGGATGAAACGCTGGCCAAGGCGATGGCGGCTGATGCGGTGCTGCTGGGCGCTGTCGGTGGCCCGAAATACGACACGCTCGATTTCGCGCTGAAACCCGAGCGCGGCTTGCTGAAGTTGCGCAAGGAACTAGACCTTTACGCCAATCTGCGCCCCGCGCAGTGCTTTGACGCGCTGGCCGATTTCTCGTCGCTTAAGCGCGAGGTGGTCGCGGGCCTCGACATCATGATCCTGCGCGAGCTGACATCGGGGATGTATTTCGGCGAGCCGCGCGGCATCTTCACCGAGGGGAACGAGCGGGTCGGCATCAACACCCATCGCTACACCGAATCGGAAATCGCCCGTGCGGCGCGGTCGGCGTTCCAGCTGGCGCGCCAGCGCGGCAACAAGGTCTGCTCGATGGAGAAGGCCAACGTGATGGAGGCCGGCATCCTCTGGCGCGAGGTCGTGCAGAAAATCCACGACACCGAATTCCCCGATGTGCAGCTGTCGCACATGTATGCCGATAACGGCGCGATGCAGCTGGTGCGCGCGCCCAAGCAGTTCGACGTGATTCTGACCGATAACCTGTTCGGTGACATCTTGTCGGATGCCGCGGCGATGCTGACGGGCAGTTTGGGTATGTTGCCATCGGCCAGCCTTGGTGCCGCTGGCCCCAATGGCTACCCCCGCGCGATGTACGAGCCAGTCCACGGCTCGGCCCCCGATATCGCGGGGCAGGGCAAGGCGAACCCGATTGCCTGCATCCTCAGCTTCGGCATGGCACTGCGCTATTCGTTCGCACTGGGCGCGCAGGCAGATCTGCTAGAGGCGGCGGTGAACAAAGTGCTGGCCGATGGGCTGCGCACTGCCGATCTTTTGGGCCCCGAGGGTGGCACACCGATTTCGACATCGCAAATGGGTGATGCCATTATTGCGGCGCTTGACACGTTGGTTTAACACGTTCGTGAACCGGCCGGCAATTTGCTTGCCCAAGCATGCTTGGCCGGAGTGGTTTGGTGCCGCTCCGGCCTTTTAACTGACCCGAGGGTGCAATGGGTTCGAACGCAAAAGGCGCGGTATTCGCGCTGATCGCATTTGCGATTTTCTCGTTGCACGATGTTATCGTCAAAACGATGGGTGGGGTCTATCCGACGTTCCAGCTGATCTTTTTCTCGGTCATGTTCAGCTTTCCTTTGGCGCTGCTGATGCTGGTGCAAGACCCGCGCCCGGGCACGCTGAAGCCCGTACATCCGGGATGGGTTGCGCTGCGGACAGGGGCGGCATTGGTGTCGGGTGTTTCGGTATTCTATGCCTTTAAAGCCCTGCCGCTTACACAGGTGTACGCGATCATCTTTGCCACGCCCTTGTTGATTACCATTCTGTCCATTCCGTTTTTGGGTGAGCGGGTGCGTTTGCGGCGATGGCTGGCGGTTTGCGCAGGGTTGGTCGGGGTGATCGTGGTTGTGCGTCCGGGAACGGCCGAGCTGGGCTTGGGCCATGCCGCGGCACTGGTAGGGGCGTGCGCCGGTGCATTGTCTGCTATCGCGCTGCGCAAGGTCGGCGGGAAAGAGCGGCCTGTTGTGTTGCTGCTTTACCCCCTGTTCGGTAACTTTCTGGTCATGGGGGCTGCGCTGCCGTTCGTTTACCAGCCGATGCTGATCGAGCATTTAGGTCTATTTGCCGCGATGGCCTTGCTGAGCCTGTTGGGGGGCCTATTCAGCATTCAGGCCTACAAATCGGGCGAAGCCGTTGTCGTGGCCCCGATGCAGTATTCGCAGATCATCTGGGCCTCGATTTTCGGGCATTTCATCTTCCGCGAGGATATGGATCTGTGGACGACAGTGGGCACCGCGATCATTATTGGCTCCGGTATCTACATTGTCGTCCGTGAGGGGCGTAGCGATGCATCGGACAATCACCCTGTTTTGCGGACCAAGATGCGCGCGGATACCGGAACACTGTTGCGCCCTAGCGTCGCGCGGCAGTCAGTTAACCTTACGAAAAACACTGAATAGGCCCTTGCGTTTCACGCAGCACGGCGCTACCTCTCGCGCCACGGTCGGAGCGTAGCGCAGCCTGGTAGCGCACCTGCTTCGGGAGCAGGGGGTCGGAGGTTCGAATCCTCTCGCTCCGACCAGTAAATGTTTGATAAGTGGCAGATAGTTCTGCCTTTTCGGTCATAGTCCCCTAATTAAATAAAGCGCCCATGGGCGTTTTTATACTTATTTTCATGTACTTAGGGTCTAAAACTTCGCTTCCTCATAATTGCCTATGCTGTACAGGCTAATGGACGGCTATGGACGTTGACCTGTCATTCGGCAGCGTTGCACTGCATCCCCCAGCAATTTGAGATGGTAATCTTCCTTGGGCTTCGCGGTAAAAATAGGACCGTCTCTGGCGCAAGATCCACCTCGGGATAGACAAGCAAACGCTGGAGGTCCGGGCCGTCGGGATCACGGCAAGCCATATCGGCGAGGTACCAGACTTGCCCGACCTGCTCGGTCAGATCCCGCTGGACGAGGAGATTGGCCGCGCCACCACTGATGGTGCCTATGATAGTTGAGATTCGATTGCCGAATGCGTCCCGACCGGTTGATTTATATGGGCAGCTCAGTGGACCATTTGACCAGCTGCATCGGTATGTCCGTCTTGAAGTTCATCACCCCCGGCAGTTTGGACATGATCTCCATCTGGAAGCGCCGGTAGTCAGTCATGTCTCGACTTACAACGCGCAGGATGTAGTCGCAATCTCCGGCCATCAGATGACACTCAACGATTGACGATGACCTTTCAACTGCGGCGATGAAGGCGCTTACCGTCTTTGCATCCTGACCGGTCAGCCAGACGCGGACGAAGACCGACAGTCCCAAATCGACCGCTTCGGGGTTCAAGAGCGCGACGTAGCGGCTGATCACACCGCGTTCCTCAAGGATGCGGATGCGTCGCAGGCAGGGTGTGGGCGAAAGTCCAACCTCGGCCGCGATCTCGACATTGGTTTTGCGCCCGTCGCGCTGGAGCGCACGCAGGATTCGCCGGTCTGTTTCGTCGATAGTCGTGCTCATCGGGAGTTCCTCGTGGCGCATTATTCCATGTCTATCGCAAAATATGGAATATTATGCCATAATACTTGTTATGATTGGCTGTATTTGGCCGCCAATAGCGTGGCTTTGGCCATAAGATGCCTCAAAATAACCATTGAGACACGATATGGCTACGCTGGCATTTCTGGGACTTGGAATAATGGGGCTGCCTATGGCGGGCAATCTCGCACGATCGGGAGATCCGCTGTGTGTGTGGAACCGCAGTGTCGGCCGCGAGGCTGATCTGACAGCCTCGAACATCCAGTTTGCTCGTACGGCTCAGGAAGCCATGCGTTTTGGCGACATCGTCTTCCTGATGCTCGTGAACCAGCAGGCGCTCGATGCGGTAATAGAGCGCGACTCGCCGAACTTTGTCAGTAATGTTAGGGGGAGGATCATCGTGAACATGGCCTCGGTGGCGCCGGACTACTCCGAGGCGCTGGCCCGGGACATCAGCGCTGCCGGTGGGCGCTTCGTAGAGGCACCGGTTTCAGGGTCGCGGATTCCGGCAGAGTCCGCGCGGCTCGTCGGGCTTGTCGCTGGGGATCCCGACGACCTCGCGATTGTTGAACCCTATCTGCGCCAGATGTGTTCATCGCTCGTCAAGTGTGGGGCGGTAGGCGCGGGTCTTCGCATGAAGCTGGCCGTTAACCTGCACCTCAACGCCATGATTGCAGGTTTGGCCGAAGCTGCCCATTTCGCGGCAAGTGCGGGACTGCCGATGGAAAGTCTTGCCGAGGCACTTGCTGCTGGCCCACTCGACTGCGATCTGACCCGGATCAAGATGGGCAAGGTGATCGTTGAAGACTTCTCTCCTCAAGCCGCGTTGAGCGATGCCCGGGCTAGCACTAGCCTGATCCGCGACGAGGCGCTGCGCCTTGGTGCGGCGGTGCCGATGTTGGAGGCGGCGCATGAGCTTTACGGCGAAGCTCTGGGGCTCAACAGTGAACGCACCGACATGATTGCCGTCCTTCATGCCATCGAGGCGCGTAGCACTCGATTGTTCCGACCCTCCAGATCCGAGGCTTCCTTATGAACATTCAAGCTCTTACCGCTTCGCATCTCGCGCCATGGCCTGCGCAGACGAATGAACTGATCAGCCGCAACATCGAAGCGGCCCGCATTCCGGGATTGATCAACCTCGCGATTGGTCTGGCCCAACAACCAATGCTGCAAGGGCAATCGACAGAATGCCAAGGCCAGTCTGGAGCGGAAAAAGCCTCTACACAAGCTGGAACCTCTGGCTGATCGCCTATTCAAGGCCGATCACTGCGGCAAAGGCGACCATCGCTGCGGTCATAGGCGGTTTCCCGCGGTGGTCGGGGTCTTTGCCTTCCCATGCGTTGCCGTCGAACCGCGCGATGGTTGCCGCCAGCGCCGCGGGCATCTTGCTGACGAGGTCGGCGGGGTTTGATGCCTTGAAGCCGATACCCGTGCCATACCACGATTTTGGCAGATCCTGCCCCGGCTTAATCGATCAGGCAAGCAGATAGCTGTCGAGGTTTTTCTGGTCGACGATGATGCCGCCAGGGGGGCAAAAGTTTGGCCAGTAACATGGCAGGGTAGTCGCCATCGTTCGACTTGATCTCAGGGGACCACCAGTTTTCCGCCATCAGGCGCAGATCCGCATCGAAGGCTCGACCTGGTGTTATCGCGTCGCCGGTGTTTCCCTCGGCTCCGGAGCTGAGGTCATGGGTCGGGCCGGAGGACTGGTACTGCTGGGGCATCGGCATGTTGTGGTCATAGCCGCCCGCAGCCAGCACCACCCCGCGCCGGGCAGTCAAGCGGTAATGTTGGCTGACTGGACTTGTCTCACTTCCGTTCCGGTTTTCTACGAGCAATGCTCGCCATAAAGGAGACCAGATATGGCACCCAAGCACAGTGAAGATTTCAAGCGCGATGCGGTTGGGATCGCGACGCATAGCGGCCTGACACGGCGACAGGTGGCGTCGGACCTTGGTGTCGGGTTTTCGACCTTGGGCAAGTGGATGCGGGATTATTCGACCGATCCGACAGCGGCCGAGGACGCGGAACTACGCCGCGAGAATGAGCGCTTGCGCAAAGAGAACCGTATCCTGCGGGAGGAGAGGGAAGTACTAAAAAAGGCCGCGATCCTCTTCGCGAGCCAAAAGCAGTGAGATTTCAGTTCATTGCGGAGTATCGCGGAGATCTTTCACGCGCCCGCCTTTGCTGTCTGATGCAAGTTTCGGACCGTGGTTTACGAGCGTGGCGTCACAGGCCGCCCTCGCTGCGTCAGCGGCGCGACATGGTCCTTCTGGCCCATATTCGCGAACAGCACCGGCTCAGTCTGGGTAGCTATGGCCGCCCGCGCATGACGCAGGAATTGACCGAATTGGGCATCAGGGTGGGGCAACGCAGGGTTGCCCGGATCATGCGCGACAATGGCATCCAGGTCTTGCGAAGCCGCAAATTCAAGCGCACGACCGACAGCGACCACAGTTTCAACATCGCCCCGAACCGTCTGAACCAGGATTTCACGGCGCGGGCCCCGAACCAGAAATGGGCGGGAGATATCACCTATATTTGGACCTGCGAAGGATGGGCCTATCTCTCTGTGATCATTGATCTATATTCGAGGCGCGTAATCGGTTGGGCAATCAGCAACCGTATGAAGCAGGACTTGGCCTTGCGGGCTTTGGACATGGCAATCGCGTTACGCCGACCGCCACCGGGCTGCATTCACCGCACCGATCGCGGCGCGCAATATTGTGCGCACGCGTATCAGAAGCGCCTTCGCCGTCACGAGTTGCTGCCTTCCATGAGTGGCAAAGGAAATTGTTACGATAATTCCGCAGTCGAGAGTTTCTTCAAGTCGCTCAAGGCCGAACTCATCTGGCGAAACACGTGGCAAACACGCCGGGACGTCGAGGTCGCGGTGTTCGAATACATCAACGGATTCTACAATCCGCGCAGGCGGCATTCTTCGTTGAATGGAAAATCACCCGTGGCCTTCGAAAAGATCGCCGCATAACATCAGCAACACACCGGAACGAAAACGGTGCAAGTCCAGTCCTGCTAGACGATGGCGTCTTTCACGCGGTCGCTCTCGCGCAACAGCTCGGCCACAGCGGCGCGGCTCCAGACGGGGATGCCGGCGCTGTTCACACCGTCGAGCATACCCGCAGCAATCGCTTGGCCGCCCCCACATGACGCCGCCCAGACCTTGGAACGCGCGCTTCATCAGGTTCAGCCAGCGGTAATCGGCCCCCGTGAAGGGCGTCGGGAAGGGCGCTGAGACATCACCCGCGCGGAAGCGGTCTTTGTCGGCGGCCAACGTATTAATGTTGGAAGGTTTACTCTCGTAGGTGCGTCCCAGTGCTGCGCCGCCGGGCGTTTCGGCGTGGTAACCCGAATCGTGGCGCGCTCAAAAAAATTTCAGATGGGTCATGCGTCCCTGCACGGCGATGGCAGCGGGGCCGCGGTCCAAGAATACGTAATGGGCTGGTGGCGATGCGTTGCCGACCAGTGCGTCCAGATAGGTGCTCCGTGGCCTCGGGCTGCCTGACTGTACGCTGGGTATTCATTGGCGATTTTGGGCCATAGCTTGCCGTAATTGATTAAATATCTTTAATGCATATTAGTGTAATGCTATGGGTGCTTTATGAAGCAACTCACTCTACAACGCATCCAAGTTTTCTGTGCCGTCTACCAATATGGCTTGCTGAGTGTCGCGGCGCGGCAGCTGGGTATCTCGCAGCCCACGGCCAGCCGCCATCTGCGCGATTTCGAGGCCTCGCTGAAGGTGCCGCTGTTTGAACTGCGCCGTGGTAAGCTGCACCCCACACGCGAGGCGGACAAGCTTTTCGATGAAAGCAAGACCCTGTCCGACAGTCTGACACGGCTGGAGAGACACGTCAGCCGGATGAGCGACGGCAGCGAGACGCGTCTGTCTGTTGCCACGATCAGCTTGGTTGCCCACACGCACATGGCCTACGCGATGGAGGAGGTGCTCCAGCACGTGCCCGCGCTGAAGGTCTCGGTCACGATCAGCTTGGCAGAACAGCAGATCGCCCTGATCCGCGAGGAGCGGATTGATCTGGGCATTGTCGCGGGTCTACCCGAGGCGCATGGATTGGCCGCCCACCGCATCGGCTGGTTCGATCTTGTCGCCCTTGTTCCCGATGAACACCCCGCCTCCAACACCACCACACTGGCGCTGGAAACATTGGGCCCCGATTTGCCCTTCATGGCGATGGCGCCGCGCGGGCCGATCGGCGCGAAGATTCTGGATGCAATCAGCCGCCATGGCATCGTCCCCGATGATCGGGTGTCCAGCTATTCGCTGGATGCGCTGCCGCATTTGGCTCGCATGCGCGGGGCGGCGACGATTGTCGATCCATTCACCGCCAAGAACATGCCGGTGCCCGGTATGCGCGTGCTGCCGCTGCGCGAGCCGCTGTCGATTGACCTGAATGTCCTCAGCTTGGCCCCGCTGAAAGAGGCCAGTCCCCAGATGCACTTCGTCCACGCGATGGAGCGCGCGCTGGAGTTGTTCAAACCCTGATCACCCCTTGGGCATTGGGGCACCGGCCACAAAATCCCATGCGCGCCCGGGGGCTGCATCCAGCAGCTCGCGCGTTAGCGGGGCTTTCGGGGCTGTCAGTACCGTATGGGCGGGCCCGTCTTCGACAACGCGCCCGTCCTGCATGACCATGATCCGGTCGCAGATTTGCGCGGCAACGCGCAGGTCGTGCGTGATGAAAACAATAGATAGGACCGTTTCGCGGCGGATCTGGTCGAGCAGGTGCAGAATCTGCGCCTGAACGGAGACATCCAAGGCCGAGACCGCTTCGTCGGCCACCAGCACCTTTGGGCGCAGCATCAGCGCGCGCGCGATAGCGATGCGCTGGCGTTGCCCGCCCGAAAACTGGTGGGGGTAGCGCTGCAGCGCGGCGGGCGACAGGCCAACCCGCGTGATCATCGCCTCGGCCGCGGCCCGTGCGGTCGCAAGAGGGGTGCCGAAGTTCGTCGGGCCTTCGGTAAGGGCGTCGCGTATGTTCAGGCGCGGGTTCAGGGACCGGTAGGGATCTTGGAAAACCATTTGCAGATCGCGCCGCGCGTCGCGCAGGGGGCTGATGTCGCGCCCCGCGATGCGGACTTGGCCTTGGTCGGGGCGTTCCAGCCCCATAATGCAGCGGGCCAGTGTCGATTTACCCGATCCAGATGGCCCGACGATGCCCAGAACCTCGCCGCTGCGGACGTGCAGGCTGATGTTCGCGACGGCCTCGGTTCGGGACACGGAGCGCAGCAAGCGGCGGGCTGTGAAGCTTTTGGAAAGCGCATTTACTTCCAGCGCCGTTGCGCTTGCGATGGGCGCACGCACGGGTGGGCGCAGGCTGGGCACGGCGGCGATCAGGTCGCGGGTATAAGGCTGCGAGGGTGCCCGCAATATGCTGTCGCGCGGCCCTGTTTCGACCACCGCGCCCGCGCGCATGACGACGACGCGGTCGGCAATATCGGCGACGACGCCAAAATCATGCGTGATGAACAGCACGGCTGTACCCTGTTGCGCCTGCAAGGCAGCAATCAGCGACAGGATTTGCCGCTGCGTGCCGACATCCAGCGCGGTGGTCGGCTCGTCTGCAATCAGCAGGCGCGGGCGCAAAATCAGCGCCATGCAGATCATCACGCGCTGCAACTGTCCGCCCGACAGTTGGTGGGGATAGGCGGCGTAAATGCGCGGCGGGTCGGGCAGTTGCGCGGCGGCCAGCATGTCCATGACGCGCGCCTTGCGGGTGCGGGGCGGCAGGGGGGTATGCAGGCGCAGAACTTCGTCTATCTGGGCGCCGATGCGCGCGGCGGGGTTCAGGGCGCTCATCGGTTCTTGGAAGATCATCGACATGCGCGCAGCGCGCAGGGCGCGCATCCGCGCGGGGCTGACGCGCAGCACATCCTCGCCCTCCAGCAGGATCTGGCCTGCCGTGGGGCGTAGGGCAGCCGGGTCCAGCAGCCCCATGATGGACAGCGCGGTCAGCGACTTGCCCGAACCACTTTCGCCCACAACGCAGACTGTTTCGCCCGCGCGCACGGTAAGGCTGACATCCCGCACCAATTCCGTGCGGGCCTGCGCCTGCTGCCCTATCGACAGCCCCTTGATCTGCAACACGGGCGTCTTGGTCATGCTTGCCTTATTACGGGATCGAGGCGCGCGTGCAGCGCGTTTCCCAAGCAGTTCACGCACAGCAGTGTAACGGCCAGCGCCAGCCCCGGGAACAGCACCATCCCCGGGTGCAGTTGGAAATACATGCGCCCCTGCGCCATGATATTGCCCCACGACGGGGTTTCACTTGGCAGTCCCGCGCCCAGAAAGCCGAGGGTCGCCTCGGTCAGGATGGATGCGCCGAAGATGAACGTGGCTTGCACGATCAGCGGGCCAAACGTGCTGGGCAGGATGTGGCGCAGCAAAATCCGCGGCATCGGGGTGCCGAGGGTGACGGCGGCCTCGACATAGGGTTCGGTGCTGGCTTGCAGCACGCCGCCGCGCACGAGGCGGGCGACGCGGGGCACTTCGGGGATGATAATGGCGGCGAGGACTGCCCCCAGCGTGGCCCCCGACAGCGCGGCCAGCGCAATCGCCAGCAAAACGCCGGGGATGGCCATAATGCCGTCCATCACGCGCATGAGGGTGGCGTCGATCACCCGCGCGCAGCCTGCAAGCAGCGCCACTGCCATCCCCAATACGACGCTGGCTATGGTGGCGCCTGCGCCCACGATCAACGAAACGCGGCTGCCATAAATCATGCGCGAGGCGATGTCGCGGCCGAACGCGTCGGTGCCCAGCCAGTATGTGGCGCTGGGCGGCTGCAGCCGGATTGCAGGGGCGATAGCCATGGGGTCATGCGGCGCGAGCCACGGGGCCGCCAGTGCCATCGCCACGACGGCCAACAGCGGCACCAGCGCAAACATCAGCGTGCGACCGGTCATGACTGCGTGCCCGTCATAGTGTTTGCCGCGTGCGCAGGCGCGGGGTCAGCGCCACATATAGCAGGTCAACGATCAGGTTGATGGCAATGTAGATCAGCGCAAACAGCAAGATCAGCCCTTGAATCACGGGGTAGTCGCGCGCCAGCAGGGCCTCGACCATCAATCGGCCAAGGCCGGGCAGGTTGAAGACGGATTCGGTGACCACAACGCCGGTGATCAGCGACGCGACGCCCGCGCCGACCACCGTGACGATGGGCACGGCTGCATTGCGCAGCCCGTGGCGCAGCAGCACGGTATGTTCGGGGGCGCCTTTGGCCCGTGCGGTGCGGATGTAGTCGGCGTGCAAAATGGCGATCAGGCTGCTGCGCGTCATGCGGGCGACCAGCGCGATATACGCGCCGCTGAGGGCGAGTGTCGGCAAGATCAGCCGCTGCAGGTGTGGCCAGAGGCCATCGGATAGCGGTCGGTAGCCTTGCACCGGCAGCCACCCCATGCGCAGGGCGACTAGGTAAATCAGAATATAGCCAATCACAAAGGCGGGCACCGATACCCCGATCGCGGCAATGCAGCTTACCAGCCGGTCGACAGCGCCGCCCGGTTTGTGCGCGGCGGCCACCCCCAGTGGAATGGCGACGATCAGAGTGAACAGGACCGAGGTGACCGATACCGCCAAGGTCGGGCCCATCCGGCCCGCGATCAGCGCCGTCACAGGCTGGCCCGAAATCAACGACAGCCCCAGATCACCGTGCAAAAGGGCTTGGGCCCAGACCCAGAATTGCAGTGGAAGTGGTTGGTCAAGGCCCAGCGTCTGGCGCAGTTGGTCGACTTGCTGCGCTGTTGCGTTTTCGCCCGCCAAGACTGCCGCCGGATCGCCAGGCGTCAGGCGTAGCAGCGCAAAGACGATGATCGCCGTTACCGCCACAACGGGAACTGACGCGAAGACCCGCTTTATCACGTAGCAAAGCATTGCGGCGCTATCCCCCTGTTTTCGCGACGTTCCAGAACAGGGTGACCGGCGCGGGCAGGAAGCCGCTGTAGCTGTTGCGATAGGCGGTGGGGATATGGAACTGCCCCAGCGGGGCGACGACGCCGTTGTCGATGGCAAGGCGCTGGATCTGGCGGGCAATGTCGCGCTGGGCGGCGGGGGTGACGGCGCGGGCATAAGCGGTGCGCCGGGCCTCGATTTCGGGGACATCGGGCCAGCCTGTGGTCGAGCGTAATCCGGCGGTGGCCAGATTGGGGTTGCCGAACGGGTCGCCTGATGTCGCCAGTGTGGCCGCGCTGGAGTACAGGCTCCAGCCGCCGTCTAGGGTGGGCGCCTGGTTGCGCAGCTGGCTTTGCAGGGTCTGCCAGTCCATCGTGCGCAGATCGACCGTGAAACCCGCGCGGCGCAGCGCATCGGCGATTACGATCGGCTGGGTCGCGACGATGGCAAGGTCGGTGGGCTGCAAGATGACGACGGGTGCGCCGTCGTAGCCCGCCTCGGCCAGTAGGGCGCGGGCCATGTCGATATTACCTTCGATCAGCCAGTCGCGGCCATATTCATCACCATTGGGCGTGCCGCAGCCCATGACGGCAGCGCAGGTGCTGAACAGATCGGGGTTGCCGACAGCGGCTTGCAAGATGTCGGTCTGCGACACGGCGGCCATCGCGGCGCGGCGCAGCAGCGGGTTGTCGAACGGCGGCTGCAGGTGGTTCATGCGGAAATAGGTCCATGTGCCCATCCGGTCTAGCGCATCGACGGTGATGTCGGGGTTGCCGTCCAGCAGGGGCAGCAGATCGAACGGCACCTGCTGGATGTAGTCGACCTCGTCATTGATCAGCGCGTTGACAGCTGTCATCTGGTCGGGGATGGCCTGCCATTCGACGCGGTCGACGTTGACGACCTTGCCGCCTGCGGTCCAGCTGGGGGGCTCGTCACGGGGGACATAGGCATCGTTGCGCGCATAAACGACGCGCAGGCCGGGCTGGTAGTCTTCCGTAACAAAGCGGAACGGGCCCGAGCCGGTGGTGTCGGTAATCGGCTGGCTTGCTGGCGTGTTGGCGACGCGCGCCGGCATCATGAACACGGGCCGCGAGGACAGGCGCGCCAGACCCGCCAGCAATAGGCCCGTCGGCTCGTTCAGGGTGATCTGGAATGTCTTGGCGTCGATCGCGTCGATACTGGCGATGAATTGCATCAGCGGCACGCCGGTTCCGTCGACTTCGGCCCAGCGGCGGATGGATGCGATGCAATCCTGCGCGGTGACGGGAGTGCTGTCGTGCCAAAGCAGCCCGTCGCGCAGCGTGAACGTGTAAGTTAGGTTGTCGTCCGATACCGTCCAGTCGGCCATCTGCGGGCGGATGTTGAAATCCGCATCCATGCCTAGCAGGGTATCGTAGATCATATAGCCGTGGTCGCGGGTGATGTAGCCCGTCGTCACGACCGGGTCCAGAATGCGCAGCCCCGATTGCATGACAACCCGCAGCGTCTGCGCCGCCGCCGGCCCGACTTGCAGCGCCAACAGCATGGCGAGCGCCGCAGCGCCGTATGCCACGCGGTGCGTGCAGGGAACAGATTGGGTCGTCATTTCAGAACCTCCTGAGACGCGGTGTTTTGGCGCGCTTCGTTGCCCGGTTGCAACCCCTTGCGGCGTATCGAGCGGAAAAGTCGGGGTAAAGTTCGTGCGTTTGTGGCGTGGTGCGGTGCGCGTGGTTGCTTTGTGGGCACCGGTCCGCGGGTTTATTGCGGCATCGCCCAAAACGCGCATCATACGAAAATAGCGCCTGAACTTGGCTGCAATACACGTATAATTACCGCGATATAGCGACGCGAAATTTTCCAAGATGGGCCCCATGCCGCAACAAGACCATCCAGATTTGAGGCCGCTGTCGTGGCGCACCGAACACGCTGACCGCTTCACACTTATCGTCGACGGGGCCGATTACTTCGTCGCCGTCCGCGAGGCGCTGCTGAAGGCGCAGCATTCGGTCATGCTGATCGGGTGGGACTTCGATACGCGCATCACGCTGGGCGAGGGGGGCGATGGCGGGCCGGAACGCTTGGGCGATTTCATCTTGTGGCTGGCCGATCGCACGCCGTCGCTGCAGATCAGGTTGTTGCGGTGGGATATCGGCGCACTGAAAGCGATCTTTCGGGGTGACACGATGCTGACGATTTTGCGCTGGAAGGCGCACCCGCGCATCACACTTACACTGGATGGCAAGCACCCGCCCGTCGCGTCGCACCACCAAAAGATTGTGGTGATCGACGACAGTATCGCCTTCGCAGGCGGTATCGATATGACGATGCAGCGGTGGGATACCCGCGCGCACTTGGATGACGACCCGCGCCGCAAAAGCCCTAGCGGTCGCCCGCAGGGGCCGTGGCACGACGCGACCAGCGCGTTCGACGGGCAGGCCGCGCGCGCGATTGGCGATCTGGCGCGCGCCCGCTGGCTGGCCGCCACCGGCGAGGCGCTGCAGCCCTGCGATCACGCCCACGATTGCTGGCCCGACAGTTTGCAGCCGACCTTCAGCGACATGCGCCTGGGCATCGCGCGGACAATTCCGAAGATGGACGATCAGACCCCCGTGCGCGAAATCGAGGATGCCTGGATCGACATGATCGCCCGTGCGCGAAACGTGATTTATGCCGAAAGCCAGTATTTCGCCTCGCGCCGCATTGCCCACGCCATTGCCGAGCGGTTAATCGAGGACGATCCGCCCGAGATCGTCATTATCAACCCTAAAACCGCCGATGGCTGGCTAGAGCCGATCGCCATGGACACCGCCCGCGCCAAGCTGGTCGAGGCGTTGCAAAAGATCGACCGCCATGGGCGTTTGCGGCTGTATCACCCTGTCACCGAACAGCGGCAGGACATTTACGTCCATGCCAAGGTGACGGTTATGGATGATACGATTTTGCGCGTGGGCTCATCGAATTTCAACAACCGCTCGATGCGGCTGGACACGGAATGCGACATCATTTTGGACGCGGCGACCAGCGGCAATGCGCACCTGACCGACGAAATCGCGGTGCTGCGCAATGATCTGTTGGGCGAGCATTTGGGCGTATCGGCCGATCAGGTCGCCGCGACCTTGGCGCAGACCGGCAGCCTGATCGCCACGATTGAATCGATGCGCGGCGACGGGCGCAGCTTGGTGCCTTACCAGATCCCGACCCTGTCGGCCGCCGAGGAATGGCTGGCCGAGAACGAGATCCTCGACCCGAACGGGCCCGACGAGATATTCGAAAGCCCCGCAAAGCGCGGGTTGTTTAAAGGCTGGTCGCGGCTGAAGCGCCGTTTTACGCGGCGCTGAGGCTTTTCAGGGCTGGCCGCGCCTGCGGCTTGTCATGGAAATGCTATGAAAATCTCGACCGATTCTTGACACAGAATCTCCCTAGTCAGGCCGCGCCACACGGCCTAACCGGAGTTTTCTGTCCATGTCTATTTCCCGCCTTTTGTGCGCGACCTCGTTGATTGCGACGGCGATTGCGCTGCCTGCCTCGGCCAAAACCACATTCGAATTCTGGTATGGTTTGTCGGGTGATCTGTCGAACCGCATCCAAGAGATGTGCCAGTCGTTCAACGCCGCGCAAGATGACTACGAAATCAAGTGCATCAGCCAAGACACCTATGAAAACAACCTGCAGGCCACGATCGCAGCGTTTCGTGCGAACATGCAGCCTACCATTTCGCAGATCTCGGATGGCGGCACGCTGGATCTGATGCTGTCGGGCGCTTATGTCCCCGTGCGTCAGCTGATGGAAGAAAACGGCTACGACATCGATTGGTCGGACTACTTCCCCGGCATTGCTGCCTATTATGCGACATCGCAGGGCGAGATGCTATCGATGCCGTTCAACAGCTCGACCGCGGTTATCTATTACAACACCGGCGCGCTGGCCGATGTGGGGTTCGACGGCGTGCCCGAGACATGGGAACAGGTCGAGGACGTGGCCCAGCGCATGAAGGACGCTGGCTATGAGTGCCCGATCGCGTTTGACCCCACGGGTATTTGGCAGTGGTTCGAACAGGCTGCGATGGTTGCCGATATTCCGCTGGCCAACCGCGGTAATGGTTATGAGGGGCTGGATGCCGAGCTGGTGTTCAACCGAAATGCCATGGTCGACCAAGTCGCATTCTATAAGCGCCTTTATGACAACGGGCTGATGGTGCACAAATCGCGCACCGCCGGTGAGACCGCGAACGAGGCCTTTATGCAAGGGCACTGCCAGATCTCGTCGTCATCGATCGCTGATCATGGTACCTTTAGTACCCAATCTGCAGAAGGGGTCCAGTGGACCGCTGCGATGCTGCCGATCTGGGAAGGCACAACGCGCACCAATTCTGTTGTGGGCGGGGCGTCGCTGTGGACGCTGCAGGGGAAATCGCCCGAGGAATACAAAGGCGCGGCCGCGTTTTATGCCTTTATTGCCGATCCCGAGCAGGCGCGTTGGTGGTCTACTGTGACAGGATATATTCCGGTTACAAATTCGGCCTTCCAAGCCCTGAGCGAAAGCGGTTTCTACGACGCGGCTCCGTTCAAGGGGCGGGAACTTGCGATTGCCAGTCTGACGGCAACTGCACCTACCGAAAACACACGCGGCCTGCGGCTGGGTAACTTCAACAGCATTCGCACCCAACTGGGTGAGATGATGCAGTCGGTCTTGTTCAGCGATGTGCCGGTGCAGACTGCGCTTGATGAAACGGCAGCGCGTGGAAACGAAGTTCTGCGCCGCTTTGAACGCACCTACAACGGCGTTCAGCTGCCCTGATCCATCCCGAATGAACCAGTGCCCAAGGGGGTCCCCCCTTGGGCTATTCGACTTTTCGCAACGGGGATCATGACGTATGGATCGTCGATCAACCTACAAGAACAAGTGGCTGCCGTGGCTGCTGCTGGCCCCCCAGCTAATGCTTGTTTTCGTCTTCTTTTATTGGCCGGCATCACAGGCCCTGTTTTGGGCCTTCACTCTCGAGCGGCCTTGGGGCGGCGGGAACGAGTGGGTGGGCCTCGATAATTTCAGGGCGATTTTTGCCGACCGGATCTATTGGGCGACGGTGCTGCGCAGCGCGGTATACGCCGCGGTGACGACGGCGATCTCGATGGGGGTCGCGTTGATGCTGGCGGTCTTTGCCGATCGGGTCCTGAAGGGGTCGAAGATTTTTCAATCTATTTTTGTGTGGCCCTATGCCATTGCCGCACCAGCGGCGGGCGTGGCGTTCCGCTTTATTTTTGCCCCCGAAGCGGGGCTTGTCGGGGGCGTTAACCAGCTGTGGCCGGGCCTGTGGGACCCTGCAACGAACGGGCTGCAGGCGTTGGTCATGGTGATGATTTGTCACGCTTGGCTGGGGATCGGTTATAACTTCGTCTTCTTCTTGGCCGCACTGCAAATGATCCCCCGCTCGATCAGCGAGGCGGGGGCCATGGACGGCGCGCGGCCGTGGCGGCGGATGATTGATCTACAGTTGCCGCTGATCGCGCCAACTGCATTTTTCTTGCTGATCATGAACATCATTTCCAGCTTCACGGACAGCTTCGGCCTGATCGACACCATGACCGAGGGCGGGCCCGTCGGGCAGACGCAGGTTATGGTCTACAAGCTGTATTACGACGGGTTCAAAGGCCTCGATTATTCGGGCGCTGCGGCGCAGTCGATCGTGCTGATGCTGCTGGTCATGGCGCTGACCTTTGTCCAGTTCCGCTGGGTCGAGCGGCGCGTTCATTATAACTGAGAGACAAGCCATGATCGAACGCTCGCCGTTTTTTGATGCCGTCACCTATGCCGCGATGATTTTGGGCGCGATTGTTGTGCTGGTGCCGTTTTGGATCACCTTTGTTGCGGGGTCGATGACCGTGCAAGAGGTGAACCAGGTGCCCATCGGGCTGACCCCATCGGGGCATTTGTGGGACAATTTGCAGACCGCTTGGGATCGTGGTGATCTGGGGCGCAAGATGATGAATTCGTTCGTCGTGGCCGCGTGGGTCACGGCGGGCAAGATCGTGCTGGCAGCGATGTCGGCCTTTGCCATCGTGTTTTTTACCTTCCGTGCGCGCATGCTGTGCTTTTGGTTGATCTTCATCACGCTGATGCTGCCGCTAGAAGTGCGCATCGTGCCGACCTATTCGGTTGCCGCGAATGCGTTGCAGCCCTTTCAGGCCATTTTGGATGTGACGGGCGTGACGGGGCTGATTGCGGCTGTGTCGGGGGTGCGTATCGGCCTCGAATGGAACATGCTTAATTCCTACACGGGGTTGATCTTGCCATTGGTGGCGACGGCGACCGGCACGTTCCTGTACCGCCAGTTCTTTATGACCATCCCGGACGAGCTGGTCGAAGCGTCGAAAATGGACGGCGCGGGCCCTGTGCGCTTTCTGGTCGAGGTGCTGCTGCCGCTGTCGCGCACGAATATGCTGGCGCTGGCGACCATCATGTTTGTGGCAAGCTGGAACCAATATCTTTGGCCCCTGCTGATCACCACCGACCGCGCCAATTATGGCACCGCGGTCATGCAGCTAAAAGCATTGATCCCCGCCGAATTCGGTCTTCCCGACTGGAACGTGACCATGGCCGGCGCGCTGATCATCATGCTTCCCCCCCTTTTAATCGTCGCTTTCATGCAGCGCTGGTTCGTGCGCGGCCTGATCACGCGCGACAAGTAGACAAGGCGACTTTGACATGAGTGAAATTGCATTTCGCGGCGTTCACAAACGCTATAATAAAACCGATGTCATCCATGGTGTGGATATGGATATCGCGGCGGGCGAGTTCATCGTGATCCTTGGGCCATCGGGGTGCGGTAAATCTACCTTGCTGCGTATGATCGCGGGCCTTGAAGGGATCACCGGCGGCGAGATCGCGATCGGGGGCCGCGTCGTCAATACGCTAGAGCCACGCGAGCGCGGCTGCGCCATGGTGTTCCAGAACTACGCCCTCTATCCGCACATGAGCGTGGCGCAGAACATCGGCTATGCGCTGCGTGTGGCCGGCGTTGGTCGGTCTGAACGCGATGCCAAGGTGCGCGATGTGGCCAAGGCCGTGGGCCTTGATGCATTTTTGGATCGCAAGCCGGGCGAGTTGTCGGGCGGGCAGCGGCAGCGTGTGGCGATGGCGCGCGCCATGGTGCGCGAACCCAAGGTCTTTTTGTTCGACGAGCCGTTCTCCAACCTAGATGCCAAGTTGCGCGTGGCGATGCGCGCCGAAGTGCGCAATCTTCACCGCCGCCTTGGTGTGACATCGGTTTTCGTCACCCATGACCAGACCGAGGCCATGACGCTGGCCGATCGGTTGGTGATTATGAATGGCGGTCGGGTCGAGCAGATCGGCACCCCGTCCGAGGTTTACGATCATCCGGCAAGCCTGTTCGTGGCCGATTTTATCGGTGCGCCGGCGATGAACCTTATTCAGGGGGCCTTTGACGGGGATGGGCAGTTCCGCCACGGCACAAACGGGGTCGTGCGTTTGCAGGGCGTCGGCCAAAGCGTGGGCAGCCGCGTTGGCCAAGCCCCTGTGTCACTGGGGATCCGCCCTGAGCGCATCTTGCGGTTGGACGCGCCTTGCGCCCACAGCGTGACCGCCAGCGTCGATTACATCGAAGATTTGGGCGGCGCGCGGATCATCTATGCCGATCTGGCGGGGACGACGATTGCCATCGAAGACCGCAGCAAAGACCGCCTGACGCGCGGCGCGCCGCTTCACCTCGAATTGGCGGCAAATGCAGTGCAGCTGTTCAGCCATGTCGACGGCCGCCGCATTCCAGTACAATAACCATCTATCGGAGGGGCCCGTGGGTCATCTTATCGCAACCGGCTTCAATGCCGAGAGCACTGACGGCGAAATCGATAGCCTGTGCGCGCAACTGCACGCCTTGGCCGATATCGGCGTCGATACCGTCGAGCTGCGCATTTCCAGTGTCGAATTCATCGCGGGCGGTCGTTTCGTCCCGCAGCGGCTGGATCGCCTGCTGGCTATGCTGCGCGGCTTCGCCTTTCGCTACACCGTGCATGGGTTGGTATCATCCAATCTGATGGATCCGGCGCATGACATGTATCAGCTGGAAGTCGCAAAACGTCTGGCCGAGTTTTGCAACATGATCGGTGCGCGGGTTCTGGTGCAGCATAGCGGCTATCTGGCGGCCCATCAGGTTGCCGATCGCGCGGGCGCAGACGGGCGCGAGGCGGGAAATCTGTTTACTTTGGCCGAACACGCTGCGCCTTTGGGCGTGCACATCGCCCTTGAGAACATCTTTACCACCGCAGAAGGGCAGTACCGGAAAACGCCCGCCGAAGTGGCCCGGACAGTGCGCGAGATTGCCCACCCCCATTTGTGTGCAACCATCGATTTCAGCCACGCTTACATCGAATCGACCTATCGCGGCTTGGATTTCTACCAGCAGGTCGCCGAGATGGCGCCCGTGGCAGGCCATTTGCACGTGCATGACAGTTTCGGGCTGCATCACCGACTGTATCCCGAGGCCAGCGGTCGCGAGGCTGTCGCGCTGGGCATTGGCGATCTGCACCTGCCGATGGGCTGGGGCAGCATCGACTGGGACAGGATTTTCACCACCCACCGCTTTTTGCCCGAAACGGTGCTGATGATGGAAATAAGCCGCCGTCACAGCGCCGAACGCCCGCAAACCCTGCGCGACGCGCAGCGCCTGATGGCGCTGAACGCCAGCATTTAATTTCCCCAACCTCCGAGAGAGATATGAGCCTCAAATTCATCGTGATGAGCGACATCCACCTGATGCCCCCCGGCGGGCTATCGATGGGCCTTGATACCGCCGCGCGTCTGCGCAAAGCGATCGAGACCGTGGTGCAGCGGTATGACGACATCGATTTTTGCATTTTGGCCGGTGATCTGGCCGATCTGGGGCAGCAAGGCGCCTATGAGCAGCTGCAGGATCTGTTGGTCGATATGCCCGTGCCCGTCCATATGACACTGGGAAACCACGATAACCGCGAGACGTTCCTGCAGGTTTTTGGCGACGCCATGGCCAACCCTCAAACCCGCAAGGTCGATAGAGTCATCGATGTGAAAGGGTATCGGATCATCATTCTTGATACATCCGAGCCTGATCTGGTCGCGGGGCGCCTTTCTGATGTACAGATCGAATGGCTGACCGCGCGGTTGGCCGAGGCCGCATCGCAACCCGTGATCGTCGTCATGCATCACCATGCCAGCCTACTGAACACGCATGCCGACCGTATCGCGCTGCTTGCGCCCGAGGCATTTTTGCAGGCCCTGAAAACCCACCCTGATGTGCGCCAAGTCATCGCCGGGCACGTGCATGTGACCTCGTGCGCCGTGTGGCAGGGGGTTCCCTTTTGCACGCTGGCGGGCGGGCACTACTCGGTCGGTTTCGATGTGGGCAAGCCCGACCGGCCTGTCGAATGTTTCGATGGCCCGGGGCAGTTCGCCGTGGTCGAGGGCACGGCAGATCGCACCACGGTTCTGTTCGACGACTTTTTGAACAACAACCAGCTGATCCATACCCACGTCAAATAACGTGGGCAGACATAGGAAAAGGGCCGGAGGTTTCCGGCCCTTTTTTGCGTTTGGG
Organism: Ketogulonicigenium robustum; assembly: GCF_002117445.1. Lineage (NCBI taxonomy): Bacteria > Pseudomonadati > Pseudomonadota > Alphaproteobacteria > Rhodobacterales > Roseobacteraceae > Ketogulonicigenium > Ketogulonicigenium robustum. The sequence continues at coordinate 456,503 of NZ_CP019937.1, forward strand.
GTGCTGGTCTTTTAGTGCGGTAGCAGCCGGCGCACGGTGTCGGCGGCTTCTTGCAGCGCCTCGGCCGGGGTTGCGGTCCCTTCAACGACTTGGGCCGACGCATCTACGATGGCATTCGTGACGCGGACCGAATTGTCGCCCGGGAATGCATACCACGGCACCATCAGCGACATTTGGTTCAGGCCTGCCTGAAACAGCGGGTTTTCAGGGTAGAACGCGCCAAGATAGTCGGGCGAGGTGGCGGCCAGTGCGTTGTTGGGGACATAGCCGGTGCCGGGGACAACCACAGACGCGCCATAGGGGCCGGCGGCGAACTTGGCAAAGCGCCACGCGGCGGCCTGCTTTTCGGCGTCTTGCGTCAGGATGACCACAGCATTGCCGCCTGTCGGCAGGCGGCCGTTTTCGGCATCAAGGCGCGGGATGGCGGCTGTGCGCAGATCGAACCGGTCGCCAACGGCGTTGATGGTCGAACGCAGGGCCCCTGTCGATTGGAACGAGAACCCGACCTTGCCTGCTGCAAAGGCCTGCGCGCCGGCCTGTTCAGTAAATGCGGGCATACCCCCTTCGTTGACCATCCGGGCCAGCAAATCGAAGGATGCAAGGCCTGCGGGGCCGTCGAACGCGACTTGCGTTTCGTCTTCCGACAGCATGGTGCCGCCTGCACCGAACAGCAGCGCCGAAAACATCCAGTCGGCGCCTTGCCAGCGGAAATCGATGCTTTCGACCCCGTCGCCCAAGGCGTCAATACGGGCGGCGGCGGCGATCACGTCGTCCCACGTTGCGGGCGGCTGGTCGGGGTCGAGGCCAGCGGCGCGAAACAGGTCTGCGTTATAATACATGATGGGGTTCGATGTCGCGAAAGCCAGCCCGACCTGCTTGTCGCCAACCCGCGCGAGATTCAGGATGGTGTCCGTAAAGCCGAGGGATTCCATGTCGCCTTCGGCTTCGATCAACGGGCCGAGGTCGACCGTGATGTCGCGTTCCGACAGCATGCGCAGGCGGTTCAACCCGATAAAGGTGATGTCGGGCATTGCGGCGGTTCCGGCCTGACGCATGATCAGCTGGATACCCTCTTCATAATTGGCCGAAGGTGTTGCGAATTCAATGTGGATGTCGGGGTTTTCCTCCATGAACTTGGCCGAGATGTTGTCCATCACGTCCTTGAAGAAACCGGGCATCGGGTAGTGGACCGTCAGTGTCGTGTCAGCCTGCGCCGCAAGGGGCAAACATAGCATAGCCGTGGCGGTTAGAATGGATTTCAGTGTCATTGTGCTCTCTTTAAGGAGGGCCGGTCAGCCTTTGAGACCGGTCATGGTGATGCCCTCGACGAATTTTCGCTGCGCCAGCAGGAAAAGCGCGACAAGTGGCAGGGTGATCATCAAGGTTGCCGCCATCAGGGCGCCGTAATCGTCGCCGGATTCGGCGGCGCGGAAATACAGCAGGCCAAGGGGCGGGGTCGCATAGGCTTGATCCGAAGTGACGATCAGCGGCCAGTACAGGTCGTTCCAGTGGGCCACGACCGAGAAAATGGCGAAGGCCGTCACTGCGGGCCAAGCGTTGGGGACGACGACACGGGCGATAATGCCCAGATCGCCCATCCCATCCATCCGCGCCGCGTGGATCAGGTCGTCAGGCAGGGCGCGGAAGAATTGCAGGAACAGGAAGATACCGAAGACCGATATCGTAAAGGGGGCGACCAGCGCGGTGTAGCTGTTCAGCAGCCCGACATTTGCAAAGCCGACATAGATCGGCAGTGCCGTCGCGTGGATCGGCACCAACAGCCCCAGCAGCACCATGACCATCATGACGCGCGCCGCGCCGAAACGCAGTTTTGCCATGGCATAGGCGCAAGGAATGGCAACCAGCACTTGCACGACGAAGATCGCCGCGCAGACGATGACCCCGTTGACCAGCAGCCGGCCTATGTCGATGCGTGATAGGGCGCGGGCGAAGTTTTCTGCATAGGACACCGTCTGCGGAAACAGGTTTAGCGTGGCCGAGAAAATCTCGCTTTGGGGCTTGCCGGCGGTGGACAGCATGAAGGCGTATGGGGCCAGAAATAGCGCCGCGAAAAAGATGAGGATCGCAAGACGAAAGGCGCGCGCGACTGAAAAGCGGCGTGTGGGACGGCGGCTCATTTATAGTGCACCCCTTTGTCTTGCGTGCGGTATTGCAACACCATCAGCCCGACGAGGATCACCAGAAACACCACCGTCATTGCCGAGGCGTAACCGACGCGCAGATAAACAAACCCCTCTTGGTAGATCGTGAAGAGCAGGACCTCGGAGGCTTTGTTCGGGCCGCCTTCGGTCAGGGTTTTGACGGTTTCAAAGACTTTGACGGCGTTGATGACGCTGATGGTTGTGACAAATAGCGTCGTCGGCCCCAGCATCGGCCACGTGACCAGCCGGAACCGGTCGAGCGCGGATTTGGCCCCGTCGACTTCGGCCGCCGCGTAAAGATCGCGGGGAATAGCTGTCAGCCCCGCAAGGAAGATCACCAGATTGAACCCGACCGATTGCCACACGCCGATGATCGACAGCGACCACAGCACAGACCCCGACTTTGCCAGCCAGCTGGGCCCTGCGATGCCGAACATCGCCAGCGCGGCGTTGATCGGGCCGATGGTGGGGTGGAACAGGTATTGCCACACCGTCGCCATGGCGACGATCAGCGATGCGACGGGAAGGAAGAACGCGGTTCGGAAGAAACTGCGTCCTATTGGCTCTGCCTCGATCAGCAGCGCTAGCACCAGCGCCAACCCGATCGAGAGCGGCGCGACGATGGCGGTGTAGAGGGCGGTGTTTTGCAGCGACCGGCGGAATGTGCGGTCGGACCACAGCTCGGCATAGTTTTCTAGGCCCACAAAGCGCAGTCCGCGATAGCCCAGCTGGTAGTCAGTCAAGCTGAATGCGATGACCGCCAACAGCGGGATCAGGATGAAGACGGTGAAAAGCAATGCGGCGGGGCTGACCAGCAGCTGGGCGGCACGGCTTTCCCGTCGCAGCAGGGGGTCATGAGGCGGGCTACGCATGGTGATGCACCGGTGCGGTCACGCGGTGGCCGTTCGCGGCGAAGGCAAGAATGTGGTGGGCGGGGGCGGCCAGCGTTATGGCGTCGCCTGCGGCCCAATTGGCTGCATCGGCGGGGGGCATTTGCGCCTGCAAGGCGACGGCGCCCGACAGCGTGCGACAGTGCAGGACGACCTCGGCCCCCAAAAATTCCACGCGTGCGACAATGGCGGGCAGTCCGTTTTGTGCGGGGCGCAGATGTTCGGGGCGAATGCCAAGGCTGATGGGGCCGTCGGGTGCCGAGACGCGGCCAAAGATGTGCGCCCCAACCTGTATTGTGCCCCCTGTGACGCTGGCAGGGATCAGGTTGATCTGCGGTTGGCCGATAAAACGCGCCACTTCGATATGCGTCGGGTTGTCGTAAATTTCGCGCGGCGGCGCGATCTGCAGCACTGCGCCGCCGATCATGACCGCGACACGGTCGGCCATCGACAGGGCCTCTGCCTGATCGTGGGTGACGTACAGCGTGGGAACCCCTGAGCGCCGGTGCATCTCGACGATTTCGCCGCGCGCATGAACGCGCAGGTTCGCATCGAGGTTCGAGAGGGGCTCGTCCATCAGGAACAGGGCAGGGCGTCGCACCATCGCGCGTCCCAGCGCCACACGCTGGCGTTGGCCGCCAGACATCTGGCCGGGTTTGCGCGCTAAAAGATGTGCGATTTTCAGCGTTTCGGCCATCTGATTCACTTCGGCGCGGATGGCTGACAAGACGGCAGCGCGCCCGCGCACCATCGCACCGACAAATGGAAGGCGCGCCAGCGCGCTAAGCCGCCGCATCATCAGTGGGACGGCCATGTTCTGCCCAGCGGTCAGGTGGGGGTAGAGGGCGTAGGACTGGAACACCATTGCAATGTTGCGATCGGCCGTTCCAAGCCCCGTCAAGTCCTGCCCATCGAGGGTGAGCGTACCGCTGTCGGCACTTTCAAGCCCCGCGATGATGCGCAGTAATGTCGACTTTCCGCAGCCCGACGGGCCCACGAGTGCGATGAATTCGCCCGCATCAACCTGCAGATCGATACCGCCCAAAACTTGGGTGTCGGCAAAACCTTTGCGTAGGCCGGCAATGACAAGGTGACCCGTGTTGGCCATTGTAGCGCTGCTCATGGCGCGGGCCTGCGGACGGTATCTGTGCCGGGGTAGACGGTGTCCATCACATCGTCCAACCAGTTTGGCCGCAATCCGGGGACGGCGATCAGCGTGCTTTGAACGTCGTCGCCCAGGATGTGCAGCGCCGCGCCCAGTATATTGGCGCCGGGTACATCATCGACATAATCGCGCACCAGAAATCCTGCGGGCGGTGCCCAGACCAGTGCCATGGATTGATGGTGCTGCAACTGCGCGCGGTGTGTATGGCCCGACGCATAAAGGGCGACGCCGTGCTTTTCGCACAGCGCCAGCAAGGACTGCCGCGCGGCGGGTGGGGCAGCCCAGTAGCCCGTGTCGCCTTCGTTAGCATCGTGCATGAACAGGGGGCAATGGGCGAAGATGGCCGTCCGCAGCTCGCCGCTTTGTTCCAACCTCTCGGTCAGCCATGCAATTTGCGCGGCCTCCTCTGGTAGGTTCGACCCGATCAGCAGGGCATTGAGGCCGATCAGGCGCCAGCCGTCTTGGTCATGGACCCAGCGGTCGGGGCCGACAGCGGTGTGCCATGCGGCAATGCGCGCAGGCGTTACATCTGCCAAGTGCCCGATGTCGTGGTTCCCCGGTACCACTAGTAAGGGCAGGTCGATTGATGCGCGCAAGGCTGTGATCGCGTCGGTCAGCTCTTTCGGACGCAGCGCGCCGTCGACGCTGATGTCGCCGGTATGAATGACGATGTCGGCCCCGCTAGCGGCGATCCAAGCGGCCAGCGGCGCCAGATTGCCATTGAAATAGGGCATTTCGGGGCTGAAATGCGTGTCGGTGATTTGGATAATTTTCATGGCTCTTCGTGGTTGGTGTTTCAGCGCAGCGCGGCGGGGATCAGCGGGCCATGCGCCGCCAGCAGGGCATCGACCAAGGTTGAGATCTGGGCAGGGTCCAGCTCTGCTGCTGTGTGGGGGTCCAGCAGGGCGGCCTGCACAATGTGGTCTTTGCGCCCGCTTAGGACAGCTTCGGCGGTTAGCAGCTGCACGTTGACTTGCGTCTGCATCAGGCAAGCCAGCTCCAGCGGCAGCGCGCCGATTGCGGTCGGCTGCACCCCTTGGCTGTCGACCAGGCAGGGCACCTCGACGCAGGCTGCGGCGGGCAAATTGTCGATCAGGCCCGTATTGATGACGTTGCCATAGATAACGCGGGGGGTGCCGGTTTCGATCGAATCGATGATCTCGGCGCCGTATTCGGCCGATTTGCGCACAGATAGCGGCGTTTCGGGATCACGCAGGGCCTGCGACATGTCCTGCCATGCGGCGATTTGCGCCTCGCAGCGGCGGGGATATTCATCCAGCGGGATGTTGAAGGCCTCGATCAGGTCGGGGCGGTCGCGCTTGATGTACCACGGCACATATTCTGCGAAATGTTCCGAGCTTTCGGTAACAAAGCGGCCAAAGCGCTGGTAGACGTCATAACGCACGCGGTTGTTCGGCGGGATGCGCCCTTCGGCAATAACCTGATCCAGCGCGGGGTATAGGTCACGGCCTTTGTGCTGCAGTTTCAGAAAGAATGCCATGTGGTTCACGCCTGCGACCAGATAGTCGATCTGGTCTGCTGGAATGCCCAGATCCTGCGCCAGATCGCGCGTCGTATTGCGCACCGAATGGCATAGACCGACAGTGCGGATGGGGCTGGCACGGTTGAGGCCGATGCAGTTGATCGCCATCGGGTTGCCGTAATTGATGTGCAGCACATCCGGGCAGAGGCGTTCCATTTCGCGCGACATGGCGATGAGGACGGGCAGGCTGCGCACGCCCCGCATGATACCACCGATCCCCAGCGTGTCGCCGATCGTCTGGCGCAGGCCCATCGCATTGGGCAGGTCGAAGTCGGTCGTTGTGGCCGGGCGGTAGCCCCCCACCTGAATCATGTTGAACGCATAATCTGCGCCGTCCAGCGCGCGCGACAGATCGGTGGTTGCCGTAATGCGCGCGTGCGTTCCCAACGTGGCGTTGATGCGGTGGGCGACAGCCTCGGATTCCGCCAGCCGCGCGGGGTCGATATCGTGCAACACGATGTCTGCCGCAGCCAGCGCAGGATAAAGCAGGATATCACCGATCAAGCGCTGGGCGAAAATAGTGCTGCCGGCGCCGATAAACGTGATGCGGGGGTGGTGCATTTGAGGTGTCCCGTGTCTGAAATCGACTCGGGGTGTAGGGCGCGTCGGTGACAGTAATTCACGCGCTTTTTCAGGGTTTTTCCATTTTTTGCGGCCGGCAAATTATTTTCAGTCCTGTTCCACAATTGTCATCTGGCTGAGACCCCGCCCCGCTATGCGCACCCGCAAAAGGAGATCAGCATGTCACAGTCCCGCTTGAAGGGTGATGCGCCTGCGTGGTGGAAGTCCGCCGTTGTCTATCAGGTTTGGCCCCGCAGCTTTGCCGATGGCAATGGCGATGGCATTGGCGATTTGCAGGGGCTGATCGCGCGGCTGGATTATTTGAAATGGCTGGGTGTCGATGTGGTGTGGCTGTCGCCGGTCTTCCGGTCGCCGCAAGATGACAACGGATATGACATCAGCGATTATCACGACATCGACCCTGATTTCGGCACGCTGGCGGATATGGATGTGTTGATCGCGGGGTTGCACCAGCGCGGCATGCGTTTGGTTAGCGATCTTGTCGTCAACCACACATCCGATGCACATCCGTGGTTTCAGGCCGCCCGCAGCAGCCGAGATGACCCCAAGCGCGATTGGTATATCTGGCGCGACACCCCCGAGGACGGCACTGCGCCGAACAACTGGATGTCGCGCTTTTCCGGCAGTGCGTGGGAGCCTGATTCGCGCACGGGGCAAAGCTATCTGCACATCTTCGCCCGCAGCCAACCCGACCTGAACTGGGCCAACCCTGCCATGCGCGCCGAGATATGGCGCATGATGCGTTGGTGGCTGGACCGTGGCATCGACGGCTTTCGGATGGATGTGATCAACTTCATTTCCAAGGCCGACGGCCTGCCGGATGACCCGCAGGGCAATGGCCAGCGCTTTTATGCGAACGGCCCCCGCTTGATCCCGTATTTGCAGGAAATGCAGGCCGAGGTTTTGTCCCACGCGACCCGCCCGCTGATGACAGTAGGCGAGACCCCCCTGACCGATGTTGAGACAGCGCGCGCGCTGACCGACCCGGCAGGGGGCGGGTTGGATATGGTTTTCCAGTTCGAGCATATGGGCATCGATATGGATGGCAGCCGCTGGAAGCAGCGCCCGATGGATTTTCGCGCGTTGAAAACCGTCATGGCGCGCTGGCAGACAGGGTTTGCCGATACGGGGTGGAACAGCCTGTATTTCGGCAATCACGATCAGCCTCGTATCCTGTCGCGTTGGGGCGATCCGGTGGGGCACCCCGTTGCGTCGGCCAAGGCCTTGGCGACCGTGATGCATTTGCACCGCGGCACGCCCTATATCTATCAGGGCGAGGAAATCGGCATGCAGAACCTGCCCCTGCCGACGCCCGCCGATTTGCGCGATGTGCAGTCGATCAACTATTTCAACAGCCAGATGGCCGAAGACCCGCGCCGCGACCCCGAGGAGGTGATGCAGCGCATCCGCCCCATGGCGCGCGATACCTCCCGCAGTCCCATGCAGTGGAATGACGGGCCGTGGGCCGGTTTCTCCAGCGTCGCCCCGTGGATGCCGCTGCACCCTGACTATGCTGTCACAAACGTGGCGGCGCAGCGCGATGATGCGGCTTCGGTCTTGCACCATACCCGTGCGCTGATTGCACTGCGGCACGATAATCCTGTTATTGCGCTGGGCGATTGCCGTTTTGCCGAAATGGACCACCCGTCGCTTTATGTTTTGCTGCGGCAATGGGGTGATCATCTGGCGGTGATGGTCGCAAACCTTGGCGGGGCGTTTGTGCCGCGCGGCGAGTGGGCCTGGCTGCCTGAACTGCCGCTAGCGTTGGGCAATATCGCGGGTGCCCCCAGTCATAGCGGTGCGTTGCAAGGGCTGCGCCCGTGGGAGGCTTTGGTCTTCATGGGCGAGGCCGCATGAAAGTCACACTGCAAGAGGTCGCGGCCCTTGCGGGCTGTTCGTTGGCCACCGCCAGTCGCGCGCTAACCGGCAGCGGTCCGGTTAGCCAGGCGATGGATAATCGCGTCCGCCGCGCCGCATTGGATCTGGGGTACCACCGTCGCACCGAAGGGGCCGTTACCGGTGCACGCCCCATCATCGGGGTGCTGATCCCGTCGCTGTCGAACCCCGTTTTCGCGACATCGTTGTCCAGCTTGCAGTTGCGTTGCCGTGGGGCAGGGCGGGGGGTCATCATCGCCCAGTCGAACTACGCCCCAGAA
>NZ_CP019937.1:470000-492500 GCF_002117445.1 Ketogulonicigenium robustum
CGCCTGCCCGGTGCTGGAAGGTTAAAAGGAGAGGTGCAAGCCTTGAATTGAAGCCCCAGTAAACGGCGGCCGTAACTATAACGGTCCTAAGGTAGCGAAATTCCTTGTCGGGTAAGTTCCGACCTGCACGAATGGCGTAACGACTTCCCCGCTGTCTCCAACATAGACTCAGCGAAATTGAACTGCCCGTGAAGATGCGGGCTACCCGCGGTTAGACGGAAAGACCCCATGCACCTTTACTCCAGCTTCACATTGGCATCAGGCCAAGCATGTGCAGGATAGGTGGTAGGCATTGAAACAGAGACGCCAGTCCCTGCGGAGCCATCCTTGAGATACCACCCTTGCTTTGCTTGATGTCTAACCGCGGTCCGTTATCCGGATCCGGGACCCTGTGTGGTGGGGAGTTTGACTGGGGCGGTCGCCTCCCAAAGTGTAACGGAGGCGCGCGAAGGTTGGCTCAGACCGGTCGGAAATCGGTCGTCGAGTGCAATGGCATAAGCCAGCCTGACTGCGAGACTGACAAGTCGAGCAGAGACGAAAGTCGGCCATAGTGATCCGGTGGTCCCGAGTGGAAGGGCCATCGCTCAACGAATAAAAGGTACGCTGGGGATAACAGGCTGATGATGCCCAAGAGTCCATATCGACGGCATCGTTTGGCACCTCGATGTCGGCTCATCTCATCCTGGGGCTGGAGCAGGTCCCAAGGGTATGGCTGTTCGCCATTTAAAGAGGTACGTGAGCTGGGTTTAGAACGTCGTGAGACAGTTCGGTCCCTATCTTCCGTGGGTGTAGGATACTTGAGAGGAGTTGCCCCTAGTACGAGAGGACCGGGGTGAACGGACCACTGGTGGACCAGTTATCGTGCCAACGGTAGTGCTGGGTAGCTATGTTCGGACAGGATAAACGCTGAAGGCATCTAAGCGTGAAGCCCCCCTCAAAACAAGGTATCCCTGAGGACCGTGAAAGACCATCACGTCAATAGGCTAGAGATGTAAGTGCAGTAATGCATTCAGTTGACTAGTACTAATCGTCCGATAGGCTTGGTTTGATCCAGAAATAGCTCAACCAAATCAAAAATCATACATAACAGTATACTTGAACAAAAATGCTTCTTTCCCGGTCTGGTGGATATAGCTCTTGCAAAACACCCGATCCCTTCCCGAACTCGGAAGTTAAGTGCAAAAACGCTGATGGTACTGCGACTTAAGTCGTGGGAGAGTAAGTCACCGCCAGACCTGATAAGAAGCATATCTCTCTCTATATACAAAAAATCCAAACAACGCGGGGTGGAGCAGCCCGGTAGCTCGTCAGGCTCATAACCTGAAGGCCGCAGGTTCAAATCCTGCCCCCGCAACCAACAAATCCTACACTTTCCGCAACCTCCCCTAAAACGGAGGTCTTTTGATGCACAGACATCAGGTCCGCATTCAGGCTCAAAGCCAGAATAATGCCGGACAAGACAGCGAACAATCATCGAGCTGAGGCTTGAGCACCCATTGGTGCAGGTCGAGAAATCGAACGACGCGCGGATGGGTTTGACGCGCGAAGAGTATAGAGCCCTGCGCACCCCTAGCGCCAGAAAATACTATTCTTGCTGTATCATGGTATTATACTGGACCTATATTTGGCTTTGATCTTGCAGGGGCATAGTGGAAGACCAGATCGCGACCCAACCGCGCCTTCTTGCTGATCGCATTGCTGCTGCCCTCGCGCAGGACGCGGGCGAGGACCCGCTTTATCGCCGTTTGGCGCGGGCCATGCGCCTCCTCATCGCGGCGAGCGAGATGAAAAACAACGACAACCTGCCCTCCGAGCGACGCCTCGCCGAAGTCACAGGGCTGTCGCGGGTGACAGTACGAAAGGCGCTGACAGCTTTGGCCGAGGAAGGCATCATCGGTCGGCGCGCCGGGGCGCGTGCGCATGTCGTGAAAGATATCGACCAATCGCTCTCGGTGCTTATCGGGTTTACGGCTGATATGCGACGGCGCGGGGCTGATGGCCGCTCGATCCTGCTGTCGCAAGATGTCGGGCTCCCGACCCCTGACGAGGTTATTTTGTTAGGGATATCACCGACCGACAAGGTCATGCGGTTGTCGCGGGTGCGGCTGGCCGAGGATGAGCCGGGATCGGCCGATATCTGAACTTCTACAACACCCGCCGTCCGCATTCATCGCTTGACGGGAAAACCCCCGATCACGCTTACTTCAACCAGCCAATGCCCGAAGTGGCAGACGCCTAACCGAAGAGGAAAACCACTTAGAAAACGCCCGGAACATATTTAGATAAACCGAACCACCTCTGTTCGACATTGGCGGGCTGCCTTACGCAAAAGCGGCGGCCGCGATTGAGTTGTTGGCGACCTCGGTCATGCCCGAGGTCAACCGTGCTTTGGCACCTTAGGCCGGTTTGCGGGCGGCCAGCAGCACCAGTGCCAGCGCCGCTGCGGCCATGACAGCGCCCGCCACGGGCACGGCGCTGTAGCCCAGCCCCGCGCTGATCACGCCGCCCCCCAGCGCCGCACCAATCGCGTTGCCCAGATTGAACGCGCCGATATTGATGGACGAGGCGAGGCTCGGCGCATCCGCAGCCTCTTGCATGACGCGGGTCTGCAGCGGGGATACAATGCCAAACGCTGCCATGCCCCACACCACCAGGCTGATCGCCGCGCCGACATGGCTGCCCAGCACCAGCGGCAGCGCCAGCATAATCAGCGCTAGCGCCGACAGGAAAGCCAGCGATGTGCCGGTCAGCGACCAGTCGGCCATACGCCCGCCAAGGGCGTTGCCCAGCGTGAACCCCACCCCGATCAGCACTAGGGCCAGCGTGACGAAGGCCTCGGATGCACCGGTAAGCGTTTCCAGCACGGGGGCGATGTAGGTGTAGAGGGTGAACATCGCGCTGGCGCCTAGCACCGTTGTCAGCAACGCGCGCAGCACGGCGGGCTGGACCAGTACCCGCAGCTCGCGCCGCACGTCGGGGCGTGCGCCCGGGGCACCCTTGGGCAGGGCCAGCGCCAGCGCGGTAATAGTGGCCACGCCCAGCAGGGCCGTACCCCCAAACGCAGCGCGCCACCCGATATGCTGCCCCACCCATGTGGCCAGCGGCACGCCGCCGATATTGGCGATGGTCAGCCCCATGAACATGGTCGCGACGGCGCTGGCGCGTTTTTCGGGTTTCACGACGCTGGCCGCGACGATCGACCCCAGCCCGAAGAACGCGCCATGGTTCAGGCTAGTCACTACGCGCGACAGCAGTAGTGTCCAGTAATCGGGGGCCAACGCGGACAGGATGTTGCCCAAAGTGAAAATCCCCATCAGCGTCATCAGCGCGGTGCGCTTGCCAAAGCGGCTGAAGATCAGAGTCATGAACGGCGCGCCCAGCATCACCCCGATGGCATAGGCGCTAACCAGCAGCCCCGCCGAGGGGATCGACACGCTTACGCCGTCTGCGATGATCGGCAGCATGCCCATAGGCGAAAACTCGGTCACGCCGATTGCGAAGGCGCCAATGGCGAGGGCCAGCAGGGGCCAGTTGAAATCACGCGCTGCCATGGGGGCTCCTATTATGGGGTGGGCCGAGGGTAGAGGGTTTTGTTGGGGCGGCGCAATGCGCGCGAATGCCTCAGGTCGTGCGGATCTTCGTTCCAATGGGGAAAGAGTGAAGCCCCGATTCAATGGATAATGCCGGATGTGGCAATATGGTACCAGCGTTTATCAACCTTACAAGAAGGTCATGGGAAATGCTTGATACACGTACGGCGCCTTTTGCGCTTTTGATTTTGCGCGTTGTGCTGGGACTGTTGTTCCTGGCCCACGCTTGGCTGAAGATTTTCGTATTCACCCCCGCCGGCACGGCTGGTTTCTTTGCATCGGTCGGCGTGCCGGGCTGGTTGGCGTATATCGTCATCATCTGGGAAGTGCTGGGCGCGGTAGCGCTGATTCTGGGCGTCTGGCCCCGTCTGGTCGCAATCGCGATGATCCCGGTGCTGCTGGGCGCTATCGCGACCGTGCACTGGGCTGCGGGATTCTTCTTTGACAGCCAGTATGGTGGCTGGGAATACCCCGCCTTCTGGATCATCGCGCTGATCGTTCTGGCACTGGGCGGTGATGGTGCCAAGGCGCTGAAACCTACGCCTAAACTGGGCTAGGCCCTGAAAATCGGGGGGCTGCACATACCTTGCGGCCCCCCGTTTGCTATTGCGCAGCCTTGCCTTGTGCGCCCGCGCAGCCTAAGAGCGCCAAAAGGTTTTTTTATTGGCTAAAGGGGTGCCGCATGGGCTTTCGCATGGGGATCGTCGGCCTGCCGAACGTCGGCAAGTCGACACTGTTCAACGCGCTGACGCGCACCGCCGCGGCGCAAGCTGCCAACTTCCCCTTCTGCACGATCGAGCCGAACGTCGGCGAGGTTGCCGTGCCGGATGCCCGTTTGGATAAGCTGGCAGCGATTGCAGGGTCGAAGCAGATCATTCCGACGCGGATGACGTTTGTCGATATTGCGGGTCTGGTGAAGGGCGCCTCGCGCGGCGAGGGGTTGGGCAACCAGTTCCTGCACAATATCCGCGAAACCGACGCCATCGCCCATGTGCTGCGCTGCTTTGAAGACGGCGATGTGACCCACGTGGAAGGCCGCGTCGACCCCGTATCGGACGCGCAAACAATCGAGATGGAGCTGATGCTGGCCGACCTTGAGTCGATCGAGAAGCGTCTGGCGGGTCTCGTGCGCAAGGTAAAAGGTGGCGACAAGGAAGCCATCGAGCAAGAAGCCCTGCTGAAGGCGGCCAAAGAGGCGCTGGACGCTGGCAAGCCTGCCCGCACTGTGAAAGTGTCGGACGACCAGCAAAAACAGTGGCGCATGCTGCAACTGCTGACATCGAAGCCGATCCTGTATGTCTGCAACGTCGAGGAATCGGCGGCTGCGACCGGCAACGCGTTTTCGGCCAAAGTGGCCGAAATGGCTGCGGCCGAGGGGAACTCGCACGTCGTGATCTCGGCCAAGATCGAGGAAGAGATCAGCCAGCTGGCCGATGACGAAGCCGCCATGTTCCTTGAGGAAATGGGGCTGGATGAGGCCGGCCTCGACCGTCTGATCCGCGCGGGTTACGAGCTGCTGAAGCTGCAAACCTATTTCACAGTCGGCCCGAAAGAGGCCCGCGCTTGGACGATTCCGGCGGGCACACTGGCCCCGCAGGCGGCAGGCGTGATCCACGGCGATTTCGAACGTGGGTTCATCCGCGCCGAGACCATCGCCTACGACGATTACGTGGCCTTTGGCGGCGAATCTGCCGCGCGCGAGGCAGGTAAGCTGCGCGCGGAAGGCAAGACATACCTCGTCAAAGACGGTGATGTCCTGCACTTCCTGTTCAACACCTGATGCGAAAAGGGGGCCAACCGGCCCCCTTTTTATTGCTCGTCCTTGAGCGTTTCTTTTTGTGTGATCAGGCGCGCCGAGTTCTGCCCCGACAGGAAGATCCACATCCAGCTGAGTAGCACCATGATCCGCGACCGTGTGCCGATCAGGAAGTAGATGTGCGCCAGCCCCCAGACCCACCACGCCAGCCAGCCGCGCATTTGGAATTTTCCAAATTCGATCACGGCCGAATTGCGCCCGATGGTCGCCAGATTGCCCATGTGTTTGTATTTGAACGGGGCGGGTGCAGCCTTGCCAGTCAGTCGCGCGCGGATCAGTTTGGCCGCATACTGGCCCTGTTGCTTGGCCGCAGGGGCCACCCCCGGCACCGGCTTGCCGTCTGATTCGACGTGCGCCGTATCGCCCAGCACAAAGATATTGGGGTCATCGGCCAGCGTCAGATCGGGCTGCACCATCACGCGGCCCGCGCGATCGGCGGGCACGCCCAACCAGTCCTTGGCGCGCGATGCCTGCACGCCCGCTGCCCAGATCACAGTGCGCGCAGCGATGGGTTGGTCGCCCAGCACGATCCCCTCGCCCGAAACGCCGGTGACGGGCGTGCCGGTTTTCACCTCGACCCCCAGCTTGGTCAGCGATTTGGCCGCGTAGTCGGACAGGTTTTCCGAAAAGGCAGGCAGGATGCGCGGGCCAGCCTCGATCAGCATGATGCGGGTCTGGTTTGTGTCGATGCGGCGGAATTCTGTCGGCAGAATCCGGTGCGCAAGCTCGGCCAGAATGCCGACCAGCTCGACCCCTGTCGGGCCAGCGCCGATCACGGCAAAGGTCAGCTGGGCGCTGCGCTCGGCCGGGTCTTCGGTCAGTTCGGCGCGTTCGAATGCCAGCAGCAGGCGGCGGCGAATCGTTGTCGCATCCTCCAGCGTTTTCAGGCCGGGGGCGTCGGCTTCCCATTCGTCGCGGCCGAAATACGCATGGCGCGCGCCGGTGGCGATGACCAGCGTGTCATAGGGAATGCGCTGGCCGCCGCGCAGCAGTACTTCGTGGGCGGCGCGGTCGACGCCCTCGACAGTGGATAGCAGCGTCGTCACATCCTTGCGGCTGCGCAGCAGGCGGCGGATGGGCCATGCGATTTCCGATGTGGCCAGCAGTGTGGTCGCCACCTGATACAGCAGGGGTTGGAATAGATGGTGATTTCGTTGGTCAATCAACGTGATTTCACAATCACTGCCACGCAGGTTCTGGACCAGTTGAAGGCCGGCAAACCCGGCACCGACGACGACAACCCGATGTGTCATGTCGTAATTCCGCCTTGATATTACTGCCTGGCCGATATGGCTTGGCGTCTCGCGCGCAGGATGAACATGTCGGCGTCGCGAGGCAAGGGGAAGCTTGCGGTAACCCGCCATTCTCTGGGGGCATGGCTAGGCCGGACGATCTGCGTGAAATCGCCAAAGTTTGATCCATGTCAATTCCACCCCTGTCCAAGGGGGCTAAGCTTGCTAGCATATGATCGCGCCCCCTGCGGTAGGGGGCCGCCATCCGGCCCCGTCTGCGGGCCGAACCGGAGTGAGAAATATGAGCTATAAGACGATTGCCATTTTCGTACACGACGCTGAACGCGACGCGGCCGCTTACGAGGCCGCCCTCGAGATTGCCAGCCGGGACGATGCTCATCTTGAAGTTTATTGTCTGGGGATCGACCCTGTCCAATACGAGGCGACGCTGACCGGGGCGATGCCGATCTTCCTGTCGCAGGGGATTCCCGAAGCGCAGGAAAGCGCGACGAAACTGGCCGAATGGGCCGAAAGCAAACTGTTGGGTGGCCAGCAGCGCGTCTATGTGCAGCCGATTGCCACGGCCAGCGCGGGGATTGAACTGCTGGTCGGGCGCTATGCCCGCTTTGCCGACCTGATTATCACCCCGCAGCCCTACAGCAACGAACGTGGCCGCATCGCCGAGGCCCTGCTGGAAGGGGCGCTGTTCAACACCGAAGCCCCCGTTCTGGTCATCCCCGACGCTGACATCAGCTACGAGGCACCCTTCAAGCATGCGCTGATCGCGTGGAACGAAAGCGACGAATCGCTGTCGACTGTGCGCAAAGCGATGCCGGTTTTGAACACTGCCGAGAAGGTCGACATCGTCATGATCGACCCCGATGTGCGGTCGGGTGACCGGTCCGACCCCGGCGGTGCGCTGGCGATGATGCTGGCCCGCAAAGGGGCCAAGGCCGATGTGAACATTCTGGCCCGCACGCTGCCCAAAGTGGCGGATATGATCACGCGCTTTGCGGCGGATCACGGCGCTGATGTTATCGTGATGGGGGCCTATGGCCATTCGCGGCTGCGTCAGGCCGTGCTGGGCGGCACTACGCGCAGCATGTTGACCGACATCACGCTGCCCGTGCTGATGTCGCACTGATTGACGGTTCAGGGGGCGGCGCTGATGTCACGCATTATCACCGTCCCCGCTTTCGGCGATCAGGCGGGCCCTATCAGGGACTGTGACATGCCGCGCGCCGTGCAGGATGATAACCCCGTCATGGCGCAGTGCCGAAAACTGGCGGCTGACGGTTTCCAACGTCAGGCCCAGATGGTCGGCAATCGCCTCGCGCGTCAGGACAAGGTCGATGTCGTGCGGCGTGCCCGCGCGCCGCGCAAGGATGACCAGCAGGCTGGCAATCTTCTCGCGCGCGGTTTTGCGGCCCAGCACCAGCATCCAGTCGCGGGCTGCGTCCAATTCGTCCATCGCCATATCCAGCAGGCGCGCGCCCAAGTGCGGGGTGCGGGCGATCAGCTGTTCGAAAGGTTGGCGGCGAAAACAGCAAAGTATGACATCAGATGCGGCCACCACGTCGTAACGGGCTCGCAGGCGGCCTGGGCGGCCCAAAAAGTCGCCAGCCTGCAGCAGCCCTACCGTTTGGCGGCGCCCGTCCTGCATCGTATGCGACAGCATTGCGATACCGCGCACGACCGAGGCCAAAAACGGCAGCGCGTCGCCCGCGTAGACGATGGTCTGGCCCGCAGGATAGCTGCGGTAAAACTTCATTTCCTCCAGCTGCGCCAGTTCGTCTGCGTCGCAGTGGGCGCAGACGGCATTGCGGCGAATGGCGCAATCGGCGCATCCGCTTTGCAAGGTGTGCGAGGGGTGGGCGGATGCCTCGGCCATGGCGAAACAGCTTTCGGATTTATCAAGGATCAGGCGCATCCTAGCGCCCCCAGAACGGAATGGCGATGATCACCCGCGACGACTTTCAGAAGATCGGCCTGTTTGACGCGCGGGTGCCGCGCTACACCAGCTATCCGCCCGCGAACCACTTCAATACGCAGGTGGGGCCCAGCCATATGGCGCAGTGGCTGCGCGCAGTGCCGCGCGGGGGGCATGTGTCGCTTTATCTGCACATCCCCTATTGTCGGCGGCTGTGTTGGTTCTGTGCCTGTCGTACGCAAGGGACTGCCACCGACCGGCCGTTGCGCCCGTATTTGGATCAGCTGTTGGCCGAATTGGCGCTGGTGGCCGCACATCTGCCCGCCGACGTGCGCGTCTCGCGCGTACATTTGGGGGGCGGCACGCCGACGATCCTGCCGCCCGACATGCTGCGCGAGCTGGGCGCTGCGCTGCGCGCCTTTCGCCCGTTCACGCGGACGGCGCAGTTTTCCGTCGAGATCGACCCGACCGAGGTGGACGCCGCGCGTCTGGATGCGCTGGTCGAGATCGGGATGACGCGCGCCTCGATCGGGGTGCAGGACTTTGACCCCGAGGTGCAGCAGGCGATCGGGCGCGACCAGCCGTTCGACCTGACGCGCGATGTCGTGGCGCAGCTGCGCGCGCGCGGGGTGCGGTCGGTCAATATGGATGTCCTTTATGGATTGCCCTACCAAACCCGCGACAGCCTGACCGAGACGATGCGTAAGGTGCTATTGATCCGGCCCGACCGGCTGGCGATGTATGGCTACGCGCATGTGCCGTGGGTGGCGCGCCGGCAGGTGATGATCCCCGAAAAGGCGCTGCCTGATGGCGAAGCCCGCCTGAACCTGTTTGAAACCGCCCGCCGCCTGATGCTGTGGGAAGGCTATCGCGAGGTCGGCATCGACCATTTCTGCCTGCCCGAGGACGGCCTAGCGCTGGCATCCGAGATGGGCACGCTGCGGCGGAACTTTCAGGGCTATACCGAAGAAAACGCCAATGCACTGATCGCGCTGGGCGCCTCGGCCATCTCGCGCTTTCCGCAGGGCTATGCGCAAAACGTGTCGGCATCGGCCGATTATGCGGCCGCGATTAGCCAAGGGCGGTTGGCGACAGCGCGCGGGCATGCGCTGTCGATCGACGACCTGCTGCGCGGCGGCATGATCGAGGAATTGATGTGCCGCTTCAGCATCGACGTTGCCGGCCACGCGCGGCGTTTTGGTATGTCGGTGGACGAGGTGACAAGCCTGCTGGTGCCGCTGCTGTCGACCTGCGCCGCCCATCTGGTGGTTGACGGCCACCAGATAGAACTGACTGGCCCCGCGCGCCATCTGGCCCGCATTGCGGCCCAAACGCTGGATGCTTATGCCGCACCTGGGGGGCGCCACTCGCGCGCGGTATAGCGGCGCGCGTTTCCCCCTTGTGAGTTGCCTTCTATTTGGGCAGTTTGCAAACGCTGCCTCTCAGGGCCGCTTTGTCCTTGGGAGGGGCGTCCATGCGAGTCGGGATTATCTGCTTGCTGCTGGCATACGGACTGTCGCAGTTCTATCGTGCATTTCTGGCGGTGCTGACGCCCTATCTGGGCGCAGACATCGGCATGACGCCGGAAACATTGGCGACGGCATCCAGCTTGTGGTTCGTGGCCTTTGCTGCCTTGCAGATCCCCGTCGGAATCGCGCTGGACCGCGTCGGGCCGCGTCGGACGTCGGCGCTGTTGTTCGGATTGGGCACGGGCGGGGGCGCAGCACTGTTCGCGCTGGCCAGCCAGCCGTGGCATATTGTGCTGGCCATGATGTTGATCGGCGCGGGCTGTGCGCCGGTGTTGGTGGCCAGCTATTACATCTTCGCCCGCATCTACAGCCCCGCCGTTTTTGCGACGCTTGCGGGTGCGGTGATTTCGATTGGTAGCCTTGGGAATATCTCCAGCTCGTATCCGCTGGCATGGGCGCTGGGCTTTCTGGGGTGGCGCGAGACGGTTTGGTGTCTAGCCGCACTATCAGTGCTGACGGCCCTATTGGTGCAATTTCTGGTGGTCGACCCGCCCGCATCCGAAGGTGGCCCACAGGGAAAAATGTCGGAACTGCTGCGGATGCGCGCGCTTTACCCTATCTGCGGCTTGCTGTTCGTGGGCTATGCGCCGCTGGCGGCGATCAGCGGGTTGTGGGTTGGCCCCTATACGCATGACGTGTTCGGATTGGACGCCGAAGGGATCGGCGCGGCCGCCTTGGTTATCGGTCTGTCGATGGCGGCGGGCAGCATGCTCTATGGCCCGGTCGAGCGGGCGCTGCGCAGTCGCAAATGGGTCGCCCTGACCGGCAGCGCGGTGATGGGGCTTGCGCTTTATATGCTGTGGGCCACTGCCGGGCAGTCGTTGTTGCTGTCGGTGGCGTTGTTTGGGGTGATCGGGTTTTTCGGGGCGAATTATCCGGTGATTATGGCGCAGGGCCGCACGTTCTTGCCCGCACACCTGACGGGGCGCGGTGTGACGCTGCTGAACCTGTTCAGCGTGGGCGGTGTGGGCGTGATGCAATTTGTCAGTGCGCGCGTCTATGCCGCCGCGCCCGCGCAGCCGGTGACCGCGCCTTATGCCGCGATTTTCCTGACCTTCGCCCTTGTGGTGACTGTGGGGGTGATCATCTATGCTTTCTCGCGCGAGGCGCCTGCGCCAGTCGAAATTCATTCGCGCGCGATCTGATCTTTTCCCCCGCTTCCCCTTGGGGTAAGAAAAACGCCTGATTAGCAAGGAGCCACCTGTATGGGCTATAATGTCGTCGTCGTGGGCGCCACGGGTAACGTGGGCCGCGAAATGCTCAACATCCTCGCCGAGCGCGAGTTCCCGGTCGAAAAGATCGCGGCGCTTGCCAGCCGCCGGTCGCTGGGGACCGAGGTGAGCTTCGGCGACAAGACCCTGAAAACACAGGATCTGGCACAGTTTGACTTTGCCGGATGGGACATTGCCCTGTTCGCCATCGGATCGGACGCGACCAAGGAATTCGCGCCCAAGGCTGCGGCTGCGGGCTGCGTGGTTATCGATAACTCGTCGCTGTATCGTTATGACCCCGATGTGCCCTTGATCGTGCCCGAGGTGAACGCCGACGCGGTTGTGGGCTACACCAAGAAAAACATCATCGCGAACCCCAACTGTTCGACCGCGCAAATGGTTGTGGCGCTGAAGCCGCTGCATGACCGCGCCAAGATCAAGCGCGTCGTCGTGTCGACCTACCAATCCGTGTCGGGCACCGGTAAAGAGGCTATCGACGAGCTGTGGGACCAGACCAAGGGCATGTATGTGCCCGGTCAAGAGGTCGCCCCCAAGGTTTACCCCAAGCAGATCGCCTTTAACGTGATCCCGCACATCGACGTTTTCTTGGATGACGGCCAGACCAAAGAAGAATGGAAAATGGTCGCCGAGACGAAGAAGATTTTGGACAAGAGCATCAAGCTGACCGCCACCTGCGTGCGCGTGCCGGTGTTCGTCGGCCATTCCGAGGCGATCAACATCGAATTCGAGGAGTTCATCGACGAAGAGGAAGTCCGCGACATCCTGCGCGAGGCCCCCGGAATTCTGGTGATCGATAAGCGCGAACCGGGTGGCTACATCACCCCCGTCGAATGCGTTGGCGAATATGCGACCTTCATCTCGCGCATCCGGCAGGATTCGACGATCGACAATGGCATTAACCTGTGGTGCGTGTCCGACAACCTGCGCAAGGGCGCGGCGCTGAACGCGGTGCAGATCGCCGAAGTGCTGGGCCAGCGCTGCCTGAAAAAAGGCTGAAACAAAAAAGGGGCGCCGCAGGGTGCCCCTTTTCATATACGGCGCTGTTACAGCGCGTTGATGCGATCGACCATGCCCTTGGGCCACGCGGACGAAATCGGGGCGTTCAGGTATTTCTCGTTCGCATAGGCGCGGAACGCTTCGACATCGGGGGTGTGGGTGCGGATGCCTTCGCCCTCGAAGAATGTCAGCAGCTCGGCCTCTTCACGCTGGTATTCGGCGTCGCTCCATTCAAAGGCCTTGTCGGCGGCGGCCTGCAGCTTTTCTTGCTGTTCAGGGGTGAAGCTGTCGAAAAGGGCCGCGTTGATCATCAGCAGTCCGAAGCCGACATTGTGGCCTGTCAGCACGATCTGGTCGGTGACTTCGTAGAACTTCATGATGCGGTTGTTGGGCAAGGGGTTGTCCTCGGCGTCGATCGCACCGGTTTGCAGGGCTGTGTAGACCTCGGCGTAGGCGACTGCTGTCGGGTTTGCGCCCAGCGATTCACCCAGGAATTGCCACGCCTCGCCGCCGGGCATGCGCAGGCGCAGGCCCGCCATATCTGCGGGGGTGTTGATCTGTCGATCGCCGCGCACGTTCAGATGGCGTGTTCCATAGTAGGCGGGGCCTAGAATGTGCACGCCCATTCGTTCACGGGCCATTGCTTTGAATTCATCCCCCACGTCGCTTTGAAAGATACGGCGCATGTGTTCGGCGTCGCGGACAAGGTAGGCGGCGGTCAGGATGCCGAATTCGGGCACTTGTTCTGCAAAGTCTGATGGTGGCATCAGTGCCATTTCCAGATTGCGGCGCTGCACGGCCACGATTTCGGTGCCCTGCCGGTAAAGAGTGCCGCCAAAATAGGGCTCGAACGCGAAATCGGGGGCGACTTCGGCCGCGAAAATCTCGGCCAGCGCGCGTGAGCGGGGGGCGTCGGCGGTGGTGCTGTCGGCAAAGCGCAGCTTGATGTCTTGGGCATTTGCGGCCAGCGGCAGCGCCGCGCAAGCGATGGCCGCCGACAGCAGCAGGCGGCGGGTGAAGCGGAACGACATGGGGAACCTCGTCATGATATGTCGCGTTTGAAGCGGTGTTCGGGCAGGCCTTGGCCGATGCCGTCGATGGCCAGCAGGGCGCCGGCCAACGGCTCGGCCGCCCGCTGGGCAGGGCTGAGGAATTTGAAAGCGGTGGTGATATAAAGCGTGCGGTAGTCCGGCCCGCCGAAGCAAAGACAGGTCGGATTGGTGACAGGCAGGGCGATTTCGCGGTCAATCCGGCCGTCTGGCGTATAGCGGACGATCTTGCCGCCGCCGAAGAACGCCGCCCATAGGCAGCCATCCACATCCATCGCCGCGCCGTCGGGGCGATCGCCCGTGGCGCTATAATCGGCCCAGATGCGGCGGGACGTGATTTCGCCATCGGCGGGGTCGATATCGTAGACCCACGACTGGTGGCGACGCGTGTCGGTGAAGTGCATCCGCCGCCCGTCAGGCGAGAAGGCGATGCCGTTCGCTACGATGACGTCGCTGCCGATACGGGTGACGCTTGCATCCCCATCAACGCGGTAAAACGCGCCATTCGGGCGGTGCAGCTGGTTATCCATCGTGCCGATCCACAGCCGCCCCCATTGGTCGACCCGCCCGTCGTTCAGGCGGTTGTCGAAACCGGTGGCAGCGTTGTCCTCGACCGCCACGAAGGGGGACGATGCGCCGGTGCGGGCGTCATAGGTGTGCAGCGTCAGGTCTTTGGCGATCAGTTGGGTGCCGTCAGTGCAGAGGGCTTGGGAGCCCAGCCAGTCGCAGTCGAACGGGGTGACGCTGTGCGCGCCGGTGGCGGGATGAAGGCGATGTAGGCGGGGCTGTTCGATATCCAGCCACGTCAGGTCTTGGGTTTGATCGCACCACAGCGGTGTTTCGCCAAGGCGGTCACCGCCATCGTGGTGGACGACGGTGATTTCGGGGAGATGCGTCATGGGGGTCAGGTCATCTCTGCCATAGCGCGCACGGCTGTTGCGTAGCCGCGCGGGCCAAAGCCGGCCATCACCGCCGTCGCGACCTTGGACACAAGCGAGTTGTGGTAGATCGCCTCGCGGCGGTGGACGTTGGAAATGTGCAGTTCGATGATTGGGTTATCGAACTGCTTCAGCGCATCCAGAATCGCGATTGATGTGAAGGTGAAGGCGGCGGGGTTGATAATGATGCCCGCAGCCTGCGCTTCGATAGCCTCGTGAATCCAGTCGATCAGTTCGTATTCGCGGTTCGACTGGTGAAAGCGCACCTCGACATCGGGGCCGGCCGTTGTGCGGCACAGGGCCTCGACCTCGGCCAGTGTAGTGCTGCCGTAGATCTGCGGTTCGCGCTTGCCCAGACGGTTCAGGTTCGGGCCGTTCAGGACGTAGATTATCTTGGTCATGTCATGTTTCCGTCAGATCAGCCCGAATAGCCAAAGAGGCGCGGGACAAAGAGAACGATGTCGGGAATAAGGGTGATAAGCATCAGTGCGACGAGCAGCCCAAGGAGGAACGGCACGGTATCGCGCAGGATCGCGCCCATTGATGCGCCCGAGACGCGCTTTACCACGAACAGCAGCAGTCCATAGGGCGGTGTCACCAGCCCGATCATCACATTGAACACGACGACCACGCCGAAGTGGATCGGGTCGATGCCCAGTGCAGCAGCGGTCGGGATCAGCACCGGCACGATGATGAGGATGATGGTCGAGCCTTCCAGAACAGCGCCGATCAGCAATAGCAGCACGTTGACCAGCAGCAGGAAGGTCAGGGGCGTCAGGTCATAGCTGAGCAGCAGGCTGCGAATGGCGTTGGGAATGTTTTCAATGGTTACGATATAGTTGAACACCAAGGCAGCGGCGATCAGCATGCCGATAGAGGTCGTGGTGCGCGCGGCATTAAGCAGCGAGGTGTAGAACTCGCGCAGTCCCACATCGCGGTAGATGACGACCGAAACGAACAGGGCATAGGCGGCTGCAACGGCGGCGGCCTCGGTCGGGGTCATCACGCCGCCACGCAGGCCGACGATCAGCACCACCGGCAGCATCAGCGCGGGCAGGGCACGCAATGTGATACGGGGCAGTTCCCGGACCGGGACGGGCTCTTCGGTCGGGAAGTTGTTGCGGCGGGCGCTCCACCAGACGATCAGCATTTGGCTGGCCGAGATTAGCAGCCCGGGCAGGATGCCCCCTAGGAATAGGTATCCAATCGAGGCGTTCGAGACCAAGGCGTAGATCACCATTGGGATCGAGGGGGGCAGAATAGGCGCGACGACGGCTGTAACAGCGCTGAGGGCGGCGGCAAAGGACGGGGTGTATTTGCCGTCTTGCGTCATCATGCGCATCATCATCTTGCCCATGCCGCCCGCATCTGCGAGGGCCGAGCCTGACATGCCCGCGAATAGCAGCGATTGCAGCACGTTCACCTGCGCAAGCCCGCCACGGAATCGGCCGACCAGCGCATTGGCAAAATTGGTCAGTCGGGTTGTCATGGAACCAGAATTCATCAGCTCGGCCGCCAGAATGAACAGCGGCACCGCCAGCATTGTATAGCTGGTGTACATGGAGTTGAGGAGTTGTTCGGCGGCTGTGCCCATATCCAGCCCAGCCATCAGCAGATACAGGATCGAGGCGAGGATCATGGAGTAGGCGACGGGCAAGCCCAGAACGGCGAGTGTCACCAGCAGTAAGATACAGGCGGTAAATGGATCGGTCAGGCTCATGCTTGGGGCCCCGTCTGATGCGGTTTCTTGCCGGGCCAGCGCGCACCGAGCGCCCGTGCCAAAATCCAGATGTAACGGCAGACCACCGCTACGGCGAAAATGATGTAGATGGAAAACAGCCAGTCAAAGCGGATCTTCAGATAGGCCGAAGACTGGATTTTCATGAATGTCACGTAATCCCAGCTGGCGGGCAGCGAGATCAGGAACAGCGCGATCAGCACCAGTGCGGTGCAAATCACCATCACGCGCTGCACGCCTTTGCGCACCGATCCATAGAGCAGATCGAAGCGGATTTCCTCGTCTTCGCGCACGACAAAGGCGGCGCCCCAAAGCACCAGCCACAGCCACATGATGACCGTCAGCTCGGACGTCCAGCCGGTGGGCATGTTGAAAAAGTATCGTGATACGACCTGGATGATGAAAGCAAAGAACATTACGGCCAACATCAAGGCTTGAATGTTCTCGGCCCGGCGCCTTAGCCAAGCGCCGACTGCAGATAGTCGCATGAATTCCCCCTGAGCGACGCGGCGAAAAAACCGCCGCGCCATGCGTGATGGCGCGGCGGCTTTTTATAGGCCGTTGATACGTTCGACGATTCCGTCAGGCCAGCGCGCGGCAGCCCCCGAGGATTGGTAGAGCTGTTGGGCGTAGGTGCGAAACGCGGCCAGATCTGGTTCGGTGATGGTCAGCCCTTGCTCTTCGAAAAAGGCGATCAGGTCGGCTTCGTTTTGCAGGTGCTGTGCGTTCGACCAGGCGATCGCCTCGTCTGCGGCGGCTTGCACTTGGGCCTGCTGTTCAGGCGTCAGCTTGTCCCACGTGCTTTTGGAAATGGTCAGCACGTCGAAGCCCACGAGGTGCGATGTCTTCACGATCTGGGACATGACTTCGTAGAACTTCATGTTCTGCACGTTGGGCATCGGGTTGTCTTGCCCGTCGATCGCGCCGGTCTGCAGCGCGGTGTAGACTTCGGCATAGGCGACGGGGGTCGGGTTCGCGCCAAGGGCTTGCCCAAGGAACTGCCACGAATCCCCGCCCGGCATCCGCAGGCGCAGGCCAGCCATGTCGGCAGGCGTGTTGATGTCGCGCTGGTTGCGCAGACCCACGTGGCGGACGCCGAAATAGGTCGGCCCCAGCACGCGGATCCCGAGGCGATCCTCGGCCATCTTTTTCATTTCCTCGCCCGCATCGCTTTGGAAGAAGGCGACCAGATGGTCGGCATCGCGGAACAGATAGGCCGAGGTCAGCACAGACCATTCAGGCAATTGTTCCGAGATATCTTGCGGGGCGATATTACCCATTTCCAGATTGCTGCGCTGCAAGGCGACAAGCTCGGTGCCTTGGCGGAACAATGTCGCGCCGTAGAACCCCTGAAAATCGAAGCCGTCTCCCAGTGCTGCGGCAAAGCGTTCCATCATCTCGGCGCGGATGTCTTGCTGCGAGAACACAGCAGAAAATCGCAGCGGCACGTTCGATTGCGCCATCGCGGGCGCAGCAGTGGCCAAAGCCAACGCAGCACCTGCCGACAGCAGCAGACGTCTTGTAAACGAATGCGTCATTCTGTCCTCCCTGTTTTAGTCTCGACGGCCCTCCACTGCCGTACTGAGGGTTGAGCCTACATAAGACGAATGCTCGATCAATAGTTAAATTCTAGATCATCATATATTTTAGATTACGTCATCTAGGTGCGGCGCGCTTGTTGTGAGCGGTTGCGCTGGCTATGTAGGGGAAGAAGACTCGATGCAGGACTGCCCCGTGCAAGACCCCCAACCGATCGCCGCAACCGCCGGCGAGGCCGCGTATCAGCGGATCCGCAACGACATCATCTTTGGCCGACTGGCCCCCGGGCTGCGCCTGAAGCTGGACCAAGCCCGTGCGCACTATGATATCAGTGTCAGCACGTTACGCGAAATCCTTTATCGCCTTTGTGCCGAGGGGTTGATGCGGGCCGAGGGACAAAAAGGCTTCAGCGTGCCACCCGTGTCGCAGGAAAATTTCCGCGAATTGGCCGCCATGCGCGCCTTTCTGGAGACGAGTGCCCTGCAACAGTCGTTCGCGCTGGGCGATGTCGAGTGGGAGGCCGATGTTGTCGCCGCGCACCACCGCCTGTCGCGGTTGGAGGGGCGAATTCAGGCCGGTCAAGCCGACGAGACCGAACAGTGGAAGCGGTATGACTGGGGATTTCACCACGCCTTGATCGCCGCATGCGGGTCGCAGGTACTGCTGGATACGCATGCGCTGATATTTGACCAGTACCTGCGCTACCAGATGATCGCCGTTATCTTTCGCGGCGAATCGGCAGCAGATGAACATCGCGCGCTGATGGAATGTGCGCTGGGCCGCGACGCAGACCGCGCGGTCGCCATTTTGCACGGGCACATCAATGCCTGCGTCGCGCATACGATCAGGAATGGCTTACTGCCTGCCGCAACGCTACAGTAAGGCAGTTTTATCAGAGATTGGCCAAATACCATGACAAGCGCAGAAATCGACGGTGAACAGCAAAATGGCCTCACCGTCAGTGAAAACGCCTATCGCCGGATGCGGTCGGACATTATTTTTGGGCGATTGCGGCCCAAACAAAAGCTGAAGCTAGACGGGTTGCGCGACAGCTATGGC
The DNA here is from genome assembly GCF_002117445.1 of Ketogulonicigenium robustum. Taxonomy (NCBI): domain Bacteria; kingdom Pseudomonadati; phylum Pseudomonadota; class Alphaproteobacteria; order Rhodobacterales; family Roseobacteraceae; genus Ketogulonicigenium; species Ketogulonicigenium robustum. Next base: position 488,649 of record NZ_CP019937.1, read on the forward strand.
ATCAGCATCAGCACCCTGCGCGAGATTTTGAACCGCCTTTCATCCGAAGGGCTGGTCGTGGCCGAGGGGCAGCGCGGGTTCGAGGTTGCGCCGGTGTCGGTCGAAAACCTGAAGGAAGTCGCGGCCTTGCGCCTGTTGCTCGAGGCGCACGCGCTGAAGCAATCGTTCGCGGCAGGTGGAGTCGAGTGGGAGGGCGATGTTGTCGCCAGCCACCACAAACTTGCCACGCTAGAGCGGCGGATGGCGGCGGGCGACATGTCGCAGACCGAGCTGTGGAAGCGCTACGATTGGGAATTCCACCAGTCCCTGATTTCGGCCTGCGGCTCGCAGGTGTTGATGGATACCCATGCCGCGATCTTCGATAAATACCTGCGATACCAGATGATTGCGTTGTCGTTCCGTGGCGATATCGCGGCGAGCGAGCATCGTGTGTTGCTAGAGGCGGCGCTGGATCGCGATTCCAAGACCGCACGCGAGGTGCTGGCGCGTCACGTGCAAGGCGGCCTTGAGCACGCGCTGGCGGCGGGGTTGATCGCGTAATGTCACACGAAGTCTAAAATAACCTATGAAAGTAAAATCAGCATTTGAAATGTTGATCGCCAAATCCTATTCTGTGCGTGAAATTTACACGAACGGGGGCTGACGTGATCAGGCTGGGTTTGATCGGCGACAATATCAAGCAATCGCAGTCGCCTGCATTGCACCGTCTGGCTGGCGGTTTGACCGGACTGCCGGTTAGCTATGAACTGCTGATTCCCGCCGAACAGGGCCGCGATTTCGAGGCCCTGCTGTCATGGGCCGAGGCCGAGGGGTTTCAGGGGCTGAACATCACCTACCCCTATAAAGAGCGTGTCGTCACGAAGCTGGATGTGCCCGAGGCGGCCGTGCGTGCGCTGGGCGCCTGCAATACGGTAATCTTCGGCGAGGGGACCCCGCGCGGGCATAATACCGACTACAGCGGCTTTCGCGCTGCCTTTGCTGCGCGTTTCGGCGACGAGACCCCCGGGCGCGTCGCGATGGCGGGCGCGGGCGGTGTGGGCAAGGCTGTCGCGTTTGGTCTGGCTGATCTGGGTGCCGCAGAGCTGGGAATTTTTGATACCGACGTCGCGCGCGCCCAAGCGCTTGCTGCGGCGCTGTCCCGTTATAAACCGCAGATGGATGTGCGTGTCGCGACCTCGATCGCGGATGCCTGCGAAGGGACAGACGGCCTCGTCAACTCGACCCCGCTGGGGATGGGCGGTATCGGCGGCACGGCCTTCGCGACCGATTTGCTGGCAGGGCGCAAGTGGGCGTTCGATGCGGTCTACACACCCGTTGATACGCCGTTTTTGACAGACGCCGCGCAAGCTGGCATCGCCGTTTTGACGGGGTACGAGCTGTTCTTTCACCAAGGCGTTGACGCGTTTCGCCTGTTCACCGGGGCCGAGGTCGACCCGCAGGCGCTGCGCGTGGCGCTGCAGGGCCAAGCCGCGGCCTGACATGACCCCGCTGCCCGCCGGTTAGGCCTTTGGCATACCGGCGGGGCGCATCTGGCGTTTCATGGCCGCGATGCGGAACGGCGCGTTCGGGCCGCCGTATCCCGCATATCCGCCATCACGTTGCACGAATTCCAGAAACAGCCCGCCCGCCAACGGGCGGCTGAAGATTTGCCAGAATCGCCCGTTTTCATCCTCGTCATACAGAATGTTGAGGGCCTGCATACGCTGTAGGTCCGCCGTGGGCAGATCGAAACGGGCGGCCAAGTCGCCATAATAGTTGCCGCCGATTGGCAAAACGGGGAAGGCGCGCGAGGCCAGCGCCTCGGCTGTTGCGAAAATGTCGGTGGTTGCAAAGGCAATGTGCTGAACGGACGCGCCATAGGTCTCTTCGATGAATTGACCGGCAAGGGTGCGACGCGCTTCGGCACCGTTCAGGGTGACGCGCAGCGCGCCTGCCGCCAGCGCCTGACTGCGAACAAGGCCATCGGGGTCGATCACATCAACCATCGGCGCACGGGCGGCGTCCAACAGCGTTGTGTAAAACAGCGACCAACTGAGCATTTCGTCATACGCCATCGTCTGCGCGATGTGGTCGATATGCGTCAGGCCGATGCCCGCGGGGGTACCTTGCGCGACGGTGAAATCGCTTTGCCAGATCGAAGGGGCGCCATTGGCATCATCCAGAAACCGCAGCACGCTGCCGCCCGCGTGGCGGATGCCGGGGAAAGCCCGCTCGCCGGGGGCGGGGGCGGCGCTGGTGTGGGGCTTGGCCCCCAGTGCCTGCGCGCGCTGTGCGGATGCGGCGGCCGAGGGCACTTTTAGCCCGATCTCGGACACGGTCGTGCCGTGCGTGCTCCAACTGGTCAGGTTGAAATCGTCGCTGCTGGTGTTGATCAGCAGGCTGATGTCGCCCTGCCGCCACAGCGACACTGCTTTGCTGCGGTGCGCCCCGGCTTGCGCGAAACCTGCGGCCTTCAGCGTCGCCTCAAGCGGGGCGGCCTCGGGTGCGGTGGTGGCGAATTCCAGAAATTCGACGGCGCTGACCTGTGCGGGCGGGGGGATTGCGGGCAGGTTGGTGGCCAGCGCAGGTTCGGCGCGGGCGACGCGATCCATCAGGGCGACAAGGCTGCGGTAGCCCGATTGCGCCACAAGGCGGGGCAGGCCCGCACGGAACTGGTCGTTGAAAATCTCGAGGCTGAGCGGGCCGTCGTATCCCGTTGCCAGAATGGCGCGGGTAAAGGCGGTGACATCCAGATCGCCCTCGCCGGGCATATTGCGGAAGTGGCGCGACCAATACAGCAGATCCATCGGGATCGCAGGGGCGTCTGCCAACTGCACGAAGAAAATCTTGTCGCCCGGAATGCGGCGGATCGTTTCGGGGTCGATCTTCGGCCCCAGCGTGTGGAAACTGTCGAGGATCAGGCCGATATTGTCGTGGTCGGCGCGGCGCACAATCTCCCATGCGTCGCGGTGGTCGCTGACGTGCTTGCCCCAGCACAGGGCCTCGTAGCCGACGCGGATGCCGCGCTGGCGGGCAATGTCGCCAAGGGCGTGAAAATCATCCGCCGCGCGGTCGATCCCGCCGATGGCGGCAGGATGCAGGGACGAGCAAAACAGCGCAAGATCGGTGCCGAGTTCGGCCATCAGGTCGAACTTGTGTTCGGCGCGCGAAAATGCGCGCTGGCGCAGCGGTGCGGGCAGGCCTTCGAAATCGCGGAACGGCTGGAACAGCATGATCTCTAGCCCGAAATCGCGCACCATCCGCGCAGCATCGCGGGGGGATAGATCCGAGGCGAGGAAGTCCTGTTCGAAAATCTCGATCCCGTCGAAACCGGCGGCGGCGATGGCGGCCAGCTTGTCCTGGAACGTCCCCGAGATTGATACCGTGGCGATGGAAGTTTTCATGGCCGTCCAATCAGATTGCAGCATACGAAAACTATAACACCATATGATTTGCAAATCATAGAGCGTTGTTTTTGCTAGTGGTGTCGCCGCCGCCGCTGCACTGGCCGTTTCGGGGCGAATTGTCGCAGCCTGCGCGCGCATCATGTTGAAAAACAGGGCGTTAGTGGCGGAATTTCCCCTTGGGCGGGACTGAATTCACATAATGGTCTGTAACTCGGGGCAGGGGTTGATTAGAACGATTCTAGATCGACTACGAGGATGCAAATGGCGCTTATCAATACCAAAATCCGCCCCTTTACGGCGCAAGCCTACAAGCAGGGCAAGTTCATCGAAGTGACCGAAGCCGACGTGCTGGGCAAATGGGCTGTCTTCTTCTTCTATCCGGCGGATTTCACCTTCGTCTGCCCGACTGAACTGGGCGATGTGGCCGACCACTACGCCGATTTGCAAAGCCGCGGCGTCGAGGTGT
>NZ_CP019937.1:1397500-1542500 GCF_002117445.1 Ketogulonicigenium robustum
ACGTGTGGTCATAGCCCTCGCCATCGCGGCCGAACCCGAACTGGTCATCGCGGACGAGCCCACATCGGCGCTGGATGTGTCGGTGCAGGCGCAGATCATTCAGGTTTTGAAAGACCTGTGTGCACGGCGCGGCACGGCCATCATGCTGATCACGCACGATATGGGCGTCATCGCCCAGATCGCCGACCGCGTGATGGTGATGAACCAAGGCGAGGTTGTCGAGACAGGCCCCGTCGGCCAGATCATCCGCAATCCGCAGGCGGATTACACGCAGAAGCTGATTGCCTCGATTCCGACGATCCGGCGCGGGGTGGTGACGCAAGCGGCTGTGGTCGCGCGGCCTGAAACGCATGTGCAGGTTGAAAATCTGGTCTGCGATTTCAATGCAGGCGGCGGGCTGATCGCACGCATGCTGGGCAAGTCGCCATCGGTGTTTCGTGCGGTCAACGATGTCAGCTTCAGCATCCCCAAAGGCAAAACCTATGGGTTGGTCGGCGAATCGGGCTCGGGCAAGTCAACTTGCGCGCGGATGATCGCCGGGCTGATCCGCCCGACGGCGGGCCGCGTGTTGGTCGGGGGCAAAGACGTCTGGGCCGATCGAGAAGGCGCCGAACAGCGCCGCCGTAACGTGCAGATGATCTTCCAAGACCCTTATGCCAGCCTCAATCCGCGCTGGCGGGTCAAGGACATCATCGCCGAACCGCTGAAGGCCCTCGGGCTTGCATCGGGCGGGTCCGAGGTGACCGACCGCGTCGCGGGGCTGCTGCGCGAAGTGCGCCTTGATCCGTCGGCGATGGAAAAGTTCCCGCACGAGTTCTCGGGCGGGCAACGCCAGCGGATCGCCATCGCCCGGGCACTGTCCAGCCAGCCGGCGTTCATCGTCTGCGACGAGCCGACATCGGCGCTCGACGTCTCGGTGCAGGCCCAGGTGCTGGATTTGATGGCACGCCTGCAAGAAGAATACGGCCTGACCTATCTGCTGATCAGCCACAATCTGGCTGTCATCCGCCAGATGGCGCTGGATGTCGGCGTTCTGCACCGCGGTGTGTTGGTTGAAAGCGGGCCAGTCGATCAGATCTTCGACAACCCGCAGGCTGACTATACCAAGATGCTGCTGGATGCCGTGCCGGATTTGGCGGCAGTAGCCTAGGCATATGCGCAAAAGGAAAGGCCGGGGGAATCCCCGGCCTTTTTTTATCCCCGAAAGCCCGTCGCGACGACGAACTTTTCCGAACTATCCGACCGCGACGACGGTGGCTTCACGTTTTCGACCTTGGTGAATTTCTGTTTCAGGATTTTCTGCAGATCACCTTCGGCCCCGCCAGCCAAAACCTTGCAAATAAACGTACCGCCGGGCGAGAGGATGTCGAAAGCCAAATAGGCGGCAGCCTCGCACAGCGCGATAATACGCAGGTGGTCGGTCTGCTTGTGGCCCGACGATGCGGCGGCCATGTCCGACATGACGACATCAGCCTCGCCGCCCAGCCATTCCTTGACCTGCGCATCGGCATCATCAGCCAGAAAATCCATCTGCCGCAGCTCGGCCCCCGGAACGGGGACGACCTCTTGCAGGTCAAGGCCGATGATGCGGCCGATAGGCTTGTTCGGCCGCTCGCCCAGCGAATTGATGCGCGGCACGGCCACCTGAAGCCAGCCGCCCGGCGCGCAGCCAAGGTCAACTACACGGGCGCCTGGCTTCAGGAAGCCGAATTTGTCATCCAGTTCCATGATTTTGTAGGCCGCACGCCCACGGTAACCGTCGGCTTTGGCGCGCACGACATAGGGGTCGTTCAGCTGCCGTTCCAGCCACTTCGTCGATGACAGCTTGCGCCCCTTGGCGGTCTTGACCTTGACCGTCAAATCGCGCTGACCCCGGCCCGAGGTATTGCCCGATTTGGCGCCCGATTTCGGCGTAGGGGACTTGCTCATGGGGTATCCTTCAGATCTGGCGCGACAGGTGCGGCGAAGTCGTGCTTTTATCCCCTGCCGCCATGGAAACGCAAGCGATTGACCCAAGGGCGACGACGGAATTCCTGCACCGCAACCCTATGGTGCCTTGCGAAATGTGCAAAGGGTTCTTAACTTCTGACCTAACTTGATAAAGGAGGGCGGGAAAATGCCGCCCAGGCGTCCCCAACGCGCGGGCGCATTCCCCAAGGCGGTCGAGTCGCCCGCGCAGAAGAACCATGCCCGCTCCAGGCTTTATGCCGCGTTGGATCTGGGCACCAATAGCTGTCGAATGCTGATCGCCCAACCAAGGGGTAATCAGTTGCAGGTGGTTGATAGCTTTTCAAAATCTGTCCAGTTGGGACAGGGTTTGGAAAGCACCGGCAAACTGTCGCGCGCTGCCATGCAACGCACGATTGCGGCTTTGCACGTCTGCAAGCAAAAACTGGTGCGTCACGGCGTCAAGCACATGCGGCTTGTCGCGACCGAAGCCTGCCGGCGCGCCAGCAACGGGCGGTCCTTCATCGCGCAGGTAAAGCGCGAAACCGGCCTGCAGCTGGATATAATTAGCCCCGAGGAAGAAGCCCGCCTTGCCGTAATCTCATGTGCACCATTGGTCTCGCCCAAGGCGGAGCAAGTGCTGGTCGTCGACATCGGCGGCGGCTCGACCGAGCTTGTCTGGCTGGATCTGACCGACGTGCCCGAACGCGAACGCTCGCGCGCGATCATGCGGCTGCATGCAGGCTTCCGCCCGACGGGAACCGATAAGCCCGTCGCCAAGGTCGTCGACTGGATCTCGGTTCCCTTGGGCGTTGCGACGCTGCGCGAGCAGTTTCAGGACGTCGAGGACGATGCTGCCCGATTCGCGTTGATGAGCTGGTATTTCGAAGAACACCTGGCCGCTTTTGCCCCATCGACCCAGCAACAGCCGCAAGAAGGCTTCCAAATTATCGGCACATCCGGCACGGTTACCACGGTTGCCGCCAGCCACCTTGGGTTAAAGCGCTACGACCGTACCAAGGTCGACGGGCTGCAAATGACCTCGTCACAGATTGATTCCGTGATCCGCGATTATCTGACGCTTGGCCCCGAAGGGCGGCGCACAGACCCCAGAATCGGCCGCGACCGCCATGCCCTTATCATGTCGGGCGCAGCCATACTGCAAACCATGCTGCGGCTTTGGCCAACCGAGCGCCTCTCGGTTGCTGATCGCGGCTTGCGCGAGGGGCTACTCTACGCTCAAATGAGCGCTGACGGCCTGATGTTGGAGCCCAAATGACGCCTGAACTTTCCTTGGTTGCCGACATCGGCGGAACGAATACGCGCTTGGCGCTGGCTAGTGCGGGGCGCGTGCAGCACGATACGGTGCGCCGCTTTGCGAACGAGGGGCGCCAGCTGCCCGATATCTTGCAAGAGTATCTGGCCGCGGTGCTGCCCGATGGCCGACCCACACGGGCCTGTCTTGCCTTGGCAGGGCCGATCGACGGTGACACCGGCGCTATGACCAACCTGTCGTGGACGATCCGCGCGCCGGAAATCGCGGCCTTTACCAGCGCCGGACGTTGTTTGTTGATCAATGACTTGCAGGCACAAGGGCACGCGCTGGCGGGCCTTGATTCGGCCGATCTGACAGCGATCATCGACGTTACCCCGACCAAAAATGGCGCGCGATTGGTGATCGGCATGGGCACGGGCATGAACGCCGCTGCCGTTTTCCCGACGGCGCAGGGCGCTTTTGTGCCACCCGCCGAGGCTGGCCACGTCAACCTGCCCGCCAACACTGAAAACGGCCGCCGCGTTGTTGACTGGATGCTTGCCAACCTTGGGCAGGCGCAGGTCGAAGACGCCCTGTCCGGCACCGGCTTCGTCAAAGTCCACAACGCCCTGCATGGCGAGGCGCTGACCGCCCCCGACCTGCTGGAGTTGGTCGAGGCTGGCGACGAAAAAGCCGTGCTGACGATGGAAACCGTTGTCGCGCTGATGGGCGGCGTTGTCGGCGATCTGGCCCTGACCTTCCTGCCCCGCGGCGGCATCTACTTGACGGGCGGTTTTGCCAGCGCAATGACCCCTTGGCTGACGAAGCCCCACTATAACGCCATCTTCACGCAAGCTTTTGCGAACAAAGGAAAGATCAGCCCCGTCATGGCGGCGTTCCCCCTTTATGTCATCGGTGATGATTTCGCGGCCCTGCAAGGCTGCGCTGCCCACTTGGCCAACGGCTAAGGGGCAGCCCCCTGCCCGCGTCACAAGTGCGAAACACGGTACGACAAAAACGAAAGAGCCGCTAAAAGCGGCCTTCGCGTTCAAAAACATTTTCTGAAGAAAGGATGGCGCGGTTGACGGGGCTCGAACCCGCGACCCCCGGCGTGACAGGCCGGTACTCTAACCGACTGAGCTACAACCGCGCATCGTCCATTTCACAAAAGTCAGCAGTGGCGCGGTTGACGGGGCTCGAACCCGCGACCCCCGGCGTGACAGGCCGGTACTCTAACCGACTGAGCTACAACCGCGCTTCGCTGCTAACCGGCTTGTGACCGGATGTAGGCCTTCTACGCATAGCCCCCGCAGCCGTCAAGCGCGCAACAGCGCAAATCCGCTACGTAAACCTGCATTTACCCCCCAAAAACCGCATGACCTATCGTCAGCGCGGCCTTGGGCGCACACCTGCACATGCCCTGTGCGTGACTGCAGCGATTGGCGGGGCAATCAGATCTTTAAAAACGCACCCAGATGCACGACCTTTAGGAAAATCCATTCAGCCCCGGAGGGGATTATGAAGAAAATTGGTTTCCTGTCTTTCGGCCACTGGTCGGACACGCCCTATTCGCAAACCCGCAGTGCCGCTGACGTTCTGACTCAATCAATCGAACTGGCCGTTGCGGCCGAGGAAGTCGGTGCCGACGGCGCGTATTTCCGCGTGCACCACTTTGCCAAGCAACTTGGCTCGCCCTTCCCGCTGCTGGCCGCCGCAGGTGCGCGCACCAGCCGAATCGAACTGGGCACCGGCGTTATCGACATGCGCTACGAAAACCCGCTCTATATGGCCGAGGATGCGGGCGCTGCCGACCTGATCGCGGGCGGACGTCTGCAGCTGGGCCTCAGCCGTGGATCGCCCGAACAGGTGATTGACGGCTGGCGCTACTTCGGTTTCGCCCCGGCCGAGGGCGAGAGCGACGCTGACATGGCCCGCCGCCATACGCAGGTCTTTCTGGATGTGCTGCAGGGCAAAGGATTCGCGCAACCGAACCCGCGCCCGATGTTCCCCAACCCGCCGGGCCTGCTGCGGCTCGAGCCGCACTCGGACACTTTGCGCAAGCGCATCTGGTGGGGTGCCGGTTCCAACGCAACCGCAGTTTGGGCGGCGAAGATGGGTATGCACCTGCAAAGCTCGACCCTGAAAGACGACGAAAACGGCAAACCGTTCCATGTTCAACAGGCCGAACAAATCCGCCTGTATCGTGACGCATGGAAAGACGCCGGCCACGAGGGCACCCCGCGGACGTCGGTCAGCCGCAGCATTTTTGCGATCACCAACGACCAAGATCGCAGCTACTTCGGCCGCGATGGCGCCAGCCGCGACCAGATTGGCTTCATTAACGAAACGCGTTCGATCTTCGGGCGTTCCTACGCGGCCGAGCCCGACCAATTGATTAAAGAGTTGGCCGAGGATGAAGCCATCGCTGAAGCAGATACGCTGCTGCTGACGATTCCGAACCAGTTGGGCGTTGAATATAACGCGCATGTATTGGACGCGATCATAAAGCACGTCGCACCGGCGCTGGGCTGGAGATAACTTTCGTGTGATGGCAAATGGCCGCCGATGCCCGTACGGCACGGCGGCTATTTGCTGCTCATGTTAACGCAAGTCGCAAATAAGCAACAAATCTTTACACCTTCACCCATTGAAACGACCCGCATTCAGGCACAGTTAAGGCCCAACGAGGCAGGGATCATTGGTGAGGCCTGATCGTTCTTTTCGCACCACCCAAGGTGGCGCATCCTGAGGAGAAAAAACATGAAGCGCATTCTTGCTGCTACTACCGCCCTTGTTGCTTCGGCAACTGTTGCTCACGCCGGTGGCCTGGCTGCCCCGACGATTGAAGCTCCGGTCACTGCACCGGTTGCAGTCATCGTTGCTGCACCCGTCGTCGGCGCCTTCCAAGGCGGCTACGTCGGTGGCGCGCTGACCTACGGTTTCGCTAGCGACTACGCTGGTTCGACCGATGATGTCGACGGCTTCGGTGCCGCTCTGCGCGCTGGTTACGACTGGCAGTTCGGTTCGTGGGTTCTGGGCCTCGGCGCAGAATACGGCTACAGCGACGTCAAAGGCACCATCGCAGGTACCGACGTAAGCCTGGACGACACTAAGTCGGTCTTCGCTCGTGCTGGCTACGCGCTGGACACCTGGCTGCCCTACGCCACACTGGGCTACACATGGAGCGGTTACGACAACGGCACCACTTCGGTTGACCTGGAGGGCGCAAGCTACGGTCTGGGCGTTGAAAAGCTGTTCACCGCAAACTGGTCGGGCTTTGCTGAATACACCGTCAACGACTTTGACGATGTAAACGGCGTCAGCGACCTCGACACCCAAGCTGTCAAGCTGGGCGTGAACTACCGCTTCTAATCGAAGCAGAAAAGGGCACCTTCGGGTGCCCTTTTTTTTGCCCTGCTGCTATTCCGAAAGAACAGGATCCGGCAGGCTTTGAAATGCGCCGCGTAGCGCCTCGCCCCAAGAATTCGATATCATTTGATAGTAGGCATCATCGGGCCCAATGCGCCATGCATGGCCTGCATCGAATCGGTCGCGGCGGTAGATCAGCGCGTCGAACGGCAATCCCACCGACAAATTTGCCTTCACGGTCGAGTCGAAGCTGACCATCAGCAATTTGACCGCTGCCTCGTAGCGCATCTCGGGATCGAAGGCGCGCACCAAGATAGGGCGGCCGTATTTCGTCTCGCCGATTTGCAGGAAGGGCGTATCGGCCCCCGCTTCGATAAAATTCCCTTCGGGATAGATCATGAACAGGCGCGGATCGCCCCCGCGCACCTGCCCCCCCACGATGATCGAGGCGTTGAACGTCGAATCTGCGCGTGGCCCGCCCTCGGCGTGGTTCCCGATAACATCGCGCAGCGTCTGCCCGACCATCGTCGCCACCTGAAACATCGAAGGCAAATCCAGAATCGCGGGATACCGCTCGCCCGGGGCTTTGGTGCGTTCTTCCAGCAAGCTGATGACAGCCTGCGTGGTCGCCAAATTGCCCGCCGTCATCAGCGTGATGTGCGCGTTTTCATTGCTCCATGTGAACAGCTTGCGATAGGTCGAAATGTTGTCCAAGCCCGCGTTCGTGCGGGTATCGGCCATAAAGATCAGCCCGTCCGCCATCCGCAGCGCGCAGCAATACGTCATGTCATGCCCCTATTGTTGTTGCACGACGACATTTACAGAAAGATGTTCCTGCGCGGGGCCGTGCCGCGTCCCAGATACAGGCGCAGCCTCGGCGTAGTCCAGCCCCGTTGCCACGCGCACATAGCGGGCATCGGGACAAATACCGTTTGCGGGGTCGAACCCCAGCCACCCCAAGTCGGGCAGATAGACCTCGGCCCAGGCATGGGCGGCCTCGGTCGCGCTGCCATCCTCGGTCGACAGGTAGCCAGACACATAGCGCGCGGGGTGCCCCATATGGCGCGCGGCGGCGATGAACACATGGGCGTGATCTTGGCAAACGCCCTGCCCGATGGCCAGCGCTTCCTCGGCTGTGGTGCGCGCGTCGGTCTGGCCGGTTTTGTAGGCGACGGTTTCGCCTACGGCGGCCATCAGCGCGTGCAACGCATCCAGCGGCGGGCGCCCCCGTCCAAGCCCGCTGACCAGCGCCCTCACCCGCGGCCCGATGGCGGTGCGCGGCGTCGCGTGCTGGTACAGCCAAAGCGGCACAAACCCTTGATGCGGCCCGACCACACCTGCAGCATCGGTCACTTCGACGACGCCGGTGCTGATGATCGACAGTTGCGTCGTACCCGGGTCGAACGCCAGCAGGGCAACGCCATTGCCGTGCTGATCGTCGAACTGCAACTGCAACCGCCCCCCCTCGACCGTGCTGTCCCATGATAGCACGCGCTGGTTCTGGCTGTCGCGCGGGGTCATCCGCAGTTGCAGCAGGCCATAGGGCACCGGCCCGTCATAGTCATAAGTGGTCACGTGGCGAATGTTCAGGCGCATGGGGTCACTCATAGAACCGGTAATCCACTTCGATCTGGGCGCTGATTTCGGCCATGAAGCCCATGAAATCTTGCAGATATTCATGCAACCCTATTTCGAAAATCGCATCCACCTCGCGCGAGAGGTGCGTGACGCAAAGGGCCTCGATCAGGGCGTGGCAGTGCATGCGCTGGCCATAGTCGCGCGCCAAATGCTGCATGTTCGCATTCAGCACGCCGCCGCAATAGGCCAGTGATCGCGGCATGCGGCGATCCAATATCAGGAACTGCGCAATCTCGCGCGGGCGCGGGTCTTGGCCATAGGTCATGCGGTAGCCCCCCTCGCCCGAGACCGTGCGCAAGATGCCGTCCCACTGCACGTTATCAAGGCTGCTGCCCACGGCAGACGCGGTCGGCAGCAGGACAAAATACTTCACGTCCAAAATGCGCGCGGTGTTATCGGCCCGCTCGATAAACGTGCCGAGGCGGATGAAGTTGTGGATGTCGTTGCGCAGCATTGTCCCCGAAACAGCACCGCGCACATAGGCCGACTGCTGGCGGATTACCTGCAGCACGGCCGGTAGTTCGCTTTCTTTGACCTGCGTTTTCAGCATGTCGCGCAGCAGCATCCACGTCTGGTTCACGGCCTCCCAGACCTCGCGGGTCAGGGCGGTGCGCACAAGGCGGGCGTTATTGCGGGCCCCTTCGATCACCCTGATGACCGAGGACGGGTTTTCACCGTCGCGCAGCATCCAGTCGACCGCCTGCGCACGCGTGACGGTGGTGCCGTATTTTTGGCGATATCCCCAATCCATCGCGGCGGCCTGCAGAATCGAGGACCATTCCTCGTCGCCCTCAGCGCTGGTCAAGGCAATACGCATTCCTGCGGCGATCATGCGGGCCGTGTTTTCCGACCGCTCCAGATAGCGGAACATCCAGTATAGGCCGCCGGCTGTCTTTCCTAGCATGTCAGTCCTCCAGCACCCACGTGTCCTTGGTGCCGCCCCCCTGCGAGGAATTCACCACAAGACTGCCCTTTTTCAACGCCACACGGGTCAGACCGCCGGGGGTGATCTTCACCCCCTCGGGCGAGACCAGCACATAGGGCCGCAAATCGACGTGGCGCGGCGCAAGACCGGCGTTGGTAAAGATAGGCACGGTCGACAGGCTCAGCGTCGGCTGCGCGATGTAGTTTGCAGGCTTGGCTTTCAACTTGTCGCGGAAGGCGGCGATTTCCTTTTTGCTGGCGGTCGGGCCGACCAGCATGCCGTAGCCGCCCGATCCGTGCACTTCCTTCACTACCAATTCGGGCAAATGCTCCAACACATAGGCCAAAGAATCTGCTTCGGAACAGCGCCACGTGGGCACGTTCTGCAAGATCGGCTTCTCGCCTGTGTAGAACTGCACGATGTCGGGCATGTAGGAATAGATCGCCTTGTCATCGGCAATCCCTGTGCCGGGGGCGTTGGCGATGGTGATGCCCCCAGCCCTATACACATCCATGATGCCTGGCACGCCCAGCGCCGAATCCGGGTTGAAGTTCAGCGGGTCCAGATATTCGTCGTCCACGCGGCGATAGAGGACGTCAATCGCCTTATACCCCTCGGTCGTGCGCATCGCGACGCGGCCATCGATGACGCGCAGGTCGTGCCCCTCGACCAGTTCGACGCCCATCTTGTCGGCAAGAAAGCTGTGTTCGTAATAAGCCGAATTGAAAATCCCCGGCGTCAGCACCGCGACAACGGGGTTGCCGTTGCACGCTGCGGGCGCGCTGGCTGCCAGCGACCGGTGCAGGTTTTTGGGGTAATTCGACACCGACTGTACGCGGTGCTTCATGAAAAGTTCGGGGAACATGTGCAGCATCGTCTCGCGGTTTTCCAGCATATAGCTGACCCCCGAGGGCGTGCGCGCGTTATCCTCCAGCACATAAAACTCGTCCTCGCCGGTGCGCACCAAATCGATCCCGACGATGTGCGTGTAAACGCCGCCTGCGGGCTTCACCCCAATCATTTGCGGCAGAAAGGCGGCGTTTTTTGCTATCATTTCGGCCGGAATACGGCCCGCGCGGACAATCTCCTGTCGGTGATAAATGTCGTGCAAAAAGGCGTTGATCGCCCGCACCCGCTGTTCGATCCCGCGCGACAGGCGCGTCCATTCGCGCCCCGAGATAATGCGCGGAATAATATCAAAGGGGATCAGGCGCTCGGCAGCCTCTTGCTGACCATAGACGTTGAAGGTGATCCCAGTCAGGCGGAAGACGTCCTCGGCTTCGCGCTGCTTCTTGCGCAGTCGAGCCAAGCTTTCGCCCTCGAACCATTGCTGGAAGGTTGCATAGGGGGACCGCAGCTCCCGGCTGGTGCCCCACATTTCATCAAAGGTCGGACGCGTGTTCATACCTTAACCTTAATCGGGCAAATGCAACCCGCAATGGGCAGCCGCAGACGGGCTGTCCCTAAACTGATCAGACGATTAAAAACCGTGCAAATCAAGCTTCACGCGCGACGCTTGCAACCGGTGCACGCCTGCGCCTATCTGTCCCCAACAACAAATGCGGAGTCGCGCGCGATGATTGCGGTCAAAGGATATGATGGACAGAAGGTCGCTGTTCTGGGGCTGGGACGATCGGGGCGTGCGACGGCGCATGCGCTGCGTGCAGGCGGGGCCGAGGTTATCGTCTGGGACGACGGCGCCCCTGCGCGCGAGGCTGCCGCGGCTGACGGGTTCGACATCGTCGATCTGACCCGCACCGACGCTTGGGATGGCGTACGTTTGCTGGTGACATCGCCCGGCATTGCGCATCTTTACCCCGCGCCCCACCCCGTCATCGCGGCTGCATGGGCGGCTTTCGTACCGGTCGATAACGACATCGGCTTGTTTTTCCGGTCATACGCCGACCATACTTGGGACGATTTCGACACCCGCCCGCGTGTTGTCGCTGTCACCGGATCGAACGGCAAATCGACCACGTCGGCGCTGATCCATCACGTGCTGGAAGAATGCGGCCGTCCCGCCCAGCTGGCGGGTAACATCGGGCGCGGCGTGCTAGATCTGCCCCCTGCCCGTGATGGCGAGGTGGTGGTGCTGGAACTGTCGTCCTACCAGACCGATCTGGCGCGAGCGCTGACCCCTGATATTGCCGTGCTGACCAACATGTCGCCCGACCACCTTGACCGCCACGGCGGCATGGGCGGCTACTTTGCCGCCAAGCGCCGCCTGTTTGCCGAAGGCGGCCCCGACCGCGCCGTGATTGGCGTGGACGAGAACGAGGGGCGCTATCTAGCCAACCAGATGATCGAAGGCCCCGGTGATGACCGCGTGATTTTCACCTCGGCCGGCCAAAAGCTGGAAAGCGCGGCTTGGGCGGTTTTCGCGCGCAAGGGTTTTCTGACTGAATGGCGCAAGGGCCGGCAGATGGCCTCGATCGACCTGCGCGAGGTTAAGGGGCTGCCCGGCGCGCATAACCACCAGAACGCCTGCAATGCCTATGCCGTCGCCCGCAGCCTTGGCCTAGGCCCCAAAGCAATCGAAGCCGCGCTGCACAGCTATCCCGGCCTGCCCCATCGCAGCCAGCGCATCGCCGAGAAAGACGGCGTCGTCTATGTGAACGATTCCAAAGCCACCAATGTCGACAGCGCCGCCAAAGCCCTGCAAGCGTTCAAGAATATCCGCTGGATCTGCGGCGGGTTGGAAAAAGAAGGCGGGCTGGGCGGATTGCTGCCTTATGTCGGTGCGGTCAAAAAGGCTTATGTCATTGGCCGCGATGCGCCCCATTTCGCCCTGCAACTGACCGGTGTCGAGGTGGAAATCTGCACGACGATGGAAGCCGCCGTCGCCCACGCCCATGCCGACGCGGAATCGGGCGATGTCGTACTGCTGGCCCCCGCTACCGCCAGCTTTGACCAATACGACAGTTACGAACGCCGCGGCGAAGATTTCATCCAGCAGGTGAAGCGCATCATTTCGTGATGCCGCTTGCGCCACGCCAGACACAGGATTAGCTAAGGGCCATGGATACGTTGGACCTGCGCCATACGCCGCTGATCGACCCTTTCGCCCGGCAGATCAGTTACCTTCGCCTGTCGGTCACCGACAGGTGTGATTTTCGCTGCGTGTATTGCATGTCGGAAAACATGACATTCTTGCCCAAACGCGACCTGCTGTCGCTGGAGGAGTTGGACACGCTGTCCAGCGCGTTCATCAGCATGGGTATCCGCAAGCTGCGCATCACCGGCGGCGAGCCGTTGGTGCGCCGTGATATCATGCAATTTTTCCGCGCGATGTCCCGCCACCTCGACAGCGGCGCGCTGGACGAGATTTGCGTAACCACGAACGGCAGCCAGCTGGAAAAACACGCGGCCGATTTGGCAGCAGCCGGTGTGAAGCGACTGAATGTCTCGCTCGATACGCTGGACCCGCAGAAGTTCGCCGAAATCACCCGTTGGGGCCGCCTTGACCAAGTGTTGCGCGGGATTGATGCCGCCCAAAACGCAGGGCTGCGCGTTAAAATCAACGCCGTCGCACTGAAACACGGGAATGATGACGAGCTGTTCAATCTGGTCACATGGTGCAACAGCCGCGACCTCGACCTGACGTTTATCGAGGTGATGCCGATGGGCGACATCGGCAACGAAGACCGGCTGGACCAATACTGGCCGCTGACCGACCTGCGCGCCAAACTGGCAGAACAATACACGCTGGAAGATTTGCCGCTGAACACGGGCGGCCCTGCGCGCTATGTGCGCGTCGCAGAAACCGGCCAGCGCATCGGTTTCATCCAGCCGATGACCCATAATTTCTGCGAAAGCTGCAACCGCGTGCGGGTCACCTGCACTGGTACGATTCACACTTGCCTTGGCCAAGAGGGCAGCATGGACCTGCGCGAGGCCCTGCGCAGCGATGCTCCGCTGGCGCTGGAACGGGCCATCCGCACCGCCATCGGGCAAAAGCCCAAGGGGCATGATTTCGATTATTCGCGCGGCATCGTGGCTGGCCAGATCAGCCGCCACATGAGCCATACCGGCGGCTGATGTCGGGCCCGACCATTCCGCTACGCCTATACGGCTGGCTCGCCCCACGCCTAATTGCCCGCCGCCTGCCCGCGCTGCAAGAACGTATGGCCGGCGCAGGCCTTGCCCCCCGCGCGCCAGAACGCGAGGGCATCACCACTATACCCCGCCCCGCAGGACGCACGGTTTGGCTTCACGGCGCGTCGGTCGGTGAAGGCTTGGCGCTGCTCGATCTGGCAAAAGGGTTGCGCGACGCTGCGCCCGACCTGACCTGCGTGCTGACCACCGGCACCATCGGCGGGGCCGAAGTCATCGCGCCGCGGCTGACGACGGGCATCATCCACCAATTCGCCCCACTGGACGACCCTCGCTTCGTCACGCGGTTTCTGGACCACTGGCAGCCCAGCCTCTGCGTGCTGACGGAAAGTGAAATCTGGCCCAACACCCTGCAGGCCCTGCGTGCGCGCGGTATATCGGCCGCACTGGTGAATGCCCGCCTGTCGGAAAAGTCACTGAAGCTGTGGGCGCGGCTACCCAAGACCGCCGCGCAGCTGTTTGGCACCTTCGCGTTCATTCACTGCCAAGACGACAACACACGCCAAGCCCTGCACGCGCTGGCGCCCACAGTACCACTGCGCGTTGGCCAGAACCTGAAAGCCGCCGCCGCGCCCCTGCCCGCCGACCCTGCCCGCCTGCAAAGCCTGCGCGATGCCATCGGCACGCGGCCGGTGTGGATCGCTGCCTCGACCCACGCGGGCGAGGACGAGGTGCTGCTGGACGCGCACCGCACCTTGCTGCAAACCGACCCCGATCTACTCATGATCCTTGCCCCGCGCCACCCCGAGCGTGCGCCGCAGATTCTGCCGCTGATGGCCGACCTGCGCATCGCGCAGCGCAGTACCGGCGCATTGCCCACCTCCGACACGCAGGTCTATCTGGCCGATACCTTCGGCGAGACCGGCCTGTGGTATCGCCTCGCCGACGTTGGCTTTCTGGCCGGGTCGCTGCTCCCCCAGATCGGCGGCCACAACCCGTGGGAGGGTGCGGCCCTCGGACTGCCACAGCTATCCGGCCCCTATGTGCAAAACGCAGCCGCCGACTATGCCGCCTTGACGGCTGCGGGCGCGCTTTGGCAGGTTCAGGGTGATATTGCGCCGCATCTGTCCCGCCTGCTGGGTGATGCCGACGCCCGCGCGCAGGCCAGCGCTGCCGCCCTTGCCGCCGCCGCCAGCCAGGGGACACAGCGCGCAGATGTGTTGCACGACCTGCTCGCCCTTCTGCCCGAGAGGAATGCCGCGTGAAAAAAACCGTCGCTACCCTTGATGTGATCGCACCTAACCTGAAAAAGCGGGTCTCGGGCGTGACATCGACCATCATGCGGCTGGTGCCGCTGCAGGCCCGCAGCATTGCGATTGCAACCACCGGCCCCGCCATTCCCGCCGACGTTCCGCATGTGCCACTGGGCGATGTCGTCACCATGTCGCGCCGTGGCCCCCATGGCAGGCGCGTCTGGCACGCCCGCCGCAATAACGAGATGCTGGCAGGCCTCGCGCTGAAATACCTGCTGGGCAAGAAGCTGGCGCTTGTATTCACCTCGGCCTCGCAGCGCGAACACAGTGGCTATACACGCTGGCTGATCCGCCAAATGGACGAGGTCGTGGCCGTCTCGACACGCAGCGCGCAGTACCTGCAGCGCCCCAGCACGGTGATCTACCATGGGATTGACACCGACACATTCGCCCCGACTGCGGATAAAGCGGCACTGCGCCGCGCGCTGGGGCTGCCCGTCGACGGGCGGCTGATCGGCTGCTATGGCCGCGTGCGCGCCCAAAAGGGTGTTGATGTTTTCGTCGACGCCATGATCGCCACCCTGCCCGCGCACCCCGACGCGCATGGGATTGTCATGGGCGGCACGACTGCCCAGCACCAAGACTTTCTTGCCGCGCAGCAAGCCAAAGTCGCAGCTGCTGGCCTGCAAGGGCGCATCCACTTCCTACCCGAAGTCCAGCCGTTGGACATGCCGCGTTGGTTTCAGGCGCTTGATCTGTATATCGCCCCGCAGCGCTGGGAAGGGTTCGGCCTGACGCCGCTGGAATCAATGGCCTGCGGCGTGCCCGTGATCGCCACGCGCGTGGGCGCGTTCGAAGAACTGATCCTACCCGATGTCACAGGCCGCCTTGTCACCCCCGGCGACATCCCTGAAATGACTGCGGAAATCGCGGCGATTCTGGACGACCCCGCCAAGCTGCTGCGTTGGTCGGCTGCCTGCCGCCCCCATGTGCTGGATCATTTCCGCATCGAAACCGAGGCCGAAAAGCTGATCGCGATCTATCGCCGCCTGCTAGACGCCTAAAGCGCGCTGCCAAAATCCACGCGCGATCCATCGGAAAACCGCGACAGGCAGAACCGCGACAGGTCGTGGCGCGGCGCGTTATTCAGCACCAGATCAGCGGTAACGCGCCCCACGCCCGGCCCGATGCCAAACCCGTGGCCACACATGCCGGTCGCAATCGTCAGCCCTGGCAGGCTGACCGCGCGGTCAATCACCGGCACCACGTCGGGCATCGTGTCGATCATCCCCGCCCATGCCTGTTCGATCCGTATCGGTGCAGCAGCAGGGAACATCGCATTCAAGCGATCCAATGCGGCGTTCAGATAGGACATGTTCGGCGCGGGGTTCAAAACCCGCGTGACTTCAAACGGGCTGACATCGTCCGCAGACCAGTTACGCTTTTGCGTCCAGCTGTCGGGGTAATGCGCGGGGCCCCATGGCACCAGTTTGGTCGATTTGAAGTCGCGCCGCAGTTGCGGCAGATAGGCCCGGAAATTGCGGAAAGCCGCCGGGCCGATGTAGAAGTCGTGAACGTCGGACGGTGCGAGCGTCACACCGCCGTCCAAGCGGCGACGGAATGCGAACAGCCCTGTCGAGGCCTGTCCCGCAGGCGCCTGAAACGCCGATGTGCGCGCAACTGACGATCGCACAGCCAGCTGCGGAATATGCACCCCAACGCGCCGCAACAGCAGCGACGACCATGCACCGCCAGCAACCGCAACCTCGGACGCGGCGATCCGGCCACGCTCGGTCACAACGCCCGCGATGCGGCCGCCTGCCACATCTAAGTCGCGCACAGCGCAGTTTTCAACGATTTGCACCCCGCGGGCTACAGCCGCGCGGGCGAGCGCGGGCACGGCGATGTGCGGCTCGGCCTTCATATCGCTTGGGGTGTAAAGGCCGCCGACACCGCAGTCGGCAGCGCCGGGCAGCAGCGACTGCACCTCGGCGGGGGTGACAATACGACTATCCAGCCGCCATGCGCGGGCGTGGCGCAGCCAGTCCTCGTACCTCCCCAGCGCGCGCCCGCTGCGCGCAACGTACAGCGTCCCCTCTTGTCGCAGGCCAATGTCGGTATCCAGCTGCGGCGCAATCTCGGCCCAGATCCGGTGCGATTCCGCCATGATCGGAATTTCGCCCGCATCGCGCCCTTGGTTGCGGATCCAGCCCCAGTTGCGCGACGACTGCTCGCCCGCGACCCGCCCCTTTTCCAGCACCACGACCGATTGGCCCGCTTCGGCAATAAACCACGCCGTCATCAGCCCGATGATACCACCGCCCACCACGACAACATCGGCGGACGCGGGAATCATCGTGTTATGCACAATAGGCGCGGCTTCGGTGACAGGAAAAGGGCGGTCGGACATGTCGTGGCCTCGGGGCGGTTTTAGCAGACCTATGCCTAAACCCGTAACGGCCCCAGCCACAACAAAAAACGGCGCGAGATATCCCCGCGCCGTTTGAATTCAAGATCAGATGGCCACGACATCCAGCGGAGGGAAGCCGTTGAAACACACCGAAGAATAGGTCGATGTGTAGGCGCCCGTGTTGCGGATCAGCACTTTGTCACCCGACTTCAGCGCTAGCGGCAGGTTCATCGGGCGCTTTTCATACAGCACGTCAGCCGAATCGCAGCTGGGGCCAGCAACGATGCAGGGGCCGACAGCCTCGCCATCGTGGGGCGTGACGAACTGGTAGCGGATCGCCTCGCCCTCGGTTTCGGCCAACCCCGAGAAGCGGCCAATCGACAGATAGACCCAGCGGTGCATATCGCGGTCGGACTTGCGGCTGGTCAGGACGACCTCGGCCACGATCATACCAGCTTCGGCAACCATGCCACGGCCAGGCTCGGCCATCACGCGATCGACATGGCCGAAACGCTCGGTCACCAGCGACATGACGTTCGAGGCGTAGCGCGTCGGGCCTTCGATATCCTCGCCGTAGAAGGCGGGAAATCCACCGCCGATGTTCAGCAGCGACAGGTTGTGGCCGCGCGCCTCGGCTTCGTGCCACACGCCTGCAAACGCGTCCAGCGCGGGGATCCAGAACTCGGCCCGGCGGGTTTGCGAGCCGACGTGGAACGAAAAGCCCAGCGGCTCGAGGCCCAGTTCAACCGCGCGATCCAGCAGCGCCAGCGCCATATCGGCGTCGCAGCCGAACTTGCGCGACAGCGGCCAATCGGCTTGGCTGGCTTCGACGATCAGGCGGATGTAAACCTGCGATCCCGGTGCGTTTTCGGCGATTTTCACCAGCTCTTCTTCGGCGTCCGCAGCAAACAGCGTCACACCTACCGAGGCGGCGAAAGCGATGTCGCGGGCACGCTTGATGGTGTTGCCGTAGGAAATGGTTTCGGGGCGCGCGCCCAGTGCCAGGCACATCTCGATCTCGCCACGCGAGGCGCAATCAAAGTGCGACCCCAGATGCACAAGGCGTTCCAGCACATCACGGTGCGGGTTGGCTTTTACGGCATAGTGGATATCGGCATGGCCAAGGCCGGCTTTCAGCGCGCGGTACTGGTCTTCGACACGGTCGATATCCAGCACAAGCGTCGGCTTGTCGAAATCAGCCGAAGCGCAGAAGTTTTCCAGTCGGTTTGCAGCAGCCGAACGGGCAGGCGCAATAGCGCCAGCAACAAAAGCAGTCATTTGCATCTCCACAAGACCGGGCCCGACGATACGGGGGGCCATTCAGTTCAAAAGGAGACGTTACCGTCGCTGCATAAACACGGTCTGCGTGACTGCTTGCGGCCAGAGGCGCGTGCGTTGGCGTCTTGAGGGGGCATTTGGGGCAAAATGTGATTCATTGCAAGACCTGATTTTCAAGAAAATCCCAATGCGAAAAAAAACGCCGATTGTCCCATGTTCCTATAGGGTTGCCTGACCGGATGGAAAAGAAAAGCCCCGCGCAGCCAAGTGGTTGCGCGGGGCCGATTTTTACGCCGAGAACAGGCTTAGTTGATCTTCGGCAGCAGCTCGTCCAGCGACTTTTTGGCGTCGCCGTAGAACATGCGGGTGTTGTCTTTGTAGAACAGCGGATTCTCGATACCCGAGTAACCGGTGCCCTGCCCGCGCTTCGACACGAAGACCTGCTTGGCCTTCCACACTTCCAGCACAGGCATGCCGGCGATCGGGCTGTTCGGGTCTTCCTGCGCCGCAGGGTTCACGATGTCGTTCGAGCCGATGACGATCACAACATCCGTATTGGGGAAGTCGTCGTTGATCTCGTCCATCTCCATCACGATGTCATAGGGCACTTTGGCTTCGGCCAGCAGCACGTTCATGTGGCCCGGCAAACGGCCCGCAACGGGGTGAATGGCGAAGCGCACTTCTTTGCCGGCTGCGCGCAGCTTGCGCGTCAGTTCGGACACCGACTGTTGGGCCTGCGCCACCGCCATACCGTAACCCGGCACGATGATGATGCTGTCGGCATCGTTCAGCGCACTGGCGACACCGTCGGCATCAATCGCGATTTGCTCGCCCGTCACTTCCATCGCGGGACCTTTGGCCGCACCGAAGCCGCCCAAGATAACCGAGACGAACGACCGGTTCATAGCCTTGCACATGATGTACGACAGGATGGCACCCGACGAGCCCACCAGCGCACCAGTGACGATCAGCAGGTCGTTGCCAAGGCTGAAGCCGATGGCCGATGCAGCCCAGCCCGAATAGCTGTTCAACATGGACACAACGACGGGCATATCCGCACCGCCGATGCCCATGATCAGGTGGTAACCGATGAACAGCGCCAGCACCGTCATCAGCAACAGCGCCCAAGCGCCGGCACCGTTCAGATACGCGACCAGCAGAATCAGCGACAGAACAGCCGCACCAGCGTTCAGCCAGTGGCCGCCCGGCAGCTTGGTCGCCTTACCCGTGATTTTGCCCGACAGTTTTCCAAAGGCGATAATCGACCCCGTAAAGGTCACCGCGCCGATAAACACGCCAAGGAAGGTTTCAACTTTCAGGATGTTCACCTCGACCGGCGTTTTATGCGCGATCAGCGCGGCAAAACCGGTCAGCGTGCTGTGGTCAACATGCGCGACGCCCGACAGGACGATATGCGTGTTGATACCAATGAAAACGGCAGCCAGACCGACGAAGCTGTGCAGCGCGGCAACCAGCTGCGGCATCGCGGTCATCTCGACCGTCTTTGCCAGCCACCAGCCCAATACGCCGCCGATGATAATGGCAAGACCGACCAGCCAGTAGAAACCGACCGAATCCCCCATCAGGGTTGCCAGCACGGCCACAGCCATACCGGCGATACCATACCAGACCGCACGCTTCGCGCTTTCTTGCCCCGACAGACCGCCAAGGCAGAGGATGAACAGGATGGCCGAAGCAATATAGGCCGCTGAAACAAGAGCGTAAGACATTTACCCTGCCCTTCCTTACGACTTTTGGAACATGGCGAGCATCCGCCGTGTGACAAGGAAACCGCCCACAATATTGATCGAGGCAACGAGGATCGAGATCGCCGACAAAATAACGATCAGCCACCCGCCCGAGACCTCGGCGCCAGCACCGATCTGCAGCAGCGATCCCAGAATGATGATGCCCGAAACCGCATTGGTCACGGCCATCAGCGGGGTGTGCAGGCTGTGGCTGACGTTCCAGATCACTTGGAAGCCCACGAAACACGCCAGCACGAACACGACGAAGTGCGCCATGAAGCTCTCGGGCGCGACCGAGCCGACCAGCAGCAGCAGCAGTGTGCCGATCACCAGCATGCCGACCTGCGTGACGGTCTGTTTTTTGAACGTGGCGGCCTCGGCAGCCTTCTTTTCTTCGTGGGTCAGCTCTTTCGGCTTGGCGGAGGGCTTGGCCGCTGCAATTGCCTGAACCTTCAGGGGGGGCGGCGGGAAGGTGATCGCGCCGTCGTTCGTCACGGTCGACGAACGGATCACGTCGTCTTCCATGTTCTGCACCAGCACGCCATCTTTCGCGGGCGTCAGGTCGGCGATCATGTGGCGAATGTTGTTCGCATACAGCGTCGAGGATTGCGCAGCCATCCGCGAGGGGAAGTCGGTGTAGCCCACAATCGTGACGCCGTTGTCCGAGACGACCTTTTGGTCGGCCACGGTCAGGTCACAGTTGCCGCCACGCTCGGCGGCCAGATCGACCACGACCGAGCCGGGCTTCATCGCCTCGACCATGTCTTTGGTCCACAGCTTGGGCGCAGGGCGGTTCGGGATCAGCGCGGTGGTGATCACGATATCCATATCGGGCGCCAGCGCGCGGAACTTCTCCAACTGCTTGGCGGCGAATTCGGGGCTCGACGGTTTGGCATAGCCACCCGTCTCGGCACCGTCTTGGTTGTCGGCGAAGTCGAGGAAGACAAACTCGGCCCCCATCGATTCAATCTGCTCGGCCACTTCGGGGCGCACGTCGAACGCATAGACAATCGCGCCCAACGAGGTTGCAGCACCAATCGCGGCCAGACCCGCAACGCCCGCACCGACGACCAGAACCTTAGCCGGCGGCACTTTACCCGCAGCGGTCACTTGCCCCGTCAGGAAGCGCGGGAAGTTGTTCGCCGCCTCGATCACCGCGCGGTAGCCCGCAAGGTTGGCCATCGACGACAAGGCATCCATCTTTTGCGCGCGCGAGATGCGCGGCACCATTTCCATGGCGATGACGGTTGCGCCGGCAGCCTTCGCGGCCTCCATCCCTTCGGCGTTCGCCGCGGGGTTAAAGAAGCTGATCAGCGTCTGATCCTTGCGCAGCAAGGCGTTTTCAGCCGCGGTCGGCTGGCGAACCTTGACGACAACATCGGCCTCGGCCCACAACGCGGCGGCGCTGGGAACCACGGTCACGCCAGCGGCCTGATAGGCTGCATCGCTGAAGCCCGCGCCAATACCGGCGCCGGTCTCGATCAGGCAGCTATGCCCCAGCTTCTGCAAATCCTTGGCCGAAGCGGGGGTCATCGCGACCCGGGCTTCGCCCTCATAAATCTCTCTCGGTGCACCGATTTTCACGGGCCTTCTCCCCCTTCGTTCACGTCAGGTGGCTGACAACATGCGCTGCGGGCGTACCGCAACCTATTCCGCAAAAGGACTGCCCCTCGCAAGAATATTTCACAAAGCCACAGTTTCACCTTCAGGAAAGAATTGATGGCGCAATTCATTCCCATCTACAATGGCTCTATAGCATAAAAAATCGCGCGCCGCACTTTAACGCACGATGACGGGCGGCGCCGGGCGACGAATAGGCCTTAGGCCGGAACCATCGTTGCCTTTTGCGTATCGGCCCAGCGCGTTACGGCATCCCCGAACGACGAAAACAGCGCGTGCGAAACAGGATCTTGCGTCGCGCGCCATTCTGGGTGCCATTGCACCGACATGGTGAACCCTGGGGCGCCATCGACATAGATCGCCTCGGGCGTGCCGTCATCGGCCAAGCCGTCAACGCGAATGCGCGCGCCGGGGGTCTTGATGCCCTGCCCGTGCAGAGTGTTGGTCATCACTTCCTCGGCCCCCAGCATCTGCGCAAAAAGCCCGCCCTTGGACAAAGTCACGCGGTGGCGCAGCGCGTAGCGTTCCTCCAGGGTGCCTTCGGGGGGCATGCGGTGGTTCATGCGGCCCGGCAGATCGCGGATTTCAGGGTAAAGCGTGCCGCCCATGGCGACGTTCACTTCCTGAAAACCGCGGCAGATCCCCAGGAACGGCTGCCCACGCTGCACGCAGGCGCGGATCAGCGGCAGCACCACAGCATCGCGGTTCCGGTCGAAATCGCCGTGGGCGGGGGTCGGCTCCTCGCCATATTCTTCGGGGTGCACGTTCGGGCGGCCGCCGGTCAGAATGAAGCCGTCGCAGGTCTCTAGCAGGTCGTTCAGCGTGACCATGGCCGGATTGGGCGGCACGATCAGCGGCATCGCGTTCATAATCTGCGCGACGGCCGTCGCCTCCATCTGGCCCGCAGCCATTACCGGGAAACGTTCGTTCAGCAGGTAATTATTGGCGATGATTCCGATGACGGGGCGGCGCGACGGGCGTGACATAGACCTCTACTCGATCAGCTGGGCGCCCGCGCGGCAAAGGGCGCGGGCTGTGGCAATTGATTGAGTGTTGCCCACCCCGCGCCCTTCGGCAAGTCACATCTGGGCTTTTCGTTGCAGTCGCCGCTGGTGCAGCACCGGTTCGGTGTATCCCGATGGCTGTTCGCGCCCCAAAAAGACCAAATCGCAGGCAGCTTGAAAAGCCAGCCCATCATATGCGGGCGCCATCGGCACATAGGCGGGATCGCCCGCGTTCTGGCGATCAACAACAGCGGCCATCTTGCGGAATGCCTCGGTCAGCTGCGCGGGGGTGATAACGCCATGGTGCAACCAGTTCGCCAACGCCTGCGCGGAAATGCGGCAGGTGGCGCGATCCTCCATCAATCCAACGTCGTTGATATCGGGCACCTTGGAACAGCCAATACCTTGGTCGATCCAGCGCACCACATAGCCCAGAATACCCTGCACGTTATTGTCCAGCTCGCGCGCGACATCCTCGGGGGTGAAGTTGCGGCCGGTGGCGACCGGCACCGTCAGCAGCGCGTCCAGCGTGCCGCGCGGCCCGCCCGCGGCGATTTGCGCCTGACGCGCGGCGACGTCGATCAGGTGGTAATGCAAAGCGTGCAGTGTGGCGGCAGTGGGTGATGGCACCCACGCGCAATTCGCGCCAGCCTCGGGGTGCGCGACCTTTTGGGCCATCATATCAGCCATCCGGTCGGGCATCGCCCACATCCCCTTGCCGATCTGCGCCTTGCCACGCAGCCCGCATGCAAGGCCGATGTCGACGTTGCGCGCTTCATACGACTGGATCCACGGCTGAGACTTCATCTCGCCCTTGGGCAGCATCGGCCCCGCTTCCATCGCGGTATGTATTTCGTCACCCGTGCGGTCGAGGAAGCCGGTATTGATGAACGCCACCCGCGACTTCGCCGCGCGGATACATTCCTTCAGGTTCACCGAGGTGCGGCGTTCTTCGTCCATGATACCCAGCTTGACCGTGTCACGCGGCAGGCCCAGCAGATCCTCGACAAAGGCAAAAACCTCGGCGGCGAAGGCGACCTCGGCGGGGCCGTGCATCTTGGGCTTCACCACATAAACCGTGCCCGTGGCGGAATTGCGCGGCCCGTGGCGGCGCAAATCATGCAGCGCGATTAGCACCGTCACCGCTGCATCGACCAGCCCCTCGAACGCGTCCTGCCCTGCGGCGTCTTTGATAAACGGGTTGGTGGTCAAATGGCCGACGTTGCGCACCAACATCAGGCTGCGCTGGCGGACGGTAAATTCGGCGCCGTCCGGCGCGGTGAAGGTGCGATCTGCGGCGATCTGGCGGGTGATGGTCTGGCCGGCTTTATCGAACGTCTCGACCAGATCGCCGCGCATTAGCCCCAGCCAGTTACGATAGGCCAGCGTCTTATCCGCCGCATCGACCGTCGCGACGGAATCCTCGCAATCCATGATGGTGGTCAACGCGGATTCAACGCGCACGTCAGCAATACCCGACGGATCGCCCTGCGCGTTCGCATCTTCAGGATCAACTTTAATCTCAATACCCAACCCGTTCACTTTGAACAGGAAAGATGAATCAGTTGATCCAACAAACTGACGGGGGTCTTTCAGCCCGACGCCCCCGACAGTCAAAGCACCATCGGTGACGGCCAAAGTGCCAGCGCCCTGCCAGCTTCCCGTGGCCAGCGGCACAACCTTGTCCAAATGCGTGCGAACCCAGCCGATGACGGCTTTAGCACGGGCGGGGTCAACCTCCCCCTTTGGCGGCAGGCTTCCCAGCGCATCGGTGCCGTAGAGCGCGTCGTAAAGCGAGCCCCAGCGCGCATTCACCGCATTCAGCGCAAACCGTGCATTGGTGATAGGCACCACCAGTTGCGGCCCCGCAAGCGAGGCGAATTCAGGGTCGGTATCGCGGGTTTCAATGGCGAAATCGGGGCCCTCGGGCTCGATATATCCGATCTCCTCCAGAAAAGCGCGATAGGCGGCGACGTCAAACGCCTGACCGCGATGGGCGATGTGCCAGTCATCGATCTGGCTTTGCAGATCGGCGCGGCGCTGCAGCAGCGCGGCATTGCGCGGGCCAAAGTCGTTGACCAGCGTGGCAAGGCCACCCCAGAACACTTCGGGTGCAACACCCGTACCCGGCAAGGCCTCGTCCTCGATGAACTGCGCCAAGGCCTGCGCGACGCTAATACCGCCACGCGCAACATAATCCTGCATTTCGCCCTCCTCCGACGATCGGTTACCCCAGCGGTAGAACAAAGACAGCGTCGGGGCAAGAATTGGCTGTTGCCGTTGGGTTTTCACGCGATAAGAACTTGCTGCAACGCGCCTTCGCGCCTAGGTCTGGCGCGACACCGGCGTGGCCGCTGCAACACCATGCAGCCCCCGCCGGACAAAGCAGGGAGGCTTTGATGCCAGCGAACCAGACGTCCGTCGTGCAGCCCCAGAAGATCTATCTGGCCGATTACACCCCCCCGACCTATCTGGTCGAGCACGTCGACCTCACCTTTCGCCTTGCCCCCAAAAACACCCGCGTTCTGGCGCGCATCCGCTTTGTCCCGAACCCGGCCGCGACCAGCCGCGATTTCTTTTTGCATGGCGAATTGCTGACGCTGATCAACGCCAGCATTGACGGGACGCCCGTCACCCCGACGCTGGTCGAGGGTGGCTTGAGCTGCGATGTACCCGACGCGCCTTTCACTTGGGAATCCGAGGTCGAGATCGCGCCGATCGAAAATACCGCGCTTGATGGCCTCTATATGTCAGACGGCATGTATTGCACCCAATGCGAGGCCGAGGGCTTCCGCCGCATCACATACTACCCTGACCGCCCCGATGTGATGGCCCCCTTCACCGTGCGCATCGAAAGCGATCTGCCGGTGCTGCTGTCGAACGGCAACCCCGCCGATCGCGGGGCCGACTTTGCCGTCTGGCACGACCCTTGGCCGAAACCCAGCTACTTGTTCGCATTGGTGGCGGGTAATCTGGTGGCCAAGCGCGGCAGCTTCGACACCATGTCGGGCAAGCACGTCGACCTTGCCGTCTGGACGCGCCCCGCAGACGCCGCAAAAGCCGACTTTGCCGTGGGCGCCCTTCAGCGCGCCATGAAGTGGGACGAAGACGTCTATGGCCGCGAATACGATCTGGACGTGTTCAACATTGTGGCGGTGTCCGACTTCAATTCCGGTGCGATGGAAAACAAGGGGTTGAACATTTTTAATACCGCCGCCGTTCTGGCCAGCCCCGACACGGCAACCGACCTCGACTACGAGCGGGTCGAAGGCGTCATCGCGCACGAATATTTCCACAACTGGACGGGCAACCGCATCACCTGCCGCGATTGGTTCCAGTTGTCGCTGAAAGAGGGGCTGACAGTCTTCCGCGACCAACAGTTCACGGGCGATCTGCACGGCCACGCGACCAAGCGCATCCGCGATGTCATCAAGTTGCGCGCGCGGCAGTTCCGTGAAGATAACGGCCCCCTCGCCCATAACGTGCGCCCCGAAAGCTTTGTCGAGATCAGCAATTTCTACACCGGAACCATCTATGAAAAAGGGGCCGAGGTCATCCGCATGCTGCGCACGCTGGTTGGGCCCGAGGCCTATGCCAAGGCGCTGGATCTGTATTTCGCCCGTCATGACGGCCAAGCTGCCACGATTGAAGATTGGCTACAGGTGTTCGTCGATGCGACCGGCCGCGACCTGACGCAGTTCAAGCGTTGGTATAGCCAAGCAGGCACCCCGCGCGTCGCCGTGACCGAAGACTATACCGACGGCACCTTGACCCTGACCTTGCGCCAGACGACCCCACCTACCCCCGGTCAGACGGACAAACAACCGCTGGTCATTCCGGTCGCAGTGGGCCTGCTGAACCCCAACGGCGACGAAGTCGTGCCGACGACGGTGCTGGAACTGACGGGTGCCGAACAAACCTTCACCTTTAGCGGGTTGGCCAGCCGGCCAGTGGCGTCGGTTCTGCGGGGCTTCTCGGCGCCTGTCATTTTGCAGCGCGAACAATCGGCCGAGGAACTGGCGTTTCTGATGGCACATGACACCGATTCCTTTGTACGGTGGGATTCGGGGCGTGCGCTAGCCTGCCAAGTGCTGGTCAGCATGGTGCGCGATCACGCCGCACCCCTGCCCGCCTATCTGGATGCCATCGCAGCGACGCTGGCCGACGAAACGCTAGACCCCGCGCTGCGCGCTTTCGTCCTTGATCTGCCGTCCGAGGAAAGCACCGCCCAGACCCTGTTTGATCTGGGCGCCACCCCCGAACCCGACGCGATTCATGATGCGCACGAGGCTTTGAAAAATCATCTGGCCGAGCATATGGTCACGCTGCTGCCGCAAGTCTACGCCGCGTGCCAGATCAACGAAGCCTACACGCCCGATGCGGCGCAGGCCGGCAAGCGGGCGCTGGCGAATGCAGTGCTGAACCTGATCTCGCGCAACGATGGCGGCGCGACCGCCGAGATGCAGTTTACGGCCAGCAACAATATGACCCTGTCGCTAGGCGCCCTGCACAGCCTGTTGGACGTCGGCCAAGGGCGCGCCGAGCTTGCCGCGTTTGCGCAGCGTTGGGCCGACGACCGGCTGGTGATCGACAAATGGTTCAGCCTGCAGGTCTCGCTGGCCGCGCCGCGCCGCTTGTTGGCGGTTTTGACCGATTTGACCGGGCTGGAAAGCTTTGACTGGAAAAACCCGAACCGATTCCGCGCGGTGTTTGGGGCCATCACCAGCAACCCCGCAGGCTTCCATCAGGCCGACGGCAGCGTCTACCGCCTGATGGCCGACTGGCTAATCCGCCTCGATTCGGCGAATCCTTGGACAGCCTCGCGCCTGTCGGCCGCCTTCGATGGCTGGCGTCGGTATGACAAGGCGCGCCAAGGGCTGATGCGCGCGCAAATCGAGCGCATTGCGAAAACCCCAGCCATCTCGCGCGAGATGGCGGAAATGGTGGGCCGGATGTTGGGCTGACGATGCCCGACTATCGCCAAATCAAAAGGCCGGACGCTATGTCCGGCCTTTTTATCAACCTGCGCAGTAAGGTTGCGCCGAGACCCAGCGCGCCATCTGCGCGCGTTTCTCGGGGTTGGTAAACGGCCCCCAGTCGGCAGCAAGGCCGCCGCGACCGGTCGCCACAACGCCATCGCGCGTTACGGCGCTGGTGGCGATGCGGACCGCGCATTCCAAATTCGATGTACCATCTTGCAGCGCGGTGCCTGATTTTGCATCGCATCCATGGCCTTGCGCGGTTGCAGGTGCGATCTGAACCAACCCGAACCAACGCCCGCCGCCGCCAACAGCCTGCGGGTTCCAAGTGCTTTCGTGCCGCGCAAGGGCCGAAAAAAGCCCCGCCCAGAAGGCCGCGCGGTCATCCTCGGACGCAGTTGCGTAGCCGGGGCACCATGTCGAGATGTCGCTGGGAACTTCGGACAGCAGCGGCGCGCCTTCGGTGCGCAGGGCGTCAAGCGTGGCTTCTGTCCATTGGGGGGCCTCGGCGCGGTGATCCCACTGCATAATGGGCAGTGCAGCTGGTACGGTGGCTTCGGTACTCACACAGGCCGATAGTGGCACTATTGCCGCAGCAGCAAGGCCCAAAGCCAGCCATCTGCGGATCGATAGGGTTACGGTCGACAATTGTCCCGGTCTTTCGACTGTTTCATCGGGCCGAACAATTGCTACGAAACGACAGGCTGTCTACCCACCCAAATCGTGATCGGCAGAAACCCGCGCACCCCCTGCCGCCCCGCCAAGGCTTGAAGCGGGGCGCGGCAGGCCTTACAGAACGTGCGAAACCAGAGGAATGTGACAATGCTGGATCTGACTTACGATGCACCAAAGCCCAAGGTAATCGCCGGGGCGAAATATGACTGGGAACTGGTCATCGGCCTGGAAGTGCATGCGCAGGTCGCCACCAATGCCAAGCTTTTCTCGGGCGCATCGACCGGCTTTGGGGCCGAACCCAACAGCCACGTCGCCTTTGTGGACGCGGGCATGCCCGGTATGCTGCCTGTCATCAACGAAGAATGCATTGCCCAAGCCGTCCGCACCGGGCTGGGCCTGAAGGCGCAGATCAACCTGCGCTCGGCGTTTGACCGCAAGAATTATTTCTACCCCGATCTGCCGCAAGGCTATCAAATCTCGCAGCTTTACCACCCCATCGTGGGCGAAGGCGAAGTGCTGGTCGAAATGGGCCCCGGCATTGCCCGCCGCGTCCGGATCGAGCGTATCCATCTGGAACAAGACGCTGGTAAGTCGATCCACGATATGGACCCGCACATGTCCTTCGTCGATCTGAACCGCACTGGCGTTGCGCTGATGGAAATCGTCAGCCGCCCCGACATTCGCGGCCCCGAGGAAGCCGCCGCCTATGTTGGCAAGCTGCGCCAGATCATGCGCTACTTGGGCACCTGCGACGGCAACATGCAAAACGGCAACCTGCGCGCCGATGTGAACGTGTCGGTCTGCCGCCCCGGCGCCTATGAAAAATTCATGGAAACCGGTGACTTCGGCTACCTTGGCACACGGTGCGAGCTGAAGAACATGAACTCGATGCGCTTCATCCAGCAAGGCATCGAATATGAGGCCCGTCGCCAGATCGCTATTTTGGAAGACGGCGGCACGATCGATCAAGAAACCCGCCTGTACGACCCCGAAAAGGGTGAAACGCGCAGCATGCGGTCCAAGGAAGAGGCGCACGATTACCGCTACTTCCCCGACCCCGACCTGTTGCCGCTAGAGATCGAGCAAGCGTGGGTTGACGACATCGCCGGCAAGCTGCCTGAACTGCCAGACGCCAAAAAAGCGCGCTTCATGGCCGCCTTCGGTCTGACCGAATATGACGCCAGCGTGCTGACGGCAGAATCGGAAAACGCGGTCTACTTCGAGGAAGTCGCCCAAGGCCGCGACGGGAAGCTGTCGGCCAACTGGGTCATCAACGAACTGTTCGGCCGCCTGAAGAAGGACAACCGCGAGATTAAAGACAGCCCCGTATCGCCTGCCCAACTAGGCGGCATCGTGGCGCTGATCTCCTCAGGCGACATTTCGGGCAAGATCGCCAAAGACCTATTCGAGATCGTCTACACCGAAGGCGGCGATCCGGCCGAGATCGTCGAATCGCGCGGTATGCGTCAGGTCACCGATTTTGGCGCGATCGAAACAGCAGTCGATGAAGTCATCGCTGCCAACCCCGCACAGGTTGAAAAAGCCAAAGCCAACCCCAAATTGGCAGGGTGGTTCGTGGGTCAGGTCATGAAGACGACTGGCGGCAAGGCGAACCCGGCGGCTGTGAACGACATCGTCGCGCGCAAGCTGGGTCTTTAACGCCCTCGGCAAAGGAGCAAGGCCATGACTTTTGAATATCGCGTCGTCGCAGCCCCACGCCGTGCAGAAAAGCACCGTGGCGCTAAATCGACCGAGGACCGCTTCACCCGCACCCTGGAAGTGCTGATGAACGAGATGGCCGCCGACGGCTGGGATTACCAGCGCGCCGAAAGCCTACCTTGCGAAGAACGCCATGGCCTGACGGGGCGCACGACGGTGTATCAAAGTGTGCTGGTTTTCCGCCGGCCGGTCGCCGCGCCGCAGCAGGCGCCAGCTATCGCACCCACCGCCCCCGCAAGCGCGGTACCTGCGCCCACGATCGCCGCGCCCAAAGTGGCGGATGCGCCAGCGGCCCAGCCCCGCGTTACCCCTTCGTTGGGGGGTGCGGCACTGGGCGGCGCAACCGCAGATGAGCCGCCGCTTAAATCGGCTATTATTCCGCCTCTGAAAGCGGACTAGCCCGCACAGCACTTAATCGAGGTTGAGCGAAAGCGCGTGGATTTTGCCCATAATATCTGCGCCCAGCGCAGTGTGAATCGCGCGGTGTCGTTCGATTCGGGTCATCGGCGCCAGGCTTTCGGCGCGCATGTCCACGATCCAATGCGACTCGCCGCCCTCGGTATAACCCGCATGGCCACGGTGACGTTCGCTATCGTCGGTCACGTTCAGGTGCTGGGGTTCAAAGGCAGCGGTCAGGCGCGCGCGGATTTGTTCGGCCATCGTCATATTTTTCAACCATCCTCTTCAATTCTCTGACGCTTCATCTAAACTCTCGCCCTCGAGTCGGGAAGGCAGGCAGTGTCGGAAAGGCAGTCACGATGAAAAGCGACCCCTTCGGTTTTGATATATCCGTATCAACCGCAAAAAAGAAAAACCCGCGCGCAAGACGCGGAATGTCGGGTGCGGTCGAAACATCGAACCGCAACTGCGACAAGCCGGGCTGCGAGGCACACGGCCAATTCCGTGCGCCCAAATCGCCCGATACGCTGGATGATTTCTGGTGGTTCTGCAAAGACCACGTGCGCGAATACAATCTGAAGTGGAACTTTTTCGAGGGCGTGCCCGAGACCGAGTTGCAAGACCAGATCGACAGGGAAAAGGCCTGGGGCCCGACCAAGCCCTTTGGCAAGCGCACGGACGAGCAACGCGCTTGGGCGCGCCTTGGCGTTGATGACGCGCATGAAGTGCTGGGCGAGAATGCTACCCGCAACCACGGCCGCGCGGGCCCCGAAGGCGCCCGCCGCCGCCTGCCCCCCACCGAACGGCGCGCCGTCGAGATTCTGGAAGTCGCCGAAACCGCGACCAAGGTCGAGATCCGCAAGGCCTACAAGGCGCTGATCAAGATGCTGCACCCCGACATGAACGGCGGCGACCGCAGCCAGGAAGAACAACTGCAGCAAGTCGTTTGGG
The DNA here is from genome assembly GCF_002117445.1 of Ketogulonicigenium robustum. Classification (NCBI taxonomy): domain Bacteria; kingdom Pseudomonadati; phylum Pseudomonadota; class Alphaproteobacteria; order Rhodobacterales; family Roseobacteraceae; genus Ketogulonicigenium; species Ketogulonicigenium robustum. The sequence goes on from NZ_CP019937.1 coordinate 1,428,724, forward strand.
CGTGGGAACAGGTCAAGGAAAGCCGCAGTTTCCGCGACGAATAGCGCTGGCTGCCCAAAGCTGCGGCAAGCGCGCCTGACTGGCTTGCACATCACACGCGGATCATCCACTAGTCAGGAAAAGCATTTGGGGAAGATCATGGCGACAGACAACGTCAAACCGACCGAGGATGTCTCGGTCCGCGAGGTTTTCGGTATCGACACCGACATGCACGTAAAGGGTTTTGCCGAGGCAAGCGACCGCGTGCCCGCGATCGACCCGACGTACAAGTTCGATCCCGACACGACCTTGGCAATTCTGGCCGGGTTCGCCTACAACCGCCGCGTGATGATCCAAGGGTATCACGGCACAGGTAAATCGACCCACATTGAGCAGGTCGCTGCGCGTCTGAACTGGCCGACCGTTCGCGTGAACCTTGATAGCCACATCAGCCGTATCGACCTGATCGGTAAGGACGCGATCAAGCTGAAAGACGGCGTGCAAGTGACCGAGTTTCAGGAAGGCATTCTGCCTTGGGCCCTGCGCAACCCCGTCGCCATTGTGTTTGACGAATACGACGCAGGCCGTCCTGATGTAATGTTCGTCATCCAACGCATATTGGAAACCGATGGCAAGCTGACCCTGCTGGACCAGAATCAGATCATCGACCCCCACCCCTTCTTCCGCATTTTTGCGACGGCCAACACTGTGGGTCTGGGCGATACGACGGGCCTTTACCACGGCACGCAGCAGATCAACCAAGCCCAGATGGACCGTTGGTCGCTGGTGGCCACGCTGAACTACCTGAGCCACGACGCAGAAACTGCGATTGTGCTGGCCAAGAACGCCCACTACAACACGACCGAAGGCCGCAAGACTGTCAGCCAGATGGTCGCCCTCGCCGACCTGACGCGCAAGGCCTTCATCAACGGCGAGTTGTCGACCGTGATGAGCCCGCGGACCGTGCTGGCATGGGCCCAGAACGCCGAGATCTTCCGCAATGTCGGCTATGCGTTCCGCCTGACCTTCCTGAACAAATGCGACGAGCTGGAACGTCAGACCGTGGCCGAGTTCTACCAGCGCTGCTTCGCCGAAGAACTGCCCGAAAGCGCCGTTTCCACTGCGATCAAATAAGCGGCCCGGCCACGCAACAAAAAAACCCCGCCAAACGGCGGGGTTTTCTGTTTCAGGCAGCGCCCTGATTAGCCGCGAGCGGCCTTCAGTGCGTTCGCCCACCAGACCAGATCGTCGAAGGTGGCTTTGACAGCGCCGTCCAGCGCGGGGGCCACATCCGACATCGGTGCGTTCACGCCGCCCAAGGGGTGGACCTTGAAGAACTCGCCGCCGCCCAGGTGGATGGCGTTGCGGACGGGGGCCATTTGCAGCTCGACCGCGATACCGCGCAGGTGCTCGACCGCACGGCCAGCGCCCAGACCGCCGTAACCGAAGGCCGACATCGGCTTGCGGGCCCATTCGACCGACGATTGATCAAGCGCGTTCTTCAGCGCGCCGGTGATCGAGTGGTTGTATTCGGCGGTGACGAACAGGTAGCCGTCGAATTCGCCGATTTTCTTTTGCCATGCGATAGCAGCGGGATCTTGCGAGGGAACCCAAGCGTTCGAAGCAACTTCGTTGAACAGCGGCAGATCGAAGTCTTTCAGATCAACCAGCTCGGCGTCGAAGTCGTCGCGGGCTTGGGCTTGTTCCAGAATCCATTGGGCGGGCTTGTCGGCAAAGCGCGAATCGCGGGTCGAGCCGATGATGATTGCAATCTTGGGCTTGGACATGTTGGTTTCCATTGGTTTGTGAGTTACGATTGGTTACCATAAAGCGCAGCGGCAAAGCTGGCGCAAGAAGGCACGATTATGCAACCAGATTACCATGACGAAACCTCTAGCTGCTTGCGCGCCAGCGAACTGCTGGGACGAATCGCCAATAAATGGACGCTTCTGATCGTACGCGAGCTGGGAACAGGGCCGAAACGCTTTAATCTGCTGCGACGCGACATTGGCGATATCTCGCAAAAAATGCTGTCCAGCACCCTTAAATCATTAGAGCGTGACGGGATTGTGATCCGCGATGTGACCCCGACGATGCCGCCGCAGGTCGAATACAGTCTGACCGCCTTGGGCCGCGACATGAAGGCCCCCGTCGAAGCGCTGGCAAGCTGGGCGATTCAAAATGCGGATACGATTGATGCAGCCCGCAAGCGATTCGACATGCACAACCACGGCTAAGGGCGACTGGCCCTTGCCCGTACGCGCGCGTGGTGGTTTATCTTAGGCATGACAAACACGCCCGACAACCCCGCAGATCCGTTCAAGAAAGCCTTGGCCGAGGCGACCCGCGTGCTGGCCGATGACCCAGATCTGTCGGTCAGCTATACGCTGGACCCGCCGGGCCTGTCGGGCGATGCCATGCGCCTGCCGCAAGTCAGCCGCCGCCTCACCCGCGAGGAAGTGTTGCTGGCGCGGGGCACCGCTGACGGTTTGGCGTTGCGCCACCGCTATCACGACCCGCAAATTGCCGCGCGCTACGCCCCGCAAGGCCCCATCGCGCGCGAGCTGTATGAGGCGATGGAAGCAGCCCGTGTCGAGGCGTTGGGCGCGCGTTTCATGCCCGGCACCGCCGACAACATCGACGCCCGCATTGCCCATGACGCGCAGCGCAAAGGGTACGAGCAAATCCGTAACCAGAAAGACGCGCCGCTAGCGACTGCTGCGGGTTATCTGGTGCGGCAGCTTGCCACCGGGCGCGACCTGCCCGCCGGCGCCGACAACGTGTTGAGCCTGTGGCGCGATTATATCGAGTCCCAATCCGGCGCACGTCTGGATCAAGTCGTCGAGCTGCTGGATAACCAGCAAGCCTTTGCCCGCTTTGCCCGCGCCGTCATTGGCGATCTAGGCTATGGCGACCAGTTGGGCGATGACCCCGATGTCGAGGATCCCGAATCCGAAGAAGACGCCTCCGAGCAGGAGGAGGAAGAAGCCCCCGAGTCGCCCGGCGGAGACGAGGAAGAAGACGAGCAGGACAGCGCCCCCGAGCGGAGCCAAGACGAGCAGCAAGATCAGGCCGAGGCACAGGTTTCAAGCGACGAGGATGACGATTCCGAGGATGTCGAGGAACAGCAGTCCCCTGACGCCGACGCCCCGCCCGAGCCGCCGACGCCCGCGCCCTATTCAGACGCCGACCCAACCTACAAGGTCTTCACGACCGAATTCGACGAGACAATCGCCGCCGAAGATCTGGCCGATACGACTGAACTCGAGCGTCTGCGCGCTTATCTCGATCAACAGCTTGACCCGCTGAAGGGCGCTGTGGGCCGCCTTGCGAACAAGCTGCAACGCCGCCTGATGGCCCAGCAAAACCGCAGCTGGCAGTTCGACCGCGAGGAAGGCATCCTTGATGCCGCGCGGCTGGCGCGTGTGGTTGCGAACCCCACCCTGCCCCTATCCTTCAAAGTCGAAAAAGACACCGAATTCCGCGATACCTGCGTGACGCTGGTGCTGGACAACTCGGGCTCGATGCGCGGCCGCCCCATTTCGATCGCGGCGATTTGCGCCGACATTCTGGCGCGCACGCTGGAGCGGTCGGGGGTGAAGGTCGAGATTTTGGGCTTCACCACGCGCGCGTGGAAGGGTGGCCAATCGCGCGAGGCGTGGCTGGCTGCTGGCCGCCCCGCCCAGCCGGGGCGTTTGAACGACCTGCGCCACATCATCTACAAGGCCGCCGACGCCCCGTGGCGGCGCGCCAAGGCCAACCTCGGCCTGATGATGAAGGAAGGCCTGCTGAAGGAAAACATCGACGGCGAAGCGCTGGAATGGGCGCATCGCCGCCTTGGGGCCCGCCCCGAAGCCCGCAAGATCATGATGATCATTTCGGACGGCGCGCCGGTGGATGATTCCACCCTATCGGCCAACCCGTCGACCTTCTTGGAAAAGCACTTGCGCGACGTGATCGCCATGATCGAAAAGCGAAAACAGGTCGAGCTGATAGCTATCGGAATCGGGCACGACGTGACGCGCTATTATCAACACGCCGTCACCATTACAGACATCGACCAACTGGCCGGCGCAATGACAGAACAACTGGCCGCGCTATTTGAATCGGACCCGCGCAAACGCGCGCGGGCCATGGCCAACCGCAAGTAAGGACCTGCCATGTACCAGAATTACACCGTCGCCTCGCGTCCCGAACAAGGCCCGCCGCGGCTGGCGGCCCTGCGGGCGCAGATGGCAGCAGCAGGGGTCAACGCGTGGTTGGTGCCGCGCGGCGATGCGTGGCGGGGCGAATACGTCGCGCCCTGTGACGAACGCCTTGGCTGGCTGACCGGCTTCACCGGTTCCGCCGGTTTCAGCGTGGTCACCATGGACGAGGCAGGCGTCTTCATCGACGGGCGCTATCGCTTGCAGGTGCGCAAGCAGGTCGCTATGCCCGAATTCACCCCCGTCCCCTGGCCCGAGGAACAGCTGACCGACTGGCTCGCCCCCCGCCTGAACAGCGGCGATGTGCTGGGCTTTGATCCGTGGCTGCATTCGATCGACGAAGTGAAGGCGCTGCATAAAACCTTCGACCCCAAGGGCGTCGCGCTGAAGCCGCTGGAGAACCTTGTTGACCTGATCTGGACCGATCGCCCCGCCCCGCCCGCCGACCCGTTCACCGTGCATCCACTGGAATTTGCGGGCGTAGACCACGCCACCAAACGCGCGCAAATCGCGACAGGCCTGCAAGCTGCGGGGGCGGATGCGGTTGTCATCACGCTGACCGATTCCATCGCGTGGCTGCTGAACATCCGCGGCACCGACGTGGCGCACAACCCGATCCCGCACGCGTTCTTGATCTTGCGGGCCGATGGCACCGGCACGCTGTTCGCCCGCCCTGGCAAAGCCGACGACGTCCGCGCGCATCTGGGCGATGACGTCGCCGTGCAGGATCAGGCCGATTTTCTGCCCGCACTGGCTGCGCTGGGCGGCAAGGTGCAGATCGACCCGGCAAATGCCGCGTCGATTATCGGCAGCACTCTTGTCGGCGGCGGAGCGACGTTGATCCCCGCCCTCGACCCCTGCCTGATGCCCAAGGCGTGCAAAAACCCGGCCGAGATCGAGGGTATGCGTCTGGCACAAGACCGCGACGCTGTCGCCATGATCAACTTCCTTGCATGGCTGGATGCCGAGGCCCCGAAGGGCGCGCTGACCGAGATCGACATCGCCGTCCAGCTGGAAGGGTTCCGCACCGCGACCAACGCCCTGCGCGAGATCAGCTTTCCGACCATCGCGGGCGCTGGCCCGAATGGGGCGATCATGCACTACCGCGTGAACGAGGAATCGAACCGCCGCCTGAACACGAACGAATTGATGCTGGTCGATTCCGGTGGCCAATACGCCGACGGCACCACAGACATCACGCGCACAATGCTGGTCGGCACCGCACCCAGCGATTCCATTGAAAACTACACCCGCGTCTTGCAGGGGCTGATCGCAATCAGTCGCGCCCGCTTCCCGCGCGGTGTGGCCGGCATGCATTTGGACACGCTGGCCCGCTTCAATCTATGGACAGCTGGCCGCGACTTCGATCATGGCACCGGCCATGGCATCGGGGCCTACCTGTCGGTGCACGAAGGCCCCGTGCGCCTGTCGCGCATCTCCGACATCCCCCTGCGCGAAGGCATGGTTCTGTCGAACGAGCCCGGCTATTACCGCGAGGGCGACTACGGCATCCGTCTGGAAAATGCGATCACCGTTGTTGCGGCACCAGCGCTGGCAGGGGCAGATGCACGCGACATGTTGGCCTTTGAAACGTTAACCTACGTCCCGTTCGACCGCCGCCTGATCGACGCCAATCACCTCTCGCGCGATGAAACCGACTGGATTAACGCCTATCACGACGAGATCATCCGTCGCTACAGCCCGCGTCTTTCCGGCGATGTTAACGTTTGGCTGAAACAAGCCTGCGCGCCCCTTTAGCGCACGCACGGAACACCCCTGTGAAGGCTTGCTGACCACAGCAAGCTTTCCTCGGTCGGCAAGATCGCCTATAAAGCCCGAAATCACGGCCATTTGGCCCCAAGACTGTAAAAAACGCGAGGAAAATATGAGCGAACAGACCTCTCACGACAGCGATGTCAGCTTTATCCGTGCTTTGGCCGAACTACTGCGCGAGAACGAACTGACCGAGCTGGAGGTCAAGCGCGAGTATGGTGACGACAACACGTTGAACGTGCGGGTCAGCCGCCAAGTTCAAACCATCGTCCAAGCTGCGCCCGTGATGGCCGCCGCCCCTGTGGCTGCTGCCCCCATCGCCGCCACCGTTGCTGCAACCGCAGCCGACCCCGCATCGCACCCGGGCACCGTGAAATCGCCAATGGTGGGCACCGCCTATCTGCAACCCGAACCGGGTGCACCGTCGTTCATCACAGTTGGTGCCTCTGTCAAAGAAGGCGATACGCTGCTGATCATCGAAGCGATGAAAACGATGAACCAGATCCCGGCGCCGCGTGGCGGCAAGATCACTCAGATCCTGATCCAAGATGGCGAGCCCGTCGAATACGGCGCCCCGCTAGTCGTTATCGAGTAAGGTCGCACCATGTTCGATAAAATCCTGATCGCCAACCGGGGCGAAATCGCCCTGCGCGTGATCCGCGCCGCGCGCGAGATGGGGATTGCCACCGTTGCTGTCCACTCGACAGCCGATTCCGACGCCATGCACGTGCGCATGGCCGACGAGGCCATCTGCATCGGGCCGCCGCCCTCGTCGCAAAGCTACCTGTCGTTCCCCGCGATCATCGCTGCGTGCGAAATCAGCGGGGCGCAGGCGATCCACCCGGGCTACGGCTTCTTGTCGGAAAACGCGAACTTTGTGCAAATCGTTGAAGATCACGGGCTGACCTTCATCGGGCCGCGCGCGGAACACATTCGCATCATGGGCGACAAGATCACCGCCAAAGATACGATGAAAGCGCTGGGCGTGCCCTGCGTGCCGGGTTCCGATGGTGGTGTGCCCACCGTCGAGGACGCCCGCCGCGTCGCGCTGGAGATCGGATATCCCGTCATCATCAAGGCGACTGCCGGTGGCGGTGGGCGCGGTATGAAGGTCGCCCAAGACGCGACCGAGATCGACCGCGCGTTCCAGACGGCCCGTTCCGAGGCGAAAGCCGCCTTCGGCAACGACGAAGTCTATATGGAAAAGTACCTGACCACCCCGCGCCACATCGAGGTGCAGGTGTTTGGTGATGGCAAGGGCAAGGCCGTGCACTTGGGCGAGCGTGACTGTTCGCTGCAGCGCCGCCACCAAAAGGTGCTCGAGGAGGCCCCCGGCCCGATCATCACCGCCGAAGAACGCGCCCGTATCGGCAAGACCTGTGCCGACGCTGTCGCGCAGATCGGCTATGCCGGCGCAGGCACGATCGAGTTCCTGTACGAGAATGGCGAGTTCTATTTCATCGAAATGAACACCCGCCTGCAGGTCGAACATCCGGTGACCGAGGCCATCTTCGGGGTTGATCTGGTGCGCGAGCAAATTCGCGTAGCATCGGGGCTGCCCTTGTCGTTCGAACAGGACGACCTGAAGATCAACGGCCACGCGATTGAGGTCCGGATCAACGCCGAGAAGGTTCCCGCCTTCACACCCTGCCCTGGCAAAATCACCCAATACCATGCGCCCGGCGGCCTTGGTGTTCGGATGGATTCGGCAATCTATGACGGCTACTCGATCCCGCCCTACTACGACAGCCTGATCGCCAAGCTGATCGTGCATGGCCGCGACCGGACCGAGGCGCTGGCGCGCCTGCATCGCGCGCTGGGCGAGCTGATTATCGACGGCGTGGACACGACGATCCCGCTGTTTGACGCGCTGCTTGCTGACCCGCAGATTCAATCGGGCGACTACAACATCCACTGGCTGGAAAGCTGGTTGGAAAGCTACAACGCCCAATAAGAACGATGGCCGCCTTAACGCCTGATGACGTTTTGGCGGCCTATCGCTTCGGCATTTTTCCGATGGCCGAAAGCCGCGACGACCCGCACCTGTTTTGGGTCGACCCCGAGATGAGGGGCTTGCTGCCCATCGACGGCCTGCATATTTCACGTAGCCTTGCGCGGCGGATCAGGCGACAAGATTTCCGCATCACCTACGATACTGCGTTTCACCCTGTCATGGCAGGTTGTGCTGATCGGCCCGAGACATGGATCAACCCTCCGATCTTTACGCTCTACAGCGCCCTTTACGACATGGGGCATGCCCATTCGGTCGAGGTCTGGTCTGGTGACGATCTGGTTGGCGGCAGTTACGGCCTGAAAATCGGTGGCGCGTTTTTTGGCGAGAGTATGTTTTCCCGTCAAACAGATGCCTCCAAGGTCGCCCTCGCCTACCTGACGACATCGCTACGCAGCGCGGGCTACAGCTTGTTTGACACCCAATTCCTCACCCCTCACCTCGCCAGCCTTGGCGGGCACGAGGTGCCCCGCAAAAGCTATCGCGAGATGCTGAGCAAGGCAGTTGCAAGGAAAACCGAGGCGAAGCTGCGCGTTCCGCAGGTTCACGAGGTGCTGCAGCTCAGCGGCCAGACATCGTAACGGGCATTGTCCAGCGCGTTGATCGCCGGCGAAGATGCGATCATCCAGCCCATAAAGATGGGCTCGAGGTTGTTTCCGAATTGGATCGTCAGCATCTGAAACGCATCGCCTGCCGGGTTTTCAGTCGGAAATCGGCAATCACCCAAGGTGACAGTCAGCATGCCCACACGGCCACTTTCGCCGTTACGCAGGCTCAAATCAGTCACCGTGCCGCTCAGCTTATCCAGCACGCGCAGCGAACCACCGGGTGCCGAGGTCGCGGCTTCTTGCGCTAGGGTTGCGGCAGGCAGGCAAACGACAAGCAGCAGCGCGGAAAGTTTACGCACGCTGCACCTTGGATGCAGCCTCGGGCGACCAAGCTTCGTAATCCTCGCGCACCACAGGCACCTTGCGCAGGATTGAACCTGCGGGAACCCAAACCGCATCAGACCCAGTGGGGTTGGCTACGGCAGGCAAGCCCGCCAAAACATCGGTCGGAATTTCGTTCGTGGAATGGTGCAACCAACCATGCCATGCAGGAGGGATCACGCTGGCGTCGTTTTCGCCCGCATAAATCACCCAGCGACGTTCGCGCGCGCGGTCGGTGTAATAGATATTACCCTGACCGTCTTTTCCCACCTGAACGCCCATGCGCCAAGTGAAAAACTGGGTGTTCAGCGTGCGGCCATTCCACCAGGTAAATAGACGCGACACGGTTTTCAGTATGCCCATCTTTCCCTCTTGTATGGCCACCGCCTCAGCTGGCTGAGACGGCGGCTTTCTTTTCCTCGCCGTGGATCTGCAAGGGCTTGGCCCCCTGATTCACCGACTCTTCGTTGACGACAACTTCGGACACAGTGTCCAAACCGGGCAGCTCGAACATCGTATCCAACAAAATGCCTTCCATGATCGACCGCAGCCCGCGCGCACCGGTTTTACGCTCGATCGCTTTTTCGGCGATGGCCTTCAGCGCATCCTCGGTAAAGGTCAGCTTCACGCCTTCGATGTCGAACAAGCGTTGGTATTGCTTGACCAGCGCGTTCTTCGGCTCGCTCAGAATTTGGATCAGCGCAGCGACATCCAGGTCGGTCAGCGTCGCGATCACTGGCAGACGACCGACAAATTCGGGGATGAGGCCGAATTTCAACAGGTCTTCAGGCTCCAGATCCATGAACAGCTCGCCCACGCCGCGCTCGTCCACCTCGCGGACACTGGCGTTAAAGCCCATGCCCTGCCCTTTGGAACGCTGCGCGATAATGCGGTCTAGACCGGCAAAGGCACCGCCACAGATGAACAGGATGTTCGTCGTGTCGACTTGCAGGAATTCTTGCTGCGGGTGCTTGCGGCCACCTTGCGGGGGAACGCTGGCAACCGTGCCTTCCATAATCTTCAACAGCGCTTGCTGCACACCCTCGCCCGACACGTCGCGCGTGATCGAGGGGTTGTCGGATTTGCGCGTGATCTTGTCGACTTCGTCGATGTAGACGATGCCGCGCTGCGCGCGCTCGACGTTGTATTCGCTGGCCTGCAGCAGCTTCAGGATGATGTTTTCGACATCCTCGCCCACGTAGCCCGCTTCGGTCAGCGTGGTGGCATCGGCCATGGTGAAGGGTACATCCAGAATGCGCGCCAGCGTTTGCGCCAGCAGCGTCTTACCCGAACCAGTCGGGCCGATCAGCAGGATGTTCGACTTCGCCAGTTCGATGTCGTTATTCGTTTTGGCGGCGTGGTTCAGGCGCTTGTAGTGGTTGTGCACAGCGACCGAGAGGACGCGCTTGGCGTGTTCTTGGCCGATGACGTAATCATCCAGCACCGCGCAAATTTCGCGCGGGGTGGGCACGCCATCTTTGACCTTCAAAGCGCCGGTCTTGGTTTCTTCGCGGATGATATCCATGCACAGTTCGACGCATTCGTCGCAGATGAATACCGTTGGGCCTGCGATCAGCTTGCGCACCTCGTGCTGGCTTTTGCCGCAAAAGCTGCAATAGAGGGTATTTTTGCTGTCGCTGCTGCCGGATGTGCTCGCCATCTTGCTCCTCTGGCCCTCGCCAAGTTCGGTGGGGTTTTGCCCCGCAATAAGAACGTAGGACAGGGCTGTCCCGTCTACAATGCCAAATTCCGTATGCCCTTCGCTTTCGTAAGGGCATGGCTAACGGACGGCGGTGCCGCCCGTCGCTATTTACTTCGCCGGAATATCTTCGCGCTTTTCCAAAATCGCGTCGATCAGGCCGAAAGCTTTGGCTTCGGCAGGCGACAGGAAGTTGTCGCGATCCAGCGCGGCCTCGACCGCTTCGTAATCTTGGCCGGTATGGTGGACATAGATCTCGTTCAGGCGGCGCTTCAGCTTTTCGCTTTCGCGGGCGTGGATCATGATGTCGGTCACCTGCCCTTGGAACCCGCCCGAGGGCTGGTGAACCATCACGCGGCTGTTCGGCAGCGAGAAGCGCATGTCTTTCTCACCAGCTGCCAGCAACAGCGAGCCCATCGAAGCCGCCTGCCCGATGACCAGCGTCGAAACCTTGGGGCGAATATACTGCATAGTGTCGTAAATCGACAGGCCCGATGTCACAACGCCGCCGGGGCTGTTGATATACATCGAGATTTCTTTCTTGGGGTTTTCCGCCTCGAGGTGCAACAGTTGTGCCACGATCAGCTGGCTCATGCCATCCTCGACCGGGCCGCTGACGAAAATAATACGTTCTTTCAGCAAGCGCGAGAAAATATCGTAAGCGCGTTCGCCGCGGCTGGTTTGTTCGACCACCATCGGAACGAGGTTCATGTAGGTTTCAACGGGATCGCGCATCGTTCCTGCTTTCTTGATGGCGACGGCAGGGCCGCCGCTGAATGAAAAGTCCTGAATCAAAGTTGTAGTGGCCCGCGCGGGCAGCTTCAAGCCTTGCCGCCCGATAGATCGCGCGGCAGCCCGCTTTGCCGCCCGCTGGCGGCGCGCGCCGGAAAGATTTATGAACGAAAACGTTGCAACGCGGTTATTTACGCCCATATCATAAAATGTACGTGACGTTGTTAACGCGGCGACCACGGCAACAACCCGTGTTGATCGCCACCAAGAGGAGCAATGAAATGGCTACCACTGAAAAGACGACGACCGAAAAGCAGGCTGAAAAGCAAGCTGACAAGGTGATTTCCGATCTGCAGGATCAAGTTGCTTCGTTGAAGGCCGAATTGGGCCGCATCACCGAAAATTTTGCCGATGCCGGCAAAGACGCTGCCCGTGGCCTCAGCGAGCGTGCGGGTGAAGCAGTAAAGACGGCCAAAACCCGTGCCCGCGACATCGCATCCGACGTCGAGGATCGCGCACATGTCGAGGCCGAGCGCCTGAAAGAGGGTGCCGCCCGTGGTTACGAGCAGGCCTCGGACTTCATTAGCAAGCAGCCGGGCACAGCCGTCGGTCTTGCCGCTGGTGTCGGGTTCCTGCTGGGCGTTCTGATGAACCGCCGCTAATGTTTTCGCAGATCGAAGCCAAGATCGAAGCGGTTACGCGGCGCAGTCTTTTGACGCTACTGGCGGCGATCAGCTTGCTGATCGGGCTGGCGTTCCTGACTGTCGCTGCGTGGATCGCGCTGGCCGACTTGGCCAGCACCTTGGTTGCGGCGTTGGTTATTGCCGGCGTCTGGGTGATTGGCGGCGCGATCATGCTGCTGCTGGCGGGGCGCGATAAGCCGCCTGCCCAGCCGGCAGCGCCGCCCGCGCCCTCGATAGACCCTGCTCTTGCGCTGATTTCGGCATTTTTAACTGGGTTCACATCAGGCGCAACGCGCAATAACGACCGCGATCGCGAACACTAGACCAAGGCGCGGCCCTATATCACGGCCGCGCCGCGTCTTGCGGCGATTTCCGCATTCAGCGCGCCGCCCAGCAGCACCAGATATGCACTGATATAGAGCCACATCATCAACGCGATGACGGCACCGATAGATCCGTAAACCTCGTTGTAATTGCCGAAGTTCCCGACATAGAGGGAAAAGGCGTAGCTGACAGCCAGCCACAACCCCAGAACGATAACCGATCCGGGTGTGATCCAACTGAACCGCAAACCGCGCCGCCGCTGCGGCCCATAGCGATAGAGCAGCCCCAGACAGAACAGCACCGAGGTGAGCAGCAGCGTCCAACGCAGCACGTTCAGCAAGGTTGCGACATTGCCAGGCGGGTCGAAGAACACCACGATCAGCGGCACGATGACAGTTGCCAGCAAGCCGATCATCGCAATGCCGACCAGCGCAATCGTCATCATCATCGCAACGAAAGTATGCACGAATCCATTGCGCGCGGGGGTGCCCTGCATCGCGTTCAACCCTTCAGCCAGCGCCCCAACGCCTGCGCGCGCCGACCATAGGGCAACCAGCGTCGAAACCGTCGTCGCCCACCCCAGCGTGCGCGGGCCCGGTGCGATCAGCCGGTTCACCTGATCTGCGACCAAATCATAGGCGGCGGGCGGCATGAATTCGCGCGCCATCGCCAGTTGGTTTTGTACAACCACCGGGTCGGCCAACATACCGAACAGCGCGATGAGCGCGGTCAGCGCCGGAAAAAGGCCGAAGACCCCCCAGAAGGCAACGCCTGCCGCGATCAGGCCAACATGCTCGCCCGAGCCACGATTCCACACGTCCATCAAAAACACAAACGCGCGCCGGATGGGCAGCGGTACAACTTTGACAAGCTGCTTCAAACGGATCTCCAGACATGTCCAGTTGCGGCAGTTCTATTCAGTCAGGGCAAAAGGGTTGGATTTCAACCCCCTTTGGGCGGATGACCGTGCAGAATGCACCACAAACAAGGGGGCCTCATTGACAATGCGCTGCCTCCTCCAGCAAGCTGCTCACACATTTGTAATCCGCCACCCACACCACGGGTTGGCCCAATAGCGGAACGCCGAAATTGGCAATCAAGACCCAAGCGACCACGCCCATCGCGGGCCAAAAGCCCGGCACCAGCGGCCTTCGCAAGCAAACATCCGTCTTCATGCAGCCCCACTTTCTGGAAAATTACGTCCAAGCCATTTTTGATGGCATCGGCGGGGTAGCTGGCAAAACGCTGGTGCTGGGCGGTGACGGTCGATTTTTCAACGACACGGCCTCGGGCATTATTTTGCGCATGGCCGCCGCCGGTGGGGCCAAACATATTATCGTCGGGCGCAACGCCCTGCTATCCACGCCCGCCGCATCGCACCTGATCCGCAAACGCGGTGCCGATGGCGGGCTGATCCTGTCAGCCAGCCATAATCCCGGTGGCCCGGACGGCGACTTTGGCCTGAAATTCAATATGCCAAACGGCGGCCCCGCCCCCGAGAGTGTGACTGACCGCATTTTCGAGGCGACGAAGACCATCACCGCCTACCAGATCTCGGATCAAGTGGCCCCTGCGCTGGACACGGACGGCACCTTCGATCTGGATGGGATGGCCGTCGAGGTGGTCGACCCCGTCGCCGATTACGCCGACTTGATGGAAACACTTTTCGACTTCAGCGCTATCCGCGCGTTGTTCCTGAGCGGCTTCCGAATGAAGTTCGACGCCATGCACGCCGCCACCGGCCCTTACGCGCGCGAGATTTTCGTGAACCGCTTGGGCGCCACCGGCGACAGCGTGGTAAACGACACACCCCTGCCCGACTTCGGCGGCGGCCACCCCGACCCGAACCCCATCTGGGCAGCTGATCTGGTGGCAACAATGTCCGCCCCTGACGCGCCGGATTTTGGCGCTGCCAGCGACGGCGACGGTGACCGCAACATGATCATGGGCAAGGGGCTTTATGTCTCGCCCTCGGACAGCCTTGCCGTGCTGGCCGCGCTGATGCATCTGGCCCCCGCCTATGCCGAAGGGCCCAAAGGGATCGCGCGTTCCATGCCGACCTCGGCTGCCGCCGACCGCGTCGCCGCCGCCAAAGGTATCTGCAGCTTCGAAACCCCGACCGGCTGGAAATTCTTCGGGAACCTGCTGGATGCCGACATGGCGACGATCTGCGGCGAGGAAAGCTCGGGCACGGGGTCGAACCACGTCCGCGAAAAGGACGGCCTTTGGGCTGTGCTGTTGTGGCTGAACATTCTGGCGGCCACGGGCAAGCCGGTCACAACGCTGCTTGCCGAACACTGGGCCACCTATGGTCGCGATTACTACACCCGCCACGACTATGAAAACGTCGATGCGGCAGCGGCCCATGCTGTCTACAACGGCCTGCGCGACAAGCTGGCCAGCCTTCCGGGCCAGAACGTCGACGGGCTGGTGATCGAACGCGCCGACGAATTCGCCTATGATGATCCGGTCGATCAATCGCGCAGTGCCAACCAAGGCCTGCGGATTTTCTTCAAGGGCGGTGCCCGCGCTGTTCTGCGCCTGTCGGGCACCGGCACGGTCGGTGCGACGTTGCGCCTTTATTTGGAGCAGCCCGAGCCGAACCTGCAACGCCAAGCCGAAGACCCGCAGCGCGCCCTGGCCCAACTGATCGCCGCCGCCGGCGCACTGACGCAAATCAACGCGCTGACCGGCCGCGACCAGCCCGATGTGATCAGCTAAGGTAGCTGACGCGCAAATCCTCCAACCCGGGGAAGGTGCCGACCAGCACGTCCCCGGGCTGGACCCTGCCAACGCCTGCGGGCGTTCCGGTCATGATCAGATCGCCCGCGCGCAGGTGATAAAGGCGCGAGACGATGGCGACGGTCTCGGCCACATTCCACACCATATCCGACGGCGGCTGCGATTGGCGCAGCGCCCCGTTCACTGTCAGCTGCAACGGGGCTGACAGATCGGGCTCAAAGCCGCGCGTCAGCGGGCCGATAATGGCGGCGTCTTCAAAGTTTTTAGCTGTATCCCACGGACGACCCGCCGCCTTTGCGATGTTTTGCAAGTCGCGGCGCGTCATATCCAGCCCGATTGCATAGCCCCACACCAATGCAGCGGCGGCGTCGGGCGTCAAATCGTGCCCCTCACCACCGATTGCGACGACCAGCTCAACCTCGTGATGCAGATCCTCGGTGGCGGGGGGGAACGGCAGGTCTTGCCCAGATTGGGCCAAATGGTTGGCGTCTTTCATAAAGAAAAACGGCGCTTCGCGGTCGATCGTGTTCCCCAATTCGGCGGCATGGGCGGCGTAGTTGCGACCGATGCAGAAGATGCGGCCAACCGCGAAACGTGCGGTTTCGCCTACAACGGGCAGGCTGGGAACGGCGGGCGGGGGGAATATGGTATCTGTCACGCGCGGGGCTTCCTACTATGTTTACAAACATTTGGCGCGCAATAAGACGCATTGGCAAGCGCCTTCCTTTGCTTCATTGTCATATGACCTGCAGCGGGCGCGGCGTGCGGGCGACACGCCCCGCCACAGAATGTGACTGGCATGCAAAAGTTTCTGTTTCTTCAAGGCCCGCACGGGCCGTTTTTCGCATCCATCGGCCGTATGTTGCAAACGGCGGGTGCAGATGTCTGGCGCGTGGGTTTCAACGCGGGCGATGATGCCTTCTGGCCGGATAAATCGACCTACATCGCCTATACCGGCACGGTGCAAGACTGGCCCGCTGCCTATCGCGGCATCATCGCCGCACACGGAATTACCGACATCATCCTATACGGCGACACCCGCCCGATCCACGCGACTGCAGTGGCCGTTGCCAAAGAATTGGGCCTGCGCGTGCATGTATTCGAGGAAGGCTACCTACGCCCCTGGTGGGCCACTTACGAGCGCGGCGGATCAAACGGGCATTCGCGCCTGATGGATATTTCCGTCGCCCAGATGCAAGGCGCATTGGCGCGGCGCGACAACGAAGTGACCGAGGCCCCTGCCCATTGGGGCGATATGCGCGAGCATGTTTTTTATGGTGCGCTCTATCATTGGTTCCTCACGGTCGGCAGCAGATCCTACCCCAACTTTCAGCGCCACCGCGAACTTACCCCCTTGCAAGAGGCGTATTTCTACACCCGCCGCATGCTGTCCGCGCCTTTCATCGCGATCGAGCGTCAACTCAAGACGCGGAAAATCAAGGACGGCGGCTTTCCCTACCACTTGGTCCTGATGCAGTTGGAACACGACTCGAGCTTCCAGATGCATTCCCCCTTCCGCAAGATGGAGGAGTTTCTTGACGTCGTTCTGGCTGGTTTTGCCCAAGGCGCCCCGCGCCACCACCAAATTGTCTTCAAGGCTCACCCACTAGAAATGGGCCGTCGCCCCTATGCCGCGATGCTGAAGGTCATGGCCGAAAAATACCAACTGGTCGGGCGCATTCACTATGTCAGCGGCGGCAAGTTGAGCGGCCTGCTGGACCACGCGAAAACCGCCGTGACCGTCAATTCCACCGCAGGCCAACAGGCACTGTGGCGCGGGCTGCCGCTAAAGCTGTTCGGCACCGCGATTTACGACAAACCAGGGCTGGTGTCACAGCAGGATATCGTCGAATTCTTCCGCGCCCCCCAGCGCCCCGATAGCCGCAGCTACCGAGATTATCGCGCGTTTTTGCTGGAAACCAGCCAAGTTCCGGGCGGATTCTATTCGCGCCGCGCGCGCCACCAGTTGATGCGCCGCGTCGTCGACCAAGTTCTGGCCGATAATGACCCCTATGACGCGGTGCTAAGCAGTGACGACCCAACTGGGCTGCGCGTCGTGAAATGAGGCTACGCTACTTCAGCCTCGGATTTTTGACCCAGCGGCGGGTGCGGCGCATCATGGCGTTGGCGGGGTATGATCTGCGCGCTGGCTGGCCGCGCGAAAACGACGGTATCGCCGTTTGGGGTGCGACGCGGGTTAGCCAGCGCGGGCGTAAAGTTGCAGCGATGACGGGGCGGCCCTTAATCACAGTCGAAGATGCCTTCCTGCGATCTGTTCTGACAGGGCGGTCAGGCGCGCCAACGATGGGGTTGTTGATCGATAGCCAAGGGCTGCACTTCGACCCGCAACGCCCCTCGGCCTTGGAAAGCTGCCTGCAGACCATAACCTTGACCGCGCCCGAGCAGGCCCGCGCCGCAACCTTGATCGACCGTATCCGCAGGCGGGGCCTGTCGAAATATAACGCGCACGACCCCGATCTAGCGCCGCCGCAAGCGGGCTATGTGCTGGTCATCGACCAAACGGCGGGCGATGCCGCCGTCCGTGTCAGCGGCGGTGATCGCGCTGCGTTTTTGGCCATGCTGCAGGCCGCGCGCGCTGAAAACCCCGGCGCGCGCATTTTGGTCCGCAGCCACCCCGAGACCACCGCGGGCCAGCGCGGCGGTCACTTCACCGCCGCTGATTTGCGCGACGGCGAAGCTTTTGCAGACGGGCCCTACGCACCCTATCACCTGCTGAAAGACGCGCAGCGCGTCTATACCTTTTCATCGCAAATGGGGTTCGAGGCGATCTTGGCAGGGCACCACCCCGTGATTTTCGGACAGCCGTTCTATGCCGGATGGGGCCTAAGCGACGATCGCAACCCGCCGCCGCGTCGCAGCCGCACCCTGTCCGTCGCGCAGCTTTTCACCGCCGCAATGATCCGCGTACCGATCTGGTATGACCCCCATACCGATAGCCTGTGCCAGATCGAAACCGTGCTCGATAACCTCGAGGCCGACCAGAGGGCCTGGCGTGAAGACCGCGCAGGTTGGCGTGCGCTCGGCATGCGGCTGTGGAAACGCGCGCCCTTGCAGCGCGCTTTCGGGCGCTACAAGCCCGTCCGCTTCGCGGGCGCTGCGGAGGGTCGGCGGACGATGGTATGGGCCAATAAATACATGCCCGACATGGGGCCCGCCGTTCGGGTCGAAGACGGATTCATCCGCTCGCGCGGGCTGGGGGCAGAACTGGTGCCTGCAGCCTCGCTGGTACTCGACGATCTGGGAATTTACTACGACCCCACCCAGCCCTCGCGCCTAGAGGCGATGATAGCAGCCCCCGTGTCGTCCGACGACTGCGCACGCGCCGCGGCGCTGCGCCACCAGCTGCTGCAAGCGGGGGTCAGCAAATACAATTTGACCGGTGCCGCCATGCCCCCACTGCCCACCGGACGCCGTATCCTCGTCCCCGGTCAGGTCGAAGACGACGCCTCGATCCGCTTGGGGGCTGGCACGGTGCGCACCAACGCGGCGCTGCTGGCAGCCGTACGCGCCGCGAACCCCGACGCCATTCTGGTCTGGAAACCCCACCCCGATGTGGAAGCGGGCCTGCGCCCGGGCAAAGTTGAAAACCCCGCACAATGGGCGGATGTAACGCTGGACCGCGTGGACGCCGCCGCAGCCATCGACGCGGTGGACGAGGTTTGGACAATGACCTCTACCCTCGGGTTCGAAGCGCTGCTGCGCGGCAAGCCTGTGACCTGCTTTGGCACGCCGTTCTACGCTGGTTGGGGCCTGACGCGCGATATGTCGCCCGCCCCTGCACGGCGCACGGCACGCCCAGATCTCGACAGCTTCACCCACGCGGTGCTGATCCGCTATCCGCGTTATTTCCACCCTGAAACCGCCATGCCCTGCCCGCCCGAGGCAGTCGTCGACTGGCTGAAACGCGGCAACGCGCCGCCGCGCGGGCCGTTCAACCGCATCATCGCCAAAGCACAAGGTGCGCTGGCGGGCTGGGCGTGGATTTGGCGCTAGGGCTGGCCGCTGCCCTCAGTCGCCCTTGGCGATGGGGCGCAGCTCGGCCATGAATTTATCGAAATCGTCGACCGCTTGGAAGTTCCGGTAGACGCTGGCAAACCGCACATAGGCCACCGTATCAAGGCGCGCGAGCGTCTCCATCACGATCTCGCCGATCTGCTTGGACGACACCTCGGCATCGCCTAGGCTTTCCAAACGGCGCACGATACCCGAAATCATCTGGTCGATCCGCTCGGCATCGCTGACGCGCTTTTGCACGGCGATCTTGACAGAGCGCTCCAGCTTGGTGCGGTCGAAATCTTCGCGGCGGCCGTTCGATTTCAGGACAGTCAAATCGCGCAGTTGCACCCGCTCATACGTGGTGAAGCGACCCGCACACGCAGCACAGAAGCGCCGCCGACGGATAGCGACGTGATCCTCTGCCGGGCGGGAATCCTTCACTTGGGTGTCAACATTTCCGCAAAAGGGGCAGCGCATGTCTTGATCTATCCTCTGGCAGCGAAGTTATCCACAGGCGTGACTATAGCACCCCCGCCCCGCTTGGATAGAGGGAACCGTGCAGTTACCGCACGGCAGAGCCTTGATTTCGCAGGGCTGACGGCTTGCGGACTAAATCGCTGTACGGCAGGCCTGTGCGGCTTTCCGCCCGCAAGACGACTTCTGCCGCAGCACGGGCATCCTCGCCCGCGTCGTGGTGGCGAAATTCCAACCCGAGGGCCTTTTTCAGGTTTCCCAACCCATGCCCCCCGCCAGCACCCTTCAGTTCGGGCCAAACGCGCCGCGCCAGTGTCACACTATCAGCCCAAGTCCATTCAGGCGGCTCCAGTGCAGCGCGCGCAGCCGCTGCCGCAAAGCAGCGGCTGTCAAAGGTCGAATGTTGGAAAATCGTATATCGCGCCAAAAGTGGGCTTAAGGCGCGAAAGGTCGGCGCAAACTTCGGCGCGCCCACAACGGCAGCGGGCCGGATGCCGTGCACAGCGATATTGTTCGATGAAAACCGATCCTGCGGGTCGATCAACGAGACCCAGACCTCGATCGAGTTATCGGGCCGCACCCCGGCGATGCCAATTTGGCAAATGCTGTGCGCACTATAATTCGCGGTTTCGACGTCGAGTGCCAGGAACCGAAAGGGGCCGGAAAGCATTGGCATCAAAATCCACAAATTGAACATCCCCCAACAGGTTACGCCGCCGGGGGATGCTGATTTTTACTGATCCAAGAAGCTGCGCAGTTTGCGCGAGCGGCTGGGGTGTTTCAGTTTGCGCAGTGCCTTCGCCTCGATCTGGCGAATGCGCTCGCGCGTCACGCTGAACTGCTGGCCAACCTCTTCCAAGGTGTGGTCTGTGTTCATGCCGATACCAAAGCGCATGCGCAGGACACGCTCCTCGCGCGGGGTCAGGCTGGCCAGAACGCGGGTCGTGGTTTCCTTCAGGTTTTCCTGAATAGCGGAATCCAGCGGCAGGATCGCGTTCTTGTCCTCGATGAAATCGCCCAGCTGGCTGTCTTCCTCGTCCCCGATCGGGGTTTCGAGAGAGATCGGCTCTTTCGCGATCTTCATGACCTTGCGGACTTTTTCCAGCGGCATCTGCAGCTTTTCGGCCAGCTCTTCGGGCGTCGGCTCGCGGCCGATTTCATGCAGCATCTGCCGACTGGTGCGGACCAGCTTGTTGATCGTCTCGATCATGTGCACCGGAATACGAATGGTGCGCGCCTGATCGGCGATGCTGCGCGTTATGGCCTGACGGATCCACCATGTCGCATAGGTGCTGAACTTGTAGCCTCGGCGGTATTCGAACTTATCCACAGCCTTCATCAGGCCGATGTTCCCTTCCTGAATCAGATCCAGGAATTGCAGACCGCGGTTTGTGTACTTTTTGGCGATCGAGATCACGAGGCGCAGGTTCGCCTCGACCATCTCTTTCTTGGCCTGACGGGCTTCTTTTTCGCCCTTCTGAACTTGCTGCACAATGCGGCGGAATTCGTTGATGTCGACGCCGACATACTGCCCCACCTGTGCCATCTCGGCGCGCAGTTCCTCGACCTTCGGGCGCGAGCGTTCGATCAGCATCGCCCAGCCACGACCGGGCTTCTGACCCATCCGTTCCAGCCACGCCGGATCCAGCTCGGAGCCGCGATATTCGTCGATAAACTCTTTACGGTTGATGCGGGCTTGGTCGGCCAACTTCACCATGGAACTGTCGATCGACATGATCCGGCGGTTGATGCCGTACAGCTGGTCGATCAGCGCGTCGATGCGGTTGCTGTGCAGATGCAGCGAATTCACCACTTCAACGATGCGCTGGCGCAACTCTTGGTACTTGGCTTCCTCGGCGGCCGAGAAGCTGGCGTCTTCTTCCATCTTGGCGCGCATGCGCGCCTCTTGCAGTTCGGCCAGATCGGCGGCTTCCTCGGCGATTGCATCCAACGCTTCCAGCACGCGGGGGCGCAGGGCGGCTTCCATGGCCGCAAGGCTCATGTTGCCCTGTTCGTCATCGTCATCGTCATCGTCGCCGCTGATGGGGTTGCCATCGGCGTCGAATTCGGCGCCACGCTCGCGCATTTTGGGGGCAGCGGCGGCACCCGATGCGTCGACCACGGGGGCGTCGTCATCTTCGCCCATCTGGTTGCCGAAGGTCGCTTCCAGATCGATAACGTCGCGCAGCAGAACAGCCTCGTCCAGCAGCTCGTCACGCCAGATGGTGATCGCGTTGAAGGTCAGCGGGCTTTCGCACAGGCCCGCGATCATCGTGTTGCGGCCAGCCTCGATCCGCTTGGCGATGGCGATTTCGCCCTCGCGCGACAGCAACTCGACCGATCCCATCTCGCGCAGGTACATCCGCACGGGGTCATCGGTGCGGTCGGTTTTCTCGACCTCTGGGCCCGCCAGCGACAGCTCGCGCGTGCCGACGGTCGCGATTTCGCGCGATGTGCCGTCGTCTGCGGGTTCTTCGGTCTCGTCTTCCTCGGTGACCTGAATACCCATTTCCGACAGCATCGACATCACGTCCTCGATCTGGTCGGAGGAGACCTGATCGGGCGGCAGAACGGCGTTCAGCTGGTCATAGGTAATATAGCCCCGCTCGCGCGCGTCGGCGATCATCCGCTTTACCGCGGCTTGCGACATGTCGAACGAGATGTCGTTGTCCTGATCGTTGTCTTTGACGTCGTCAGAGTCTTTCACAGCCATGATGGCTCCCTTGCAGGTAGTGAACGCGGGCGGATTTCCCCACCTACGGCATATTCAATTCAGCCCGAGGCACCTGCCCCGCGCCACGAATGGGCGAATCACGCTTATCGGCCCGAATCAACCCCGAACACGGGTGATTCGCAACTGATTCGCCCCTAAACTATCACACTGCGTGCCAGTGTTGCGCCCATTGCCCGTTTGCGGGCGTTGCGCTAGGCCTTTTCAGCCCCGCCAGACTTGTCGATCCGCGCCAAAAGCGCATCAAAAGCGTCCAGCTCGTCACGGTTCAAGCGCGCGCCATTGGCCCCGATTTCGTAGGCGGCTTTATCGTCGTCATCGCCGCGCCCCGCGCGGTCCAATGCCTGCGCCGCGCGCCCCAGACGGAAAGTGACAGTCTCGCCGGGCAAGTCCTCCCAATCCTCTAGTGCTTCTTCGATCTCGCGGGCGTGGCCACGGCGGGCGTTCAGCTTTGCAAGCTCTTCCGCCAAACACATGCGCGCGGTCTCGATATCGCCTGCCCTACGCACGGCAGGTGAAATAGCCACATGGCGCTCGGCGAACAGCCTTTCAAGGGGGGCGTCGCCAATTGCCGTAACAATGGCATCGCGCAGATCGGGTTGATCGATGGCCCGCAGTATCGCGCCGCGCAGGGCCTGATGATCGGGGCGGTGGCAGGCCATCCGCTCCAGCTCGGTCTCGAATTCTGGCAAGATGGCAGGACAGTTGATGACGGTTGCCAGAATCACGGCTTCGCGCAGGCTGTCTTGGTCGTCCATATTGCGCGCCAAAATAGACGCCCGCACGGCGGCTGTCGGCAGCCCCGGCGCAGCTGGTGCGCCGCGCCCCTTGGCGCGCGGGGTCCACGGCGCATCGCGGCCGCGGCCCACAGGCGCAGCCACTGCAGCGGGCACTGTGCCGAACAGGCCCTGCCGCAGGCGGTTAATCTCCTCGCCGTAATGCGCCTTGATCGAGGGGTCGCGGATGGTGCGGATCAGCGCGCGCAGTTGCTTGTCCAGCGCAGCACGCCGTTCGGGGCTATCGAAAACCTTGCCGTCGGTTTCGCGCTGCCACATCAAGCGCACCATCGGCAGCGCGCCGTCGATCACCGCCTGCATCGCGCCGCGCCCTTTGGCCTTGATCAGATCGTCCGGGTCCTGCCCCTCGGGCATGATGGCGAAACGCAAGCCCTTACCAGCCTCCAGCAGCGGTAGCGCCAGATCGATCACCCGCAACGCAGCCCGTAGGCCCGCCGTATCGCCATCCAGCGCGATGATAGGCTCGTCCGCAATGCGCCACATCAGCGCCAGTTGATCAGCCGTTACCGCCGTCCCCAAAGGCGCGACGGCTGCGTGGAAACCCGCCTCGGACAGGGCGATCACGTCCATATACCCTTCGGCGACGATCAGCGGGTGGCCCTTGCCTGCGGCTTCGCGGGCGGGGCCGATATTGAACAGACTGCGGCCCTTGTCGAATAGCGCCGTTTCAGGGCCGTTCAGGTATTTTGCGCGGGCGTTCGGGTCCATCGCCCGCCCGCCCAGGCTGATCGCGCGCCCGCGTGCATCGCGAATGGGAAAGATGATGCGCCCGCGAAAACGGTCATAGGGTTGCCCGCCATCGTCGGGTTTGATCACCAACCCCGCATCGACCATCAGGTCGGGGGCCACGCCCTTATCCGTCAGATGACGCAGCAGGCCCGTGCGATTATCGGGCGCGAACCCCAACCCCCACCGGTCCCACGCCTCGGACGAGAGGCCGCGGCGCTGCAGATAGGCCCGCGCAGCCTCGCCCGCTTGCGTCTTTAGCTGCATGCGAAACACCTGCACGGCCTGTTCCATCACATCAGCCAACTGGGTGCGGCGGTCAGCGCGCTGCTGGGCCTGCGGGTCGCGCGCGGGCATCTGCATGCCAGCCTCGCGCGCCAAAATCTCGACAGCCTCGGCAAAGCCAACGTTCTCGGTTTCGCGCACGAATGAAATCGCGTCGCCCTTCGCGTGGCACCCGAAGCAATAATAATAGCCCTTGCGGTCATCGACGTGGAAGCTGGCCGATTTTTCCTGATGGAAGGGACACGGCGCCCACATGTCCCCCTTGCCCGGGTTCGACTTGCGCCGATCCCAGACCACTTTGCGCCCGACCACCTGTGCCAATGACAGGCGGCCTCGCAGCTCATCTAGAAAACCTGCAGGAAGACTCATGGCGCTAATATCGTATCGCCCCCGCCCCGTGTAAAGGCGTGGCGCACGCATGCCTCAGCGGCATTGCAATGGGGCAGCGCATCTCGTAGAGTTTTCCTATCTTCCACAAGGTCAAACAGGACCCCGTGTTAACAGAAATATTCATCGTGGTCGCGCTGACCCTGCTGAACGGCGCGCTGGCCATGTCCGAGCTTGCCGTCGTATCATCGCGGCGCGCCAAACTTAAAAGCCTGTCCGAGGCTGGCAAGACCGGCGCAACCACCGCATTGCAACTGGCAGAAGACCCCGGACGTTTCCTTTCAACAGTGCAAATCGGCATTACCGCCGTCGGCGTCCTGTCGGGTGCGTTTTCGGGGGCCACGCTGGGCCTTCGGCTGACCGGCTGGCTGGCCAGCATGGGCATGGCCCAAAATCTGGCAGACGTTCTGGGCGTGGCGGTGGTTGTGATTTCAATCACTTACCTGTCGTTGATCGTTGGCGAGCTGGTGCCCAAGCAAATCGCCCTGCGCGACCCTGAAGGGGTGGCCGTGCGCGTCGCCCCGCTGATGAAAATCCTCTCGCGCGTGGCGGCACCCATTGTGTGGTTCCTCGACCTGTCGGGCCGCACGGTACTGCGCTTGCTGGGCCAATCGGGCCAGCAAGATCAGGCCGTGACCGAGGAAGAGGTTCGCGTGATCTTGTCCGAGGCGCGTGACCAAGGCGTGATCGAAAGCGAAGAAGGCGAGATGCTGTCAGGCGTCATGCGCTTGGCCGACCGTAACGCCCGCGGCCTGATGACCCCACGCCGCGAGGTCGAGTTTCTTGATCTGGAAACTCCGGTCGAGGACATCATCCCGACCATCCAAGCCATCGGCCGCCCGCGTATTCCGGTGCGCGCCCGCGAAACCGATGAAGTTTTGGGCATCCTCTACCTGACGGATGCGGTCGGTGCGATTGCCCGCGGCGAGGCGCTGGACCTGCGCGCCATGATCCGCGAGGTTCCGGTCGTCTACGAAAGTGCCGACGCGCTGAACGTGATCGAGATTTTGCGCAAGTCCGCGAACCACATGGCCCTCGTCTATGACGAATACGGCAGCTTTGAGGGGCTAATCACCACGGGTGACATTCTGGAGGCGATCACGGGCACCTTCCAGGAATCCGTGGCCGAGGAACCCGCCTTCGTCACGCGCGAAGACGGCAGCCATTTGGTCGCCGGCTGGATGCCGGCCGACGAATTCTGCGACCGTATCGGCATCCCGCGCGATCTTGCGGGCGATTACGAAACCGTCGCAGGCTTGGTGCTGAACCACCTGCACCACCTGCCCCAACTGGGCGATACGGTCGAAGCCGGTGGCTGGAAGTTCGAGGTAGTGGATCTGGATGGCAGACGGATCGACAAGATCCTCGTCAGCGAAGTGCCCCGCGAATAAAATGCAAAAGGCGCCCCAAGCGGGCGCCTTTTCATTTGGGGGTATGGCACGGCCAGATCAGATTGACGCGTCAGCGCGGCGCAGCCAATCCAGCCCCATCTCTGTCGAGCGTGCGGGAATATATTCGCCGCTGACCCAGCCATCATAACCGTCGGCGTCTAGCAGGTCGAAAAAGGCTTTGTCGTCAAACCCCTCGCCCGCAGGTTCGGCCCGTTCGGGGTACGAGGCCACCTGAACGTGGCTGACCAGATGGCCGTAGGCCTTCCACGCGTCGATCACCGACCCCGCGATTGCCGCGACATGATAGGTGTCGAACTGCAGTCCCAGATTATCGGCACCAACCTCGGCAATAATAGCGTCGGCGCGGCCAAGGTCGTTCAAAAAATACCCTGCCACATCCTCGCGCGATTTCGGCTCGATCGTCAGCCGCACCGGCAGGTTCGCCACCTCGGCACAGGCCCAACGCAGGTTGTCGACCATGGTCGCATGGGCAACATCACCGTCTGCCGCGCCCGCCATCACCTGAATGCGCAGCGCGCCCATGGCATTAGCAACACGCAGCGCGCGCTGAAAATCGCGGCGAAAGTTCATCTCGCCCCCGGGCACTGCGGCAAAACCGCGGGGGCGCCCCGTGTAATTGGGCGGCGGCGCATTCATCGCCACCAGATCCATTTTATACTGACGCAGGCGGCTTAGCACCTCGACAGCGGAATATTCATACGGAAATAATATTTCTACGCCTTTGAACCCAGCCGCGCTTGCTGCGGCGAACCGGTCCATAAACTCCAGTTCATTGAACAACAGAGTTAGATTGGCAGCAAACTTTGGCATCTAACACTCATACACTCAACATCAATCCGGTCGGTAGACCGCCGTTGTAGCCGCAAGTCAACCTTACAATGTAATCAGGGGTTCACGCGAAGGCCCCAATCAGGTAAATGCCCAACCAAAGCGCCATGTGTCATCAGGGAAGACAAATATGAAATTCTTCGTCGATACCGCCGTCATCGAAGAGATCCGCGAGCTGAACGATCTGGGTATGGTTGACGGTGTCACCACCAACCCCTCGCTGATTCTGAAGTCGGGCCGCAACATCCTCGAGGTGACCCGCGAGATCTGTGACATCGTCTCCGGCCCCGTCTCGGCCGAGGTCGTTGCCACCAAAGCCGACGATATGATCGCCGAAGGCCGCAAGCTGGCCGCGATCGCGCCGAACATCGCCGTGAAAGTGCCACTGACGTGGGACGGCCTGAAGACCTGTAAAGTCCTGTCGGACGAAGGCTTCATGGTCAACGTCACACTGTGCTTCTCGGCCAATCAGGCGCTGCTGGCGGCCAAAGCCGGTGCGACGTTCATTTCGCCCTTTATCGGCCGACTGGACGACCAGAACATCGACGGGCTGGACCTGATCGAAGATATCCGTACCATCTACGACAATTACGACTTCCAGACCCAAATTCTGGCCGCATCGATCCGCTCGGTGAACCACATGTCGGATTGCGCCAAGATCGGTGCCGATGTGGCGACCGCACCGGCCAAGGTGATCAAGTCGATGGCGAACCACATCCTGACCGACAAGGGTCTGGAACAATTCATGGCCGACTGGGCCAAAACGGGGCAGAGCATCATCTGAATGACCGACGACCTCTCTCGCATTGATGACGCGCTACGCACGCGCATTTTGGCTGATCCCGCGCTGCTGCTCGAGGATCAGGACATTATGCGCGCGCTGGTGGCGGCGAACGACAAGGCCATGGGCCAGAACGTCGTCGACCTGCGCGGCATCGCGATGGAGCGTTTGGAAGAAAGGCTCGACCGTCTGGAAGACGCCCACCGTTCGGTGATCGCCGCCGCCTACGAAAATCTTGCGGGCACGAACATGATCCATCGGGCAGCGCTCGCGCTGCTCGATCCGCTCGATTTCAACGCGTTCATCGCGTATCTATCGCAAGACCTACCCACGATCCTGCGGCTCGACAGCGTCCAACTGGTGCTAGAAGGGGCCGAGGGTGAGGCCGCTGCCATCATCGGGCGCATCGCACCCGCCGTTGTCGCAACTGGCCCGGGCTTTGTCGACCACTACCTGACCGAGGGGCGCGCCCACTCGCCCCGCCCCGTCACGCTGCGCCAAATTGCCTATGGCAACGAAGGTCTATACGGCGCGCAGGCTGCGCATATCCAGTCCGAGGCTTGCTTGCGGCTGGACTTGGGTGAAAGCCGCCGCCCCGCATTAGTGCTGCTAGGGTCCGAGGACCCCCACCATTTCGACCCGCAACACGGCACCGAACTTCTCAGCTTTTTCGGTGGCATGCTGGAACGCAGCATGCGCCATTGGCTGAAATGATCCTCTCCCCCGCGCTCGAGGATGCCTTGGCGCGGTGGTTGATCTACCGCAGCGCCATTGGTGGCGCGGCAGATGCCACGGTCACGGCCTATCGCCACGATGTCGCCGCGTTTTTGGCGTTTATGACACAGCACAACGGCGCCCCGCAGGGTTTGGCCGCCATTTCGCGTATCACGGTCAGCGATATGCGCGCGTGGATGGCCCATGCCCGCGCCGACGGGCTATCGTCGCGGTCGCTGGCGCGGGCGCTGTCGGCGGTCAAATCCTTCTACGGCTGGCTTGCCCAACGCGAGGGGTTCGAGGCCACCGCGGTTTTGGCCGCCCGCGCACCCCGCTTTCAACGCAACCTGCCCCGCCCGCTTGAGCCCGACGACGCGAAGGCGCTACTATCACGCGTCGAAGTACAGGCGAAGGAGCCGTGGGTCGCCGCCCGCGATCTGGCCGTAGTCACATTGCTATACGGCTGCGGACTGCGCATTTCCGAGGCGCTGTCGCTGCAAGGTGCCGACCACCCCCTGCCCGACGTGCTGCGGATCACCGGCAAGGGCGGCAAGCAGCGCGTCGTGCCGGTTTTGCCCGCAGCGCGCAAAGCTGTCGCCGATTACGTCCGCCTTTACCCTGCAGACCTGCCTGCCGACGGCCCGCTGTTTCGCGGGGTGCGCGGCGGGGCGCTGAACCCGCGCCTGATCCAGAAAACGGTCGAGCAAGTCCGTATGCAGCTGGGCCTGCCCGCCAGCGCCACACCGCATGCCCTGCGCCATTCGTTCGCGACGCATTTGTTGGCGGCGGGCGGTGACTTGCGGTCTATTCAGGAATTGCTGGGCCACGCGTCACTGTCGACGACGCAGGCTTATACGGCGGTCGATGCCGCCCATCTGATGGATATTTACGACCGCGCCCATCCAAAGGCGCGGTCGTAAGGCCGATTACAGGCCTTTTTCAGTCAATGCCGCATCGCAGCGCGCGCAGGTGCCAGCGTGGCTGTGCGTGCCGACGTCAGGCAGGATTTTCCAGCAGCGCTGGCATTTCTCGCCTGTGGCCATCGCAAACACGACAGCCGTATCAGCCACATCAGCGATGCGGAACGCGCCTTCGGGTGCGGGATCGGTTTTCACCACCACATCCGACGTGATGCAGATGTCGGCGAAGTCGAGGCCTTGCAGCAGCTGCGCGACATCGGGCGTGACAAACACCTCGGGGGCCGCTTCCAAGCTGGCACCGATGGTCTTGGCCTGCCGCTCGATTTCCAGCGCGCCGGTCACGGTGCGGCGGACTTGACGGATGGTCGCCCATTTCGCGGCCAAAGTCTCGTCCAGCCAGTCGCCCGGCGTCTGCGGAAAGTCTTGCAGGTGGATCGAGCTTTCGGGGAAACGTTCCAGCCAGACTTCTTCCATGGTGAAGACCAGCACGGGCGCCAGCCACGTCGTCAGCCGCTCGAACAGCAGGTGCATGACGGTGCGCGCGGCGCGGCGGGCCAGCGTGCTGCCATCGCAGTACAGCGCATCCTTGCGGATGTCGAAGTAGTAGGCCGACAGATCAACGGTGGCAAAGTTGAACACCGTCTGGAAAACCGACTGGAAGTCGAACGCCGCATAGCCGGCGCGCACCTGCACGTCCAACTCGGCCAGACGATGCAGAACCCAGCGCTCCAGCTCGGGCATTTCGGCGGGGGCGACGGCCTCATTGGCCGTATACCCATCCAGCGCACCCAAGATGTAGCGCAGCGTATTGCGCAAGCGGCGGTAGCTGTCAGCGGTGCCTTTCAGGATTTCCGGCCCGATGCGCTGGTCGCTGGTGTAGTCAGCCTGCGCGACCCAAAGGCGCAGAATATCGGCGCCGTATTGGTCGATCACCGCCTGCGGCACGATGGTATTGCCCAGCGATTTGGACATTTTCATGCCCTTCTCGTCCAAGGTGAAGCCGTGCGTGACGACGTTCTTGTACGGCGCGCGGCCGATGGTCGCCGACCCTTGCAGCAGCGAGGAATGGAACCACCCACGGTGCTGGTCAGTGCCTTCCATGTAGACGTCGGCGATCTGGTCGGGTGTGCCATCGGCACGGTCGCGCAGCACGAACGCATGCGTCGATCCGCTGTCGAACCACACATCCAGCACGTCGAAGACCTGCGTGTAGTCCTGCGGGGCAACGACGCCCTCCAGCACCTTTTCCTTGAAGCCTTGGGAATACCAGACATCCGCCCCCTCGGCATCGAACGCGGCTTTGACGCGCGCATTCACCACCTCGGACTTCAACAGGAAGTCGGCGTCGGTCGGCTTGGCCCCCGTTTTCACAAAACACGTCAGCGGCACGCCCCACGCACGTTGGCGCGACAGCACCCAATCCGGGCGGTTCTGGATCATGGTGAACAGACGGTTTTTGCCGGTCGCGGGGGTGAAATGGACCAGCCGCTCGATCGATTCCAGCGCGCGCTTGCGGATGGTGTCGCCATAGGTGGCCATGCCATCATCCATCGCGCGGTCGATCGCCACGAACCATTGCGGCGTGTTGCGATAGATCACCGGCGCCTTCGAGCGCCATGAATGCGGATAGCTGTGCTTAATCTTGCCCTTCGCCAGCAGCGCGCCAACGTGGGCCAACTTACGCAGAACCTCTACATTCGCGCCGCCATCTTTGCCGTTGGGGTCGATGACATACAGCACCGGCTTTTCTTCACCCGCGCGGGCATTCGCGCCAAAAATGGGCAGATCAGCGCGGTACGAGCTATCCTCGGTCACGTTATAGGTCATCGGCAGGCCGAACTTCAGGCCCAGTTGGTAGTCGTCATCACCATGGCTGGGCGCGGTGTGCACAAAGCCGGTTCCAGCGTCGTCGGTTACGTGATCGCCCGGCAGCATGGGCACGTCATAGTCCCACTCGCCTGCGCCGCCCTCGATACCGCGGAATGGGTGTGCAAGTTGGGTGCCATCGAATTCGCTGGTGGCCACATCGCGCAGCAGGCGGAATTCGGTGACTTTGGCAGCGGCGAACACCCCCTCGGCCAAAGCCTGCGCCAGAATGACCTTTTCGCCAACCATTGCGGTCGATTTTTCCTCGGTCGCCACAATCTCGTACAAGCCGTAAGAAATTGCGGGGTTAAACGCGACCGCGCGGTTTTGCGGGATCGTCCACGGCGTCGTCGTCCAGATCACGACAGCGCCTTCCAACCCCGATACCGGCTGGAAACGAACCCAGATCGTGTGGCTGGTGTGGTCGTGGTATTCGACCTCGGCCTCGGCCAGCGCGGTCTTTTCGACGGGCGACCACATCACCGGCTTCGACCCCTGATACAACGTGCCGTTCATCAGGAACTTCATGAATTCATCTGCGATGACAGCTTCGGCATGGAAGTCCATGGTAAGATAGGGATCTTCCCAGTTTCCCGTCACCCCGAGGCGTTTGAATTCATCGCGTTGGACATTCACCCAATTCGCGGCGAATGCGCGGCATTCCTGACGGAAAGCGACGATGTCGACCTCGTCTTTGTTCAGGCCCTTGGCGCGGTACTGTTCCTCGATCTTCCATTCGATCGGCAGGCCGTGGCAGTCCCAGCCGGGCACATAACGCGCGTCAAAGCCCATCATCTGATGGCTGCGCACGATCATGTCCTTGATCGTCTTGTTCAGCGCATGGCCGATGTGCAGATGGCCGTTCGCATAGGGGGGGCCATCATGTAGAATAAAGGGCGTCCGGCCCGGCTTTTCGCGCAGGCGGTCGTAGATGCCCATTTCTTCCCAACGGGCCAGCCATGCAGGCTCGCGCTGGGGCAGACCCGCGCGCATGGGGAAGTCGGTTTTGGGCAGGTTCAGGCTGTCTTTATAGTCGGGCGTGTCGGCGCACATCTGGGGCGTCCCTAGAATAACATGTTCGGTTTGAAGGCGGTGCGGATCACCCAGACACCTTTGCCCGACACCCTGACACCTCAGGGCGTCGGGCGGATAATTCGTGCAATCAGGGCGAAAACGCCGGATATGGTGCTGACATGTCTCATCTTGACCGCGCTTATAGGGGGACAGCCACAGGGCAGCAAGGGCGATCAGCCACGATTGAACAGCCCCACCAGCGCACCGCGCAGCAGCCCCCGCACGCTAGGACGAGTGCGGTTGATGAACGGCACGGGGCGGCAAACCTCGATTGCGGCGACGCCGACGCGGGCGGTCAGCGCCCCGTTGATGACCCCTTCGCCGAACCGGCGCGACACTTTGGACATCACGCCGCCGCCCACGACGGAATCGATCATGTCGTCACCCACGGCGACCGCGCCGGTGGCGACTAGATGCGTCATCACCGTGCGCAGCAAGCGCCATGCGCCAAAGGCCCCCGCCCGCCCGCCGTAGATTTCGGCGATGCGGCGGATCATGCGGACGTTGGCGGT
The DNA here is from genome assembly GCF_002117445.1 of Ketogulonicigenium robustum. Taxonomy (NCBI): domain Bacteria; kingdom Pseudomonadati; phylum Pseudomonadota; class Alphaproteobacteria; order Rhodobacterales; family Roseobacteraceae; genus Ketogulonicigenium; species Ketogulonicigenium robustum. Next base: position 1,461,325 of record NZ_CP019937.1, read on the forward strand.
CAGGGCCGAGATTAAATCGGCCAGCGCGATAGGCACGACAGCCGTCACCGTCGCCACGGTGCGCGCGGCTGCCTGCACCTCGGCCTCGGCGGCGGCATCCAGCGGTGCGACCAATTCAGCCTCGGCCAAGGCCAGCAGGCCCGAGGCGTCCAGCACCTCGGGGGCCCGCTCGCGCACGCGCTGCAGCCCCCAGTTTAAATCGCTCCGGCGGGCATAGAGGCCTTCCAGCTGTGCCACCACTTGCTGCGCCGCCGACAAATCATCGCCCGCCAGCGCAGCCGCTGCGGCGCGTTGCACGCCGTCGATCCGCCCCAGCCGCGCCATTGCAGCCAATTCGCGGATCAGCACCACCAGCAGCGCCCCCACAAACAGCGCAAACAGCGCCGTCGCGATACCGCCCAAAACGGGCGAGCGGGCCAGCAAGCCGTTCACATAGTCCCACGCCGCCAGCGATGCGATAAATCCCACCAGCGCCACCAAAGCCGACCAGAACCACTTGGCCACACGCCCCGCCGGACGCGCGGCAAAGGCTGCAACCTGCTGCATCACCGCCGCGCGGTCGGTTGGGGTATCATCGGGAATGGGAGCGGCAGTGGCAGGGTTCGCGGCGGTGTCGTCGTCGCGTTCGAACAACATCGGGCCACTCATAGGCGATCTCCGATCAGGAATTGGGCGGCTTTGTCCAGCCGGATATGCGGCAGCCCGTCGCCCGCCCGCAGGCTGAGGGCGGCGGGGGCGAAATTCATAATACCGTAATCGGCATCCAGCCACTTCTCGGCCCCTTCGCGCGCGCGCGACAGCAGGCGTTGCGGCTCGTCGGGCAGATCGCCGGGGTAAAAGGCGGCTTGGCGGCCACCATCCAACAATTTGCCACGCACGACGCCCAAAATGCTGCCTTCGTGCATGACATCTTCCTCGACAGTCGTGCGCAGGGCGGCGATGGACATCGCGGCTGTAGCGGCGCCCGAAAACGCGGCGCGGTCGCGCGCCTCGCGTAGCAGGCTTTTGGTGATCGCGGTCAGGCGGGCGTGCTGGCGGTGGTGCAAATGGTCGGCCTTGGTCGCGGCAAACAGGATCTTCTCAACCCGCCGCGCGCCGAACAGGCTGGCCAGAAAAGCGTTACGCCCGGGGCGGAAGGCACCCAGAATATCGGCCATCGCGACGCGCAAATCCTCGACCGCGCGCGGGCCGGCGTGGATGGCGCCCAGCACGTCAACCAGCACGATTTGCCGGTCGATCTTGGCAAAATGGTCGCGAAAGAATGGCTTTACCACCTGCGCCACATAGGCATCGTAGCGCCGCCGCGCCTCGGCCCCCAAACTGCCGCGCGGATAATCGCCCGCGGGCAGCGGCGCAAAGGTCAGCACGGGCGAGCCCTCCAGATCACCAGGCAACAAAAAACGCCCGGGCGTGCAATCGGAATAGCCCGCCGCGCGCGCGGCCTGCAGATAGGTCGCGAACCGCTGTGACAGGTCGCGCAGCACCCCTTCGTCAAAGGGCTGCGCCGGATCGATCAACGACAAGGCGGCCAGAAACCCCTCAGCCTCGGCCCTGCCGCGCGCGCGTCCCAGCGCCTGCGTCGACCACGCGGAATAGGTTTTTTCCAGCAGCCCCAGATCAAGCAGCCATTCGCCGGGGTAATCGATGATATCCAGATGGACGACTCGCTCGCCGGTAACGCTGCCCAACATACCGCGCGGGTTCATCCGCAGCGACAGGCGCAGTTGGCTGGTGCGGCGCGTACCCTCGGGCCAATAGGGTTCGGCGGAGGTCAGGGCGTGGTAATGGTCCTCGTAGGCGAAGCGGGGCACCGTATCGTCGGGCTGCGGCTGCAAATAAGCCGTGCGGATATCGCCATTGGCGGCGGCGACCAGCTGCGGCATCCGGCCCCGATCCAGCAGGTTAGACACCAGCGAGGTGATGAACACCGTCTTGCCTGCCCGCGACAAGCCCGTCACCCCCAGCCGGATCACCGTATCGCCCACCGGTATACCAAGGTTGCGCAGCAACCCATCCCCGAAGAAAGCAGCCAAATCAGCCTCCTGTTGTTGGGATTTAGTGATAGCGGCAGGTTTGCGCGTTGCACAGGATTGATTTTCCGCCCCGCCCCCACTAGGCCAGCGCCATGCCACGCTATGCCCTGCTTGTAGAATATGATGGCCAGCCGTTTTCGGGCTGGCAGCGCCAGACCTCGCACCCCTCGGTGCAGGGCGCGATCGAAGCTGCCCTCGCCAAGCTCGAGGAAGGCCCCCACACCATTGCCGCCGCAGGCCGCACCGATGCGGGCGTGCACGCAACGGGTCAGGTTGCGCATTGCGACCTGACGAAAGACTGGGACCCGTTCCGCCTGTCCGAAGCGCTGAACCACCATCTGCGCCCGGCACCCGTCGCAATTTTGCGCGCCGCCCGCGTCGCTGACGACTGGCACGCCCGCTTTTCCGCGCACGAGCGGCGCTATACCTTCCGCCTACTCTCGCGCCGCGCGCCGCTGGCCTTTGAACGCGGCCAGTTTTGGCGCGTGGGCCACCCGCTGGACGCCGATCTGATGCGCGCGGGCGCAGCCCACCTGATCGGCCTGCACGATTTCACCACATTCCGTTCGTCGATTTGCCAAGCCAAAAGCCCCGTGAAGACGCTGGACGAGGTGACGATTACCGAGATCCCGCGCCACGACGGCACCGAGTTCCGCTTTTTCCTGCGCGCGCGATCGTTCCTGCACAATCAGGTGCGCTCGATCGTGGGGACACTGGAACGGGTTGGTGCGGGCGCGTGGCAGCCTGACGATGTCGCCGCCGCGCTGGCCGCGCGCGACCGCGCCGCTTGTGGGCCTGTCTGCCCCCCCGAGGGCCTTTACCTTTCGGGCGTCGAATACCCAAACAGCCCCTTCCCCTAGACCCTAAACTACCGCAAACTGGGGTAAACGGGGCGACGGTCGAGGTGGGAATGTATTAACACCTCGACACCGCCGACGATAAAAGGATTTGCCCGTGCCAACATTGCGCCCTTTCCGCCTATCAACATCGGTTTTTGCGCTGGCGCTGGTGGCTTTACCCTTGGCCGTCGGGGTCGGGTTCACCCCGCGCGCCGATGCGCAGCAAGTAAATGTCAACGTCAGCGGCGATGCCGATGGCCTCGAATCGGCAATCCGTGGGGCGTCGCTCAGCTTTGCGCTGACCGAGGATACCGAGGGTGAAAATGTCAGCCAAGATTATGTTGCGGCCGCGCGCGCGGATTACCGCCGTATCCTGACCGCGCTTTACGCGCAGGGCTATTACGGCGGCACCATTTCGATCAAGGTTGACGGCCGCGAGGCATCGACCATCGCCCCGCTGTCCGCGCCCGCGCGCATCGGCACAATCGCGATCGACGTAACCCCCGGGCCGCAATTCCGCTTTGGCACCGCCGCCATCGGCCCGCTGGCCCCCGATACAGAACTTCCCGATGACTTCACCACTGGCGAGGTCGCGCGCGCCAACACCATCCGCGATGCGGCCAACCGGTCGACCACCGCATGGCGCGAGGCGGGCCATGCCCGCGCCACCGTCGCCAGCCAACAGATTACCGCGATCCACGACCAAAACCGGTTGGACGCCACCGTTACCCTGCGCCCCGGGCCGCAGCTGACCTTCGGCACGCTGACCATCACGGGGAATGAGCGCGTCCGGACCGACCGTATCCAACGCATTGCGGGCTACCCCGAAGGTGCCATTTTTTCGCCCGATGAACTAGACCGCGTGGCCACGCGTCTGCGGCGCACGGGCGCGTTCCAGTCCGTATCTCTGCAGGAATCCGACACGATCGGCCCCAACAACACGCAGCCCATCGCCATGACGGTGGCTGAAATGCCGCCCCGCCGGTTAGGCTTCGGGGCCGAGATTTCGACCGACGAAGGCCTTGCCCTGTCCACCTACTGGATGCATCGCAACATCCGCCATGCGGCCCAGAACCTGCGCTTCGACGCGGCGATCAGCGGCATCGCGGGCGAATCCGGCGGCCCCGACTACAGCGTCGGCGTGACATTCAAGCGGCCCGGTTTCGTGAATTACCACAATGACCTGACCATCAGCGCCCTGCTGGAACGGCAGGACGAGGCCGACTACCTGCTGGACCAATTGACGCTGAACGCCTTGGTCACGCGCTACATCTACGACAACCTGACCGTCACCGGCGGCTTTGGCCTGCTGATCGCGCGCGAGGAAAGCGCCGGTATCACGCGCGAATATACCCTGCTGACCATGCCGCTGACGGGCACATTGGACAACCGCGACAACGCGCTCAGCGCAAAATCCGGCTGGTATCTGAACTTGGCAATCACGCCCTTCATCGGCCTGAGCGACATTGACAGCGGCGTGCGCCTTTATGGCGATGCGCGCTACTACCATAGCTTTGGCGAACGTCTGACATTCGCTGCCCACGGCCAACTGGGGTCAGTTGTCGGCCCTGATGTCGAGGAAGCGCCGACCGACTACCTGTTCTATTCGGGTGGCGGTGGCACGGTGCGCGGCCAATCGTACAAATCGCTGGGCATTCCCATCACCCGTAATGGGCAGGAAGTGACGCTGGGCGGCACCAGCTTTATCGGCGCGCAATTGGAAGCCCGCTTCGATCTGACAAACAGCATCAGCCTTGTCGGCTTCTATGATCTGGGCATGGTCGGCGCCGATCCGCTGCCCAGCGACGGCGATGAATGGCAATCAGGTGCAGGTCTGGGGCTGCGCTACAATACCCCCATCGGCCCGATTAGGCTGGATGTGGCCACACCGGCCAACGGCGATGATGCCGGCAAGTCGGTGCAGGTCTACATCGGTATCGGTCAGGCGTTCTGAGGGGGAATGAGATCATGAAAAAACACTACCTCGCTGCCGCGCTGCTGTGTTCTGTCGCAACCACCGCCCTTTACGCCCAAACGCCAGAGCAAGACCGCGACCCCGGTTTTCTGGCGGGCCTGATTGAAAACAGCCTGTCGGGCGCGGGCCGCACCGTGCAGATCGACGGCTTCAAAGGCTTGCTGTCGTCGCAAGCCACGATCGAGCGAATGACCATCGCCGATGATGACGGCGTGTGGCTGATCGCCGAAGATCTGGTGCTGGATTGGAACCGCGGGGCGCTGTTCCAGCGCCGTCTGGCCATTAACGAACTGGGCGCGGGGCGCATCTCGGTGCTGCGCGCGCCTAAAGGCGACCCGGCAGCGCCGCCAACCCCCGAAGCCAAGCCCTTCTCGCTGCCCGACCTGCCAGTCAGCGTGGAAATCGGCAGCCTGAAGCTGGACCGGCTGGAAATGGGCGAGAGTTTCTTGGGCGAGGAAGTCATCGCCACCCTCTCGGGCGATGCCACCCTGTCGGGCGGCGCTGGCGATGTGAAGCTGGACGCCTACCTGATGGAAACGCGCGAGGGCTCGATTGAGCTGTCGGGCAGCTATTCCAATGCGACGCGCCAGCTGGCGCTAGATCTGGATTTGAAAGAACCCGAAGGCGGCCTGCTTTCGGGCCTATTGAACCTGCCCGGTGCCCCTTCGGTCGATCTGACGTTGCAAGGCACCGGCCCGATTGATAACTACACGGCCAACCTGAACCTTGCGACCGACGGCGTGCCGCGCATCACCGGTACGGGCGGGGTTGAGACCGTCGCGGACGCGGAGGGCGCGGCAACCGGCCAGCAATTCGCGCTGGATATTCAAGGCGATATGACCGCCCTGCTGCCTGCCGAGTATCACGAGTTCTTTGGCCAGAATTCGACCATCAAAGTCGATGGAACGCGACTGGCCGCCGGTGGCTTTTCGCTGCCGACCCTTGCGATCAAAACCCAAGCCTTCGACTTGCAAGGGCGGGCCGAGATCGCAGCGAACGGCTGGCCGACCAGCTTTTCCCTGACGGGCGAAATCGCCGATGCCAGCGGCCCTGTTACCCTGCCTGCAGGACAAGATATCTCGATCGGGCGGGCCGATCTGGATGTCAGCTTTGATGCGGCCACGGGCGACGAATGGCGCGCCGACATTACGGTTAACGACCTGAAAACCCCGACCGCCACCGTGCCTCTGATCACGGTGACCGGCGGCGGGGTGATCGACCCCGCAAATGCCGCGACCAGCTTCTCGGCCGATCTGGACTATAGTGCCAGCGGCGTTGCCACGAACGACCCCGCCCTCAACCAAGCGCTGGGCGAGACGATTTCGGGGCAGCTTTCGCTGCTGCGCGCGGGCGATGCGCCGTTCCAAATCAAGTCGCTCAGCGTCAACGGGCCGGGGATCACCTCGAACCTGACCGGTACGGTTGACCTTGATGGGCCGGGGCTAGTGGCCGACGCGCAGCTTGCCTTGCAGGCCGACGATCTGTCGCGCTTTGCCGCCCTTGCCGGGATTGATCTGGCAGGCGGGGCCGATCTGACAATTGACGCCCGCTATGCCGCCGCCGATCTGGCAACAACGGTGACCATCAACGGCACCACCCAAGACCTCCGCACCGGCATAGCCGAAGTCGACCCCTTGCTGGCCGGCCGCGCAACCGTCAGCATCGAGGCGGCGCGCGACCAAACCGGCACGCGCGTGCCGCGCTTTGAAATCAGCGGCCCGCAGCTGACGGCCAATGGCAACGCCAACATTACATCCGCCGCCAGCGCGGCGACCGTCACCGCGCGGCTAGCCAATGTGGGCGTGGTTGTCGATGGCGTGACCGGCCCCGCAACCCTGTCGGGCAGCGCGGCGCGCACTGCCGATGGCACAATCGATGCCCAGTTGGGCGCTAGCCTGCCCGGTGGCAACCTGAATGCCACCGTGCACCAGCCGGCGCAAAGCGAAACGGCGCAAGTCAACCTGACCGCCGATATGTCCGACATCGCGCCCTATGCGGCGGCCTTTGGCCAAAACCTGGGCGGCGCGGCGCGGGTCAGCGTGCAGGGCACGGCCAGTCTGGATGCCAGCCAACTGGATCTGGCCGTCGACATCAACAGCCAGAATCTGTCGCTGGGCCAGCCCCAGATCGACCCCATTTTGGTAGGCGACGGCAGCATTACCGGGCGTATCATCCGCACAGATGCCGACACTGCAACGCTACAGGGCTTTGCCCTGCGCCTGCCCGCCGTGACTGCGGATATTACCGGAAACATCACAAACCTGACGACCGACCCCGCCTTCGCCGGCGAGGCAAAAGCCGCGGTCGCGGACCTATCCGCGTTTTCGGCCATCGCTGGGCGCAGGCTTAGCGGTGCGGCCAACGCCACAATTTCCGGGTCGGCCTTGGCATCCGCGCGCCAGTTCGACCTGACGCTGAACGGACAAGCGGTCGATATAGACCCCGGCGTTCCTGCCGCTGCCACATTGCTGCGCGGTACGGGAACCATCGCAGCGCGTGCGGTGCGCGGCGATGGTGGCGGGTTGGAACTGTCAGGCGTGAACGTCGCTTTCCCGAATTTCACTGTTACCGGCAACCTGTCGGGCGCAGGCAGCGCTGGTCAGGCACAGTTCGAGGCGCGCCTTGCCAACATCGGCGTGTTTACCCCCGAGTTTTCGGGTCCCGTCACCGCAACCGGCACCGCCGCCCTGAACCAGGCTGGGCTGTGGGTCGTCAACACTACCGCGCAAGGGCCGGGCGGCAGCCAAGGCACATTGTCGGGCACGGTTGATCCGGCAGGCCCTGTGAACATGCAACTGCGCGGCAACGCGCCGCTCAGCTTTGCGAACGGGTTCATCGACCCCACCCGCCTGAACGGCCAGGCGACGTTTGATCTGGCCGTCAATGGCGCACCCGCGCTGGAGAACGTCTCGGGGCAGGTGCGGATCAGCGATGGCCGCTTGGCCGTGCCAACCCTGTCGCAGGCGCTGACAGACATCGGCGGCACCGTCAATCTGGGCAGCGGCCGTGCGGTGATCAATATCTCGGCAGGTGCGAACGATGGCGGGCGTTTTGTGCTGTCGGGACCGGTCGGCCTGGCCGCGCCTTACACCGGCGATCTGGTGCTGGACCTGCAGGGCGTCACGCGGCGCGACCCGCTGCTTTATGAAACATCGGCATCGGGCCGCATTACCATCAAGGGCCCGCTGACCGGCGGCGCGATGATCGCGGGTGCAATCGACCTTGGCCAGACCGAAGTGCAGGTCCCCTCGTCATCCGTAGGGGCGCTGGGAAGCCTTCCGGAGGTTAACCACATCCGCGCCCCGCAGGACGTGCGCCAGACACTCGCCCGCGCAGGCCTGTCGCTGACGGGCGGCGAAGCTGGCAGCAGCGAAAGCGGCGGGCGCAGCAGCAGCGTCGCCTATCCGCTTGACCTGACGATCCGCGCGCCGGGGCGCATCTTTATTCGCGGCCGCGGGCTGGATGCGGAATTGGGCGGCGAACTGCGCGTCACCGGCACAACCGCCAATATCATCCCGATGGGGCAGTTCAGTCTGGTGCGCGGCCGCCTTTCGATCTTGCAGCAGCGGTTTGACCTGACCGAAGGTAACATATCGCTGGAAGGCGACTTCAACCCCGTCCTGAAGCTGGTGGCCGAAACGAAAACCAGCAGCGGCACGACCGTCAACGTCACGCTAGCCGGTTCCATCTCCGAGCCGACGGTGACGTTCTCCTCGCAGCCCGAACTGCCGCAGGACGAAGTAATCGCCCAGTTGCTGTTTGGCCGTGACCTGTCATCGCTGTCGGCGTTTCAGGCGGTGCAACTGGCGGCGGCGGTCGGCACGTTGATGGGCGTGGGCGGCGGCGGCATTGTCGAGAACCTGCGCGCCGGTGCAGGGCTGGACGATCTGGATATTACGCAGGACGACGAAGGAAACGCGGCGCTTCGCGCGGGGAAATACCTGTCGGACAATGTTTATACAGATGTCACCGTCGGCACGAACGAGACAGCTATCAACCTGAACCTAGAACTGACGGATGAAGTGACCGTGAAAGGCAGCGCCAGCAGCGAAGGCGACACCAGTCTCGGTATTTTCTACGAGCGTGACTACTAGGCCGTTAATCGCCCATTAACCATGTTCCGCGATCCCTGACAAAAAAGGGGGGCGGGCATGGCGGACGACGCAGTTGATTGGGTGCAGCTCTATCGCTCGCGGCGCGTGGGGGCCGCGACGTTCTGGCGGCTGCTGCACGATCACGGGTCGGCACGCGATGCGCTGCTGGCCCTGCCCGATATGGCCCGCGCGGCGGGCGAAGTTGATTACACCCCCTGCCCGCGCGGCGTGGCCGAGGCTGAGGTGAAACGCGGCCACCGTGTCGGCGCGCGCTTGGTGTTAGGCAATTCCCCCATCTACCCCGCACACTTACGCACAATCGCTGGCGCCCCGCCGTTCTTGTGGGTCAAGGGCGACACCGCACTTTTGCAGCGCCCGACCGTCGCGCTGATAGGGGCGCGCAACGCATCGTCTCTGGGGATGCGCATGGCGGGGGAACTGGCGCGCGGGCTGGGCGCGGCAGGGCATGTCATCGTGTCAGGCTTGGCGCGCGGGATCGACGCCGCGGCCCATCAGGGCGCACTGGAAACCGGCACAATCGCGGTGATGGGCAGCGGGATCGACGAATGCTACCCTATTGAAAACAAGGAATTATACACAAAAATCGCGGCAGACGGCCTGCTGATCAGCGAACTGCCCCCCGGCACGCCACCGCACGCCCGCCAGTTCCCCGCCCGCAACCGCATTGTCGCGGGCCTCGCGCAGGCCGTGGTGGTGGTCGAGGCTGCGCTGAAATCGGGCAGCCTGCTGACTGCGCGCGACGCTTTGGACCAAGGGCGCGATGTCATGGCCGTGCCCGGCCACCCGATGGACGGGCGTGCAGGCGGCTGCAACGCGCTGCTGCGCGACGGCGCGCTGCTGGTGCGCGACGCGCATGACATTCTCGAAGCGCTGGACACCCCCACCCCGCGCCAAGCAACCCTGCCGCTACCGGCCCCACCGCCCCAGCGCCCGCATGCGGATGACCCGAGGGCGTGCATCCTGGCGCAGATCGGCGTGACCCCGACGCCGGAACACCTGCTGCGTGACACGCTGGGGCTGGATGCCCGCGCCGTCACCCTAGCGTTGTTCGATCTGGAATTAGAGGGTGTAATTCACCGTCCCGGCGGCGGGCTGGTTGCGCTGGGCAGCGGTCGCCCCTAACTATCAGTCGAACGCGATACCACGCCCCCTTGCGCCACAAGGGCAAAAGACACTATCGGGGCAGTGTGATTTCGCAGGCCAGTGAAAAGGTTCAATATGCCCGTTGTCGTTGTCGAATCTCCTGCCAAGGCCAAAACGATCAACAAATATTTAGGGTCGGATTATCAGGTTCTGGCGTCGTATGGGCATGTGCGCGATTTGCCGCCCAAAGACGGATCGGTCGATACCGACCACGATTTCACCATGAAATGGGAAGTCGACGCCGACAGCAAAAAGCACATCAAGGCCATCGCCGACGCGCTGAAGTCCGACCCGAACCTCATCCTCGCCACTGACCCGGATCGCGAGGGCGAGGCGATTTCGTGGCACTTGGTCGAGGCGCTGACAGATCGCAAGGCGATCAAAAAAGACACACCGGTCAGCCGCGTGGTATTCAACGCCATCACTAAATCGGCCGTGACCGAGGCGATGCAGAACCCGCGCCAAGTCGACACCCCACTGGTTGATGCCTATCTGGCCCGCCGCGCGCTGGACTATCTGGTCGGCTTCAACCTGTCGCCGGTTCTGTGGCGCAAGCTGCCGGGCGCAAAATCGGCGGGGCGCGTGCAATCGGTCTGCCTGCGTGTTATCGTCGACCGCGAGGTCGAGATCGAAAAATTCCGCGCCCAAGAATACTGGTCGGTCTCGGTCGAGATGGAAACGCCGCGCGGGCAGATCTTCACCGCGCGCCTTGTGGCACTGGCCGGCAAAAAGCTGGATAAGTTCGACCTTGGCAATCAGGTCGCCGCCGAGATGGCTGTGCAGGCCGTCAGCTCGCGCGCGCTGGCCGTGCAAGGGGTCGAGGCGAAGCCAGCGCAGCGCCACCCCTCGGCCCCCTTTATGACGTCGACCCTGCAACAAGAAGCCAGCCGCAAGTTTGGCATGGGCGCCAAGGCGACCATGTCGGCCGCGCAGCGCCTGTATGAAGCGGGCTTGATCACCTATATGCGGACGGACGGCATCGACATGGCCCCCGAGGCTGTGGCCGCCGCTCGCGATGCCATCCGTGAAAAGTTCGGGGCTGACTACCTGCCCGCCAGTCCGCGGATGTACAAAAACAAGGCCAAAAACGCGCAAGAGGCGCACGAATGCATCCGCCCGACCGATATGATGCGTTCGGCCGAGCAGTTGAAAATCACCGACAGCGACCAACGCAAACTGTACGACCTTATCTATAAACGCACAATTGCCAGCCAAATGGCGGCTGCACGGCTGGAGCGGACGACCATTGACATTGGCCCCGCCGATGGTCAGGTCGGCCTGCGCGCGACCGGCCAAGTGGTGCTGTTCGACGGCTTTCTGGCGATCTACGAGGAAGGTCGCGACGACAGTACCGACGAGGATGAAGGCCGCCTGCCCCAAATGATGCAGGGCGAGGCGCTGAAAAAGCTGGCCGTCACCCCCGAGCAACACTTCACGCAAGCCCCCCCGCGCTACACCGAGGCCACGCTGGTCAAGCGGATGGAGGAGCTGGGCATCGGGCGTCCGTCGACCTATGCGTCGATCGTCACGACCATTCAGGATCGTGGTTATGTCGAAAAAGACAAGGGCCGCCTGATCCCGCAGGACAAGGGACGGCTGGTGACGGCCTTCTTGGAAAACTACTTTCCACGCTATGTGGAATACGACTTTACAGCCGATCTTGAGGACCAGTTGGACAAGGTCTCCTCGGGCGATGCCGATTACAAGGACGTGCTGCGCCGGTTCTGGCACGACTTTTCCGCGGCCTTGGGCGAGACGACCGAGCTGCGGATCACCGAGGTTCTGGACAAACTTAACGAGGTTCTGGCCCCCGTCATCTTCCCGCCGAAGCCCGACGGATCCGACCCGCGCGCGTGCCCCAACTGCGGGACGGGTCATTTGTCGATGCGCACCGCGCGCACCGGCGGCGCGTTTATTGGGTGCTCGAACTACCCCGAGTGCCGCTTTACCCGCCCCTTCGGCCCGCCCGAACTTGCAAATGACGCCATCGGCCCCGACGGCCGCCTGCTGGGGCACGACGAAGGCGACGCGATCACCCTGCGTGATGGCCGCTTCGGCCCTTACGTCCAACGCGGAGAAGCGACCGAAGAGGTGCCAAAGCCGCCTCGCGCCAGCCTGCCCAAAACATGGCCCGCGTCAGAATTGACGCTGGAAAAGGCGCTGGATTTGCTGAACCTGCCGCGTCAGGTTGGCCCGCACCCCGAAGATGGCGTAATGATTGAGGCTGGCCTTGGCCGCTTCGGCCCGTTCATCAAACACGGGACAACCTATGCAAACCTGAAGTCGGTCGATGACGTCTTCGATATCGGCATGAACCATGCAGTCGAACTGCTGGCGCAAAAGCTGGCCGGTGGGCGTGGTCGCGCGGCTGCGGCGAAGCCCCTGAAAGAGTTGGGCGATCACCCCGATGGTGGCGCTATCGCCGTGATGCCCGGCCGCTATGGCCCCTATGTAAAGTGGGAAAAGGTCAACGCGACGATCCCGAAGGAGATCGAGCCCGAGGCGATTACACTTGAGCAGGCGCTGGAACTGATCGCAGCCAAGGCCGCAAAGAAACCCGTGAAAAAGGCCGCTAAAAAGCCCGCAGCAAAAAAACCGGCAGCGAAAACTGCGACCAAGGCCAAAACGACCAAAGCCGCCCCCCGCAAGACAGCCGCGAAGAAGGCAGCCGAGGCCCCGTCCGAAGACTAAGCCGTCAATGATGGTAAAATGGGCCGCCCTTGTAATGAGGGCGGGCCATTTTACTAGAATTCAATGAATTTTCCGCCGCCTGCGCGTAGACGCCTTTCAGGGATGGCCGCAGCATGCGCTGCTGGCGCGCGACGGACCGATGGCGTCGCGACATTTTGCCGGATGGGCACCACCGGCGACACAGCGTTGATCTGAAAGGCTTTCAGCTCGCGCGCAAGTTCGTCGGCGCGGGCGTGCAGCGATGCAGCGGCAGCGTTGGATTCTTCGGCGACGGCCGCGTTTTGCTGTGTCACCTGATCCAACTGGTTCACGCCGATGTTCACTTCGCCAAGGCCGCTCGATTGTTCATCCGCCGCCGCAGCAATCGAGCTGACCTGCTGCGACATCTCGCCCGCCTTGGCCAAAATCTGCGCCAAGCTTTCGCCTGCTTTTGTCACCAACCCTGATCCGGTCTGCACTTGCGCGGCACTTTGCGAAATCAGTGCCTTGATCTCGCGCGCGGAAGCGGATGCCCGCTGGGCCAACCCCCGCACCTCGGACGCGACGACAGCGAAACCACGGCCTGCCTCGCCCGCACGGGCCGCTTCAACGCCCGCATTCAGCGCAAGCAGGTTGGTCTGAAATGCGATGTCGTCGATCACGCCAATGATACGAGTGATCTGCGCCGAGGATTTCTCGATCTCGCGCATTGCGCCCACCGCATCGCGCACCACATCCGCGCCCTCGGCGGCGATGGCATGGTTGTCGTGACTCGCCTTTTCGGCGGCGCGGGCAAACACGGCGGTCGATCGGACGCTTTCGGTCAGTTCATTCAAGGCTGCGGCAGATTCCTCTAGCGTCGCAGCCTGCGTTTCGGCGCGGTGGGCCAGGTCTTGTGACGCCGCTGTAATCTCCTCGGACCCACCGCGCACTTGTCCCGCAACGTCCGAAATGCGCGACATCGTGCCCGCTAACACCTGCAAAACATGGTTGAAGGCGGCCCGCAGCGATTCGTAGTCTTGCGGAAAGGGGTCGGCAGCGGGACTGCCGATCGGCGTGCGCAGATCACCCTGTGCCAGCCTTTCAAGCCCGGCGCCAATATCGGTGACGACACGGGTTTGCCGATGTGCGGCGTCTGCCAGCCGCTGCGTATTTTCGTCGTCTGCACGTCGCTTTTCGGCGGCCAAGCGCTGCTGTTCCAGCGCGTTTTTCTTGAACACTCCCAAAGCGCGCGTGATCTGATCAATCTCGCTGTGGGCCGAAGTTTCGGGGATTTCGACCGTCAAATTGCCACCCGACAGTGCTGTCGTCTGCTGCAGCAAGCGGCCAATCCGCCGCGAAAGGTTTTGCGACAGGATGATGGCAATACCCGCGCCCATGACAAGCAAAACGGCATTTCCGATCATAACCTCGCGGATGGTTTGGGCGATCAGCGCCCGCGATTGGTCGGCCAACGCGTCGCCTTGGACATGGGCTGTCTCGCGCAGAGCCGCGCTTTGGTCGATCAGCGCGTCTAACTCGGCTGCAAGGGTAGCCTGTGCTTGCGGGCCCATTGGGCCGATTGCAGTGGCGGCCTGTCGCCACTGATCCAATGGCAGGTCGCGGACAGTGGCATAGAGCGTGTCGGCGCCGATCACACCCGCCTGCGCCAATGCGTTGGCTTGCGCACGCATTGCGGCGGATATTGACGCGACACGCCCGCCATCCCCCAGCTCCTGCGCGCTGCGCAGCTCGGCGGCTTGCAGGGCCACATCTGCTGCCGCAAGCGTCAAAGCCGTGGCGGCTTCACCCAAGCTAGCGACATCGCCCAGTTTTTGCAGGCGCAGCCAACTCAGGCCGCTGAAGCCCGCCGCAAGAGCCAAAATTAGGGCAAAACCCAAAGCAATCAGCGGCGCAACGCGCATATTCCTGACCATAATACCCTCGTCAAAAGTCGTGCCGGCATGCGGCGATTAGAAAATCTCGATTGCACCTGCGACGGGTCGGGTTGGCGCCTCGCGTACGGGCGAGTCTGCGGCGCCCAGCAGCAAAAGTTGCACGCGTCCCCCGACAGGCCAAAACCGGATACGGCGCGCCTCGGTGCCGCCAAGGTCGGCGGCCAGAATGGGAATACCTTCAGCTGCAAGAAATTCGCGCGCCGCCAGCGCGTTGCGTTGGCCAATATCCGACAGCCCCGCCACGATGCGTGCGCCGCCAAAAATCTTGGCTTGCAGGCGCCCGCGCACCGCGCCCTGACGCAAAAGACCGTTGGTCAACCGCTCCATCGCGGCGGCGGCGTAGCGGTTATCACCGGCGTCGCGCCCTGCGTCAGGCAGCAAAAAGTGGTTCATGCCCCCGATATTCCGCTGCATATCAAAGATGCAGGCGGATACGCACGAGCCGAGAACCGTCGTAATCATCACCGACGGATCATCGGAAATCGCGCAATCACCCTGCACGACATGAATTGTTTTGTGGCGGGTCAGGCTCACCTGAAGCTCCCTTACCGTAGCGGCGCGGGCGCGCGCGCGGCTTCACCCGTTCGTAGGAGCGCGGCTGCAATACGGTTCAGTGGCAAAACTTCGGACACGCCGCCACGTTCCACTGCCATGCGCGGCATGCCCCAGACGACCGAACTGTCGCGATCCTGCGCGATGGTATGGCCCCCCGCGTCGTAGATGGCGCACATGCCGTTGGCACCATCGGCCCCCATGCCCGTCAGCAACGCAGCACGCACGTCAATCTCGGGTGCTAGTGCAGCGCCGTCGGAAAACAAGACGTCGACCGACGGGCTATGCCCCGCGACCGGCGGCCCCGCCAGCAGCCGTGATCGCAACACCCCTGCCCGCCGCGTGACGCCCAGATGACGGTCGGATCGTGCTGCAACGTGGATGGTTCCGGGTGTCAGAATCACGCCCTCGGCCGCGACGCGCACCTGCGGCGCCAGAATCTGATCCAAGCGGCGCACAAACCCTTCGGCAAAGCCATCGCGGATGTGTTGGACGAGAAGAACCGGCGGGCAGTCTGCGGGAAATGTCGTTAAAATTTTCTCGATTGCGGCAATGCCACCGGTGGACGCGCCGATCAGAATAAGCTGTGAAATCGCTGCGCCATACGTCACCACCGAGGCGGGCGGATGCACGCGAATGCCACTGATGATCTGCTGCGCCATTTCCGAAAACGACCCGCCGCCCGCGGCAAAGATCAAGCAATCGACCCCCGTTATACGCGCCTTGGCGATAACACTCGCACGGTTTTCCACCCCATCTGCGACAGCAATTCGCTGGGGGCGGCGCGCATCCAGCAGCATTTCAGCCTCGCTCGCGTGGCCCGCACCGGCCACGCGCATCCCAGGCGCGGCCAGCAGGCAGGCACGGATCAAATGGTGTCGGCGTGTGCTGTCGGCATCGACGATCAGCAGCAGGGGTTCGGACAACGGCAGGCTCCTTCATATCGTGGCTCTAGGGTGGCGCAGAAAAGTTAAGAAAAGTTCAGCGGCGGCGCGAACGCATGGCAACAGATTGTTAAGCGGCACCTGCTAGCGATTCGGAAACACTGCTCGCAGGGCCCGCCCCGCGCAGCGCCTGCCAGATCAAGGGGAATGCCGTGACCGCCCTCATCCTGCCCGTAATACTCGACCGAAAGGCAGCAACTGCCTTGGCCGCGCAGCTTCTGCCTCATCGCGGTACGGCGCTGCAGCTGGATGCGCAGCCTGTGCAGCGGATCGGTGGGCTGGGGGTGGAAGTCCTGCTGGTCGCACGCAAACAGTGGGAAAGCGATGGGGTGCCGTTCACGATAAGCGGCTGGACACTAGACGCAGCAGCCACACTGCAGGTGATGGGTGCCGAGGTGTTGCAATGAGCGCCCGCATTCTTGCAATCGACGATTCCCCGACCATCCGCAGCTTGGTTGCGCGCGCGCTGCGCAACGCGGGTTTCGACGTGTTTCTGGCGGCTGATGGCGTGGAAGGCGTCGGCACATTGATGGACGCCGACCCTGCCCTGATCATCACCGACATCAATATGCCGCGCATGGACGGCTTTGGCGTGATCGAGGCCGTGCGCGCCAGCAAATCGCACGCCGACGTTCCCATTTTGGTACTGACCACCGAAAGCGGCGACGACCTGAAGGCGCGTGCGCGGCAGGCCGGCGCGACTGGCTGGATTGTGAAACCGTTCGAAGACGACAAGCTGGTCGCCGTGATCGACCGCGTCTTGGGACGTTAACGGCATGGCTGAAATGGACGAGTTGCGTGATCTATTCTTTGTCGAGTGCGACGAGCTGCTGGACAGCTTGGCCGCAGGCTTGCGCCAGATGGAGACACCGTGCCACGACAAGGAAACGGTCCACGCTGTCTTTCGCGCCGTTCACTCGGTCAAAGGTGGCGCGGCGGCGTTTGGCCTCAGCGTGCTGGTGACTTTTGCACATCGGTTTGAAACCGTGCTCGACCTGATCCGCAGCGATCGTGCCGCCGCAGACCAGCAGGTGATGCCTGTGATGCATCGCTGCGCCGATTGCCTGGCCGACCTGATCGCCGCCGCGCGGCAGGATAGCCCTGCCGACCAGCCCCGTGTCGACGCGCTTTTGGCCGAGCTAGACCGGCTGATCGGCGGCGGCGGGAGTGACGATGCGGTAGCTTTCACCCCCATTTTGCTGGACTTCGCGATGCCCGAGGGGGACGAATCTGGCTTTACCATTCGTTTCACCCCGCATGCGGCGCTGTACCGCTCGGGCAACGACCCTCTTGCCCTGTTGGTCGCGTTGCAAAAATTGGGCGACATGACCGTCACCCTACAGCAAGACGCCCTTCCCTCGTTGGAGGATTGGACCGCCGCTGAACCCGCGCTGCAATGGCACATCACGCTGCGAACGGCGGCCGACCTGTCAGAAGTGCGCGCTGTCTTTGAATTTGTCGTAGATTGTTGCGATCTGGAAATTGCACCGATCGTGCAGGATGACGACGCCTTCACCCCCATCGTGATCGATTTCGACGCGGTACCGGACCCTGTACCCAGCAACGCGCCCGCCGCCGCCCCATCGCCCACCGCCGAGGCGACCGCAAGCATCCGCGTCAACTTGGACCGTGTCGACAGGCTGATGAACATGATCGGTGAGTTGGTCATTAAAGAGGCTATGCTTTCCCGCATTATTCAGACGGCAGGGCTGGCACAGGATCTGGATGTTACGGCAGGCCTTGATGCTATCCGGCAGCTAGCTGGTGAAATTCAGGAAAGCGTCATGGCGATCCGCGCGCAGCCGCTGAAGCTGGTGTTCCAGCGCATGCACCGCATCCTGCGCGAGGCAGCCGATGCCACGGGAAAACCCGTGCAGTTGATCACCACGGGCGAGCAGACCGAAGTCGACAAAACCATGATCGAGCGGTTGATGGACCCGCTGACACATATGATCCGCAACTCGGTCGACCACGGGCTG
This sequence comes from Ketogulonicigenium robustum, assembly GCF_002117445.1. Classification (NCBI taxonomy): domain Bacteria; kingdom Pseudomonadati; phylum Pseudomonadota; class Alphaproteobacteria; order Rhodobacterales; family Roseobacteraceae; genus Ketogulonicigenium; species Ketogulonicigenium robustum. The sequence continues at coordinate 1,479,512 of NZ_CP019937.1, forward strand.
GAGGATGAAGTGACGCGTCAGCGCCGCGGAAAACCGTTGCAAGGCACAATCACATTGTCTGCGGCCCATAGGTCGGGGCGGGTGCAGATCGAGGTCTCGGACGATGGCGGCGGCATCGATCGCCCGCGCGTGCGTCAGATCGCCGAAGACCGTGGCCTGATCCTGCCCGGTACCCAGCTGACACCGTCGGAAATCGACCAACTGCTGTTCCTTCCAGGGTTTTCGTCCAAGGCCGAAGTTTCGGCCATTTCGGGACGCGGCGTCGGGCTGGATGTCGTCCGGCGCGAAATCATGGCCCTTGGCGGGCGCGTCATGATCACCTCGGTCGAGGGGAAAGGCACAACCTTTGCCATTACCCTTCCCCTTACCCTTGCGGTGTTGGAGGGGATGCTGGTTCAGTTGGGCGACCAAACCATGGTGCTGCCCATAACCTCGGTGCAGGAGACCCTGCGTCCCGCCGTATCGGAACTGCACCGGCTAGGCGACAGCGGGCGCATGATCAGCAATCGTGGCGACATGATCCCGATTATCGATCTGGGGCGCGCTTTTGCAATGCGTGACACCCCCACGCCCTTGGAAGATGGCGTCCTGATCGTGGTGGAGACCGACAGCCAAAAACGCGCGGCCCTGCACGTCGACGGCATCGTCGACCAGCGGCAGGTGGTGATCAAAAGTATCGAGGAAAACTACGGTCGCGTCGCCGGCGTCTCGGCGGCGACTATTCTGGGCGACGGTCAGATTGCCCTTATCATCGACCCCGAGGAAATCGTTCTTGCCTCGGGCAGCGACCGAACCCGTTCCCTAGCAGCGAGCGCCTGAGCATGCTTCAGTCCATCACGCATAATTCCATTGGTAAAAACGACGTGGTCGCCTTTAAACTGGCGGGGCAGGACTTCTGCATCGACATCGGCCTCGTGCGGGAAATTCGCGGTTGGGCGCCCGCGACCGTGCTGCCGCACGCGCCGCCCTACATCAAAGGCGTCATCAACCTGCGCGGCGCGGTGGTGGCGGTGGTCGATCTCGCGGCTCGGTTGGGCTTTGCACCGACAGAACCCTCGCCCCGCCACGTAATCATCATCGTTCTGTATGACGGCAAGGTTGTGGGCCTGCTGGCGGAGCTGGTCTCGGACATCGTCACGATCGATGACGCGCAGATTCGGGCGGTGCCCGACATCGCCTCCGACCCCTCGCGCGAGTTTATCTCGGGCATGGCCACGTTCGACGACGGCCGCATTTTGCGCAAAATCGACCTAGCCCAATTACTACCGGGCACCGAGGGCTTCTCCTCATGCTGACAGCGCAAGACACCGCACCCGCGATGACGGCGGCCCAATTCGGCAAGCTGTCGCAGATCGTCCACAGCGACACCGGCATAGTGCTGAGCGAGGCAAAACGCGGCCTGCTGGTCGCGCGCCTCTCCAAACGCCTGCGCGCGCTGAATATGGCCGACTTCGGGGCTTACTGCACGCTGCTGGACAGCGACCGCGGCAAAGAGGAAAGACGCCACCTCCTCTCGGCGATCACCACCAACGTGACAGCCTTTTTCCGCGAGGGGCACCATTTCGATGCGCTTGCGCGCGATGTGCTACCCCAACTGATAGCGCGGGCGAAGGCGGGCGGGCGTGTGCGGCTGTGGTCTGCGGCGTGCTCCTCGGGCGAGGAGGCCTATTCGATGGCGATGACCGTGCTGGATGCCTTTCCCGATGCGGCGCAGCACGATGTTCTGATACTGGCGACCGACATCGACCCCGAGGTTGTCGCTCGCGCCGAATCCGGCGTCTATCCCACCGACACCATTGCGGCGATCGGCGGGCAGCGCCTTCGCAAGTATTTCGACCAGCAGGGCGACAGTTTTACGGCCAAGCCGGCCCTGAAGGCCATCATGCGGTTTGGCGAGTTGAACCTGCACCAGCCTTGGCCGTTCAGCGGCACGTTCGACGTCATTTTTTGCCGCAATGTGGTGATCTATTTTGACACAGATATGCGCCGCAGCCTGTGGCAACGCTTCGCTACTGTGCTGTCGAGCGACGGCGCGCTGTTTATCGGCCATTCCGAACGTGTCGACGGCCCTGCGGCACAACAGTTCCGCATCACCGGCGCCACTCAATATCAGCTGGTCACCCCCACCAGCCCTTCGCATTAAGACCCCGAGGAGACCGCGATGCCATTGAAGGCAAACCTGCAGGTGATGGTTGTCGACGACATGACCGTCAGCCGCGCCCTGATTGAACAAGCGCTGGATTGGGCGGGCATAACCAAAGTCCAGTACGAAGCGAACGGCGAAAAGGCCCTGAACCGCCTCGTGGCCTCGCCAGTGCATTTGGTGATTTCGGACTACAACATGCCCGGCATGGACGGGCTGGAATTGCTAGAGGCGCTGCGAGCGAACCGATCAACCCAGCGGATTGGTTTTATCCTGATCACCGGCACCGCCAGCAAGGAACTGATCGAACGTGGCCGCAAGGCCGGCATGAACAACTTCATCGCAAAGCCCTTCACCAAAGAAGCGCTGCTGCACTGTATCGAAGCCGTCACAGGAAAACTGCAATGAGCGCCATGCGAAAAATCAATACCCGTGAAGACCTGTCCACCGTGCTGCGCCGCACCGCGGTTGAAGCCGAAGGCCTGGCGATCAGCCTCGGCACATTGGACGCCGAGCTGGGCGTGATGCTCAGCCGTTTGGGGCCGGACAGCACCGGCAACCTGCATATGGCCGACGGCGTGCGACAGGCGGCAGCGGGACTGGCCCTGTTTTTACGCGGAATCGCAGCCACCATCGGGCCGGACGGGCGCTGCGATGCTATCGGCGCAGCGCAACAGTTGGGCCTGCGCGCACAGGCCGCGCGACTGGGTGGCACCACGATTGCCACCCCAGTTTCGGGCTTGCAGGACCTGTGGCTGGACTAGGCCGCGCTATTCAACCGTGACTGACTTGGCAAGGTTGCGCGGTTGGTCGACATCCGTGCCCTTGGCCACCGCTGTGTAATAGGCTAGGAACTGGGCAGGCACCGCATACAAGATCGGCGCCCAAACTGCATCGACGCTGGGCATGGTGATAGTCGCCCACACACCTTCGCCCGCTTCGGCTATCCCGTGCGCGTCACTGACTAGCAGTACCTTACCGTGGCGTGCCATGACCTCTTGCATGTTCGATACGGTTTTGTCGAACAGACCATCGGGCGGCGCGAATACAATCACAGGCACGTCGGCATCAATCAGCGCGATGGGGCCGTGCTTCAGCTCACCTGATGCATAAGCTTCAGCATGAATATAGCTGATTTCTTTTAACTTTAACGCGCCCTCCAGTGCCAGAGGGAACATCGGCCCGCGCCCCAGAAACAAGATGTCGCGTGCTTGCGCCAACTGTTGGGCCACCGCAGGATAGGCGTTTGCGCCATCAATCGCCACGTTCATTAGCCCCGCGACTGACCGCAAGCCCTGCACGTGCGCCGCAATTTGGGCATCATCTATCGTGCCGCGGGCCTTTGCCGCTTGTAGCGCCATCAGCGCCAAAACGGTCAATTGGCACGTGAAGGCTTTGGTCGATGCGACACCGATTTCCACCCCCGCCCAGATCGGCAAAACGCAATCAGCCTCGCGCGCGATGGATGATGTGGGAACGTTCACCACCGCAACAACCTGCGCCACCTGCCCCCGCACATGGCGCAGCGCGGCCAGAGTGTCAGCCGTCTCGCCCGATTGGCTGACAAAAACGGCCATGCTGCGCGGCGACAGGACGGGGTCGCGGTAGCGGAACTCGGAAGCGACGTCGATTTCAGCTGGGATGCGCGCGATCTGCTCGAACCAGTATTTGGCGACATGGCAAGCATAGCTGGCTGTGCCGCAGGCCACCAACACCACGCGATCCACACCAGTAAAATCAACCGGCAGCGCGGGCATTCCACCTTCGTCGATATAGGCAGCCAAAGCGTTCGCGACGACGGTCGGCTGCTCGGCGATTTCCTTGGCCATGAAGTGGCGGTAACCTGCCTTATCGACCCGCGCCTGATCAACCGCGATGCGCTGCAACGGGCGGGTGACCGGCGCACCCTGCGCGTCAAAAACCTGCGCACCGGCGCGGGTAATGACCGCCCAGTCGCCCTCATCCAGATAGGTCAAGCGGTCGGTCAGCGGTGCCAGCGCGATGGCGTCCGACCCCACGAACATCTCGCCCGTGCCATGGCCAATCACCAGCGGGCTGCCGCGGCGGGCACAGATCATCAGGTCGTCGTACCCCTCGAACAGCATGCACAGGGCAAAGGCCCCCTCTAGCTGCGGCAGAACCGCGGCCACCGCCGCAGCGGGGCTTGCGCCGCCCTGCAACGCGCGGCCAATCAGCAGCGCGACGATTTCCGTGTCAGTCTGCGAGGTCGGCAACACGCCCTCATCCGCCAGCGCCGCGCCCAGCGCGCGGTAGTTTTCGATGATCCCGTTATGGACAACCGCGACGCCATGGCCCGTGTGCGGATGGGCGTTTACCTCGGTCGCCGCACCGTGGGTGGCCCAGCGGGTGTGCCCGATGCCTGCGCGCCCGGCCAACGGGGCATGTACCAGATGGTCGGACAGGTTCACCAGCTTGCCCACCGCGCGCCGCCGCCCTATCGCGCCATTGTTGACAGTGGCGATCCCTGCGGAATCGTAACCACGATATTCCAGCCGCTTCAGCGCCTCGACCAACAGGGGCGCAGCCTCGTGCTGCCCCAAAACGCCTACAATCCCGCACATCGCTGCCTCCGGTTTCTTTTGGGGTTTAGTAGACGTGCAGCGGGGGTGCGCCAAGGGCAGGCTTGACTTCGCAAGCCCGAACGCGCCCCCTAACCGGCAACGAGTCGCCCAAATTGAAAGGATTCCGTATGTCTTTCGCCCGTGAAGTCGAAGACCGCTTGGTACGCTACGCCGCCATCGACAGCCAAAGTGATGCCGACAGCACCAGCCAGCCCAGCACGGCAATCCAGTTGGATATGATGACGCTGCTGCGCGATGAACTGCTGCAGATGGGGGCGCAAGACGTGCAGCTGACCGATTACGGCGTAGTTCTGGCAACGGTGCCCGCCACCGTCGACGGCCCCACCATCGGCCTGCTGGCCCACGTAGATACCGCCCCGCAGTTCAACGCAACGGGTGTGAAGCCGCGCGTTGTGCGCGGCTATAACGGGGGCGACATCACCTACCCCGACAACCCCGACCTGATCCTGTCTCCGGCCGAATACCCGTATCTGGCGCGAAAAGTGGGTGAGGACATCATCACCGCATCCGGCACGACCCTGCTCGGGGCCGACGACAAGGCCGGTGTCAGCATCATCATGACCGCCGCGCACCACCTGCTGACCACGCCCGGGCTGAAGCACGGCAAGATCCGCTTGGCATTCACCCCTGACGAGGAAATCGGCAAAGGCGTGGACGCGCGGCTGCCCGCAGATCTGGCGGCCGATTTCGCCTATACTTTCGACGGCGGCGCGGTGGGCGAAATTGAGTACGAGAGCTTCTCGGCCGACGGGGTGCAGATCGTGGTCAAGGGCGTCTCGATCCATCCGGGTCAGGCCAAGGACAAGATGGTTAACGCCGTGCATCTGGCCGCCAAAATTGTGCAAACCCTGCCCCAAGCAACAATGACCCCTGAAGTGACCGAAGACCGCGAGGGGTTCATCCACGTCACCGAGATGACCGGCGGCTCGTCCGAAATGCGCATTACGCTGATCCTGCGCGACTTTGAACTGGACGGGTTAGAGGCCAAGGGCGCGCTGGTGCGCAAGATCTGTGATGCCGTCGCCGCAGGCGAGCCGCGCGCCAGCATCACCTGCACCATCCGCCCGCAGTACCGCAACATGCGCTACTGGCTGGAAAAGGACATGACGCCTGTCGAACTGGCGCGCACCGCAGCCCGCGCCGTCGGGATCGAGCCTGTATCAGTGCCGATCCGTGGCGGCACAGATGGCTCGCGCCTGACGGAGATGGGCGTGCCCACCCCCAACCTGTTCACCGGCATGCAGAACATCCACGGCCCGCTGGAATGGGTATCAGTGCAAGACATGGACCGCGCCACCCAATTCTGCCTGGCCTTGCTGGAAGGCGCGACCGCCCGCTAAGGCGCAACGCTGAGCGCGATCGAGGTGTCGAGCGCCTCGAAAGCGTTCAGGCCGATCAGGTCGTAAAGCTCGGCGCGGGTCTGCATGTCGGGGATCATTGCGGCGGGCGTCCCATCGCGCGCGATGGTTTGGTACAGCCGCGCCTGCGCCTTGTTCGCAACGCGCAGGCTGGACACCGGCCAGATCACCATATCATAGCCCAGATCCTGAAACTCCTGCGCGGTCAGCGCGGGGGTGCGGCCGAATTCGGTCATATTGGCTAGCAGCCTCACCCCCGGCAACGCCGCCCGTACCTGACGGAACATCTCGACCGAGGTCAGCGCCTCGGGGAAGATGGCATCGGCCCCCGCCGCAACATACAGCTTGGCGCGCGCGATCGTCCCCTCGATCCCCTCGCTGGCGGCGGCATCGGTGCGGGCGATAATAACCAGATCGCGGCGGGCCCGCGCGGCGGCGGCGACCTTGGCGGCCATATCATGCGCGCCGGCCAGCTTTTTATCATTCAAGTGGCCGCATTTCTTGGGCAAAAGCTGGTCTTCCAGATGCACAGCACCCGCGCCGGCTTCCTCGAATACGCGAACCATATGCATGACGTTCAGCGCCTCGCCATAGCCGGTGTCGCCGTCGACCAGCAGCGGCAAGCCGGTGGCGCGGGCGATCTGGCGGATGAAAAACGCCACCTCGTCCACCGTGATGATCCCAAGGTCGGGCAGCCCCATGCTGGCCGTCATGGCCGCACCCGACAGATAAAGCGCGTCAAAACCCGCCGCCTTGGCTTGCAGGGCGGCCTGCCCGTTATGTGCGCCCGGCAGGCGCAAGATTTCGGGACGATCCAGCAAGGCGCGAAAGCGCTGCCCTGCGGGTGTGTGTGGCAGATCCGTGGCAACCAGATAGGTCATATCCTCCCCCTCCCAAGGGATATCAGGTGACGAAGGCCGCCTCGATATGGCGGCGCATCAGCAGTTCGGCCACATCGCCATCGCGTTCGATGATGGCATTCGCGATGCGGCGGTGTTCGACATACGATCGCCGGATACGGCCAGCCTCGTCGCGGCGGGCGCGGCGGACCAACTGGAACAACGGCCAAAAGCGGTCGTTGATCAGGTCGATCAGATGGGTGTTGCGCGACATGGTGGCCACGCGGTGGTGAAAGTCGGTATTCGCGCGCGACTGCCAGTAATCCAGTGGCCCGTCGCGTTCCAAAACATCGCGGTGCGCGTCCAGCATAGTGGCGAGGGTTTTCAGCTCGTCCTCGGTTGCATTCTGGGCGGCTTGGCGGGCGGCCAACCCCTCTAGCGCGCCGCGCACGGCCATCAGGTTGGCGCGCATCGCCTCGTCCGGCACGATGACGCGCACCCCTTGCCGCAAACGGTGCGTGACAAGGCCCCGCTCCTCCAGCCGCCGGATCGCCTCGCGCACGGGCGCGCGGCTGATCTGGTCGGCAGCTGCGATCTTCGGCTCGGACAGCTTGGCGCCGGGGGCCAGATCACCTGAAAGGATTTGCCCCAGCAGGCGGTCGTACACGCGGTCAACAAGGCTGTCGTCTTGGTCTGTCATCAGGTCGGCCCCTATGGGCAGCCCCCTGGGGGGCCGCGGCATCACAGCCCGTGGTCGAATATCCCTGCGCCAGTGACACTGGCAGGGGTGACGCGACCGGCGGGCAAGGCGGGAATTAGCAGGTCGATCTCGGGCGGGGCAAGCGTGGCAAGGGCATGGGCCGCAGCGGTGAAACGTTCCAGCGCCTCGCTGCCCAATTCCGCGCCAGCCAGCGTTTGCAGCTTGCCGACATAGGCGTCCCACCCCCAAGGGGCCTTGCCGTTGGGGTGCGCATCGGCCACGCCGCGCGCTCCTTCGATCACCGTGCCATCGCGTAGGGTTATGATGATCTTGCCGCCGAACTGGCGCTTGTCGGGGTCTTGTTCGTGGTAGCGGGCGGTCCAATCGGGGTGCTCGACCGTGGTGATCTTGTGCCACAGACCGCGCTTGTCCGCCGCGCGGGCGCGCTCGCGCGTGTAGCTGTCGACATGGTGCCACGCGCCATCTTCCAGTGCGACGGCAAGGATATACATGATCGAATGGTCCAGCGTCTCGCGGCTTGCCTCGGGATCGGACTTTTGCGGGTCTGCCGCGCCCGTGCCGATCACGTGATGCGTATGGTGCGAGGTTTCCAAGACGATGCTTTTCACCTGATCCCAATCGGGGATCTGGTGGCCCATCTCGATCGCCAGATCGATCAGTGCCTGCGCCTGATATTCAGCCGAATGCGCCTTGGTATAGGTTTCCAAAATGGCGCGGGGGCTTTCGCCAGCTTCGGGCAAGGTAACGTGATAGACGTCGTCCTTGCCGCCCAGCATCCAGGCGATGACGGAATCCTCGCCCTCGTAGATAGGCGATGGCGACCCCTCGCCCCGCATGGCGCGGTCGATGCATTCAACTGCAAGCTTGCCGGTGAAGCCGGGAACATAGGCCTTCCAGCTGGAAATTTCGCCCTTGCGGCTTTGGCGGGTCGAAAACGACAGGTGCACCGCCTGCCCCACCGCTTGATAGATCACCTCGGGCGGCAGGCCCAGCATCGCGCCGATGCCGGCGGTCGTCGCGGGGGCCAGATGCCCCGCGTGGTCTTTCTTGTATTTATGCAGCGAGATCGCCTTCACCAGCGCGACGTGGACTTCGTAGTGCACCGCGATCCCACGGGCCAGATCGGCCCCCGACACGCCCATCTGCTGCGCCACCGCGATCAGGGGCGAGATTGCGTCGCCGGGGTGCGAGTATTCGGCGGCCAGAAAGGTATCGTGATAGTCCAACTCGCGCACGGCAGTAGAATTCGCCCACGCGGCCCATTCCGCGTCGAACCGCTGGGTGGCAGGCAGGCCATACAGCGTCGCACCGCCCTTTCGTGGGTGCCCTAGCGCCATCGCGCGGGCCGATGCAACCGGCCCGCGATTGATCGCCGCCAAAGCCACCGCCGCATTGTCGACGATGCGGCACGCGATCATCTCTAGCACGTCGGCATCCAACGGGCCGGGGTTCGCGGCGAAGCTGGCGATATGCCACGCCAACTGGTCTTCCCGCGGCAGACGGGCGCTGGAAGGGTGGACCCGCACATCGTAAGTCTTCATTTTCTCTCTCTTTTTCGGGTTATCACGCGGCGGCGCGCAAGCGGCGCAGCAGCATCGGCACAAGGAACGTGCCCGCAGCAATCAATAGCAAAACGACGGATGTCGGCGTTTCCAGCAGCACCCAAGGGCTGCCTTGGCGCGACGCAAGGGCGACCCGCAGCTGGTTTTCGGCCATCTGCCCCAAGATCAGCCCGATCAGCACAGGCGCGATGGGGAAATCGTATACCCGCATGACATAGCCCATCAGCCCGATGGCAACCATCAGCATCAGATCGACGACCGAGCCTGACACGCCCCAAATCCCGATTAGCGCAAAGATCAGGATGCCCGCGTAAAGCTGCGGTTTCGGGATGGACAGCAGCTTCACCCAGATGCCCACCAGCGGCAGGTTCAACACCAGCAACATGGCGTTGCCGATGTACAGCGACGCGATCAGCCCCCAGACCAGTTCGGGGTTGGAATTGAACAGGTTGGGGCCCGGTTGCAGGCCGTAGTTCTGGAACGCCGCCAGCAAGATGGCAGCGGTGGCCGATGTCGGCAGGCCCAGCGTCAGCAGCGGCACCAGAATGCCTGCGGCAGCGGCGTTGTTCGCAGCCTCGGGGCCGGCGACGCCCTCGATCGCGCCGTGGCCGAATTCTTCGGGCTTTTTGGCCAGCTTACGTTCCAACGTATAGCTCAGCATTGTGGGGATTTCCGACCCGCCCGCTGGCAATGTGCCAATAGGAAAGCCGATCACCGTGCCGCGCAACCAAGGCTTCCAGCTGCGGCAAAAATCCTCGCGCGTGAACCAGCGTCCGCCGACTTTCAGCGGCTTTTCCTGACTACGGTCATAGCGCGAGGCGACGAACAGAATCTCGCCCACCGCAAACAGGGCAACCAGAACGACCGTCAGCTCCACGCCGTCCAGCAGATCGGCGACGCCGAACGTCAGGCGCGGCTGGCCGGTCATCTGGTCGATGCCGACGGTGCCCAGCGCCAGCCCGATGAACAGCGATATGAACCCCCGCACCCGCGAGGCCCCCATCACCACCGCAACCGAACAAAACGACAGCACAGTCAGCGCGAAATAGTCGGCGGGGCGCAGAATAAAGGCCAGTTCGGCCACGCTGGGGGCAACAAAAGTCAGCGCGATGGTGGCAATCGTCCCCGCGACGAACGATCCGATGGCGGCTGTGGCCAGCGCCGGTGCGCCGCGCCCGTCGCGGGCCATCTTGTTCCCCTCCAGCGCGGTCATCATGGAACCGGCCTCGCCCGGGGTGTTGATCAAGATCGAGGTGGTCGAGCCGCCGTACATCGCCCCGTACAAAACGCCCGCAAACATGATGAACGCCGCTGTCGGCGCGATCGAGATGGTGACCGGCAGCAAAAGCGCGATCGTCAACGCAGGACCAATGCCTGGCAACACGCCAATCGCGGTGCCCAACACCGACCCGACCAGCGCCCAAAGTAGGTTCATCGGCTGCAACGCGACGCCAAACCCGTAAATCAGCTGTTGAAAGCTATCCATGTCAGCCCCCAATGAAGGGCAGGAAGTCGCCCAGTTGCAGCCCCAAGGCGTTGAAAAGCAGCCATGATAAACTGCCCAGTACCAGCCCAACGCCCAGATCCAGCCACAGCGTCCGCGACCCGAACGCGCGCGCGACAAGCGTGAAGCTGATCATCGCCGTCAGCGGCAAACCCAGCGCCTGGATGGTCACAATGGGCACCGCCGCGGCGATCAGGGCGAGAGCAAGCGCCTTGTGGTTCACGGGTCGGTCGGTGTCGGCGCTCTCGGTCGCCTGCGCCTCAAACGTGGCACCGCGCAGGATCTGGATCGCCAAAATCCCGCCCAGCAGAACCAGCCCCACGCCCACGATCATGGCGAAGGCCCCCGGCCCTATGCCCGCGTATCGGCTAGCGCCCGGCAAGAAACTGGCGCCCCATATACAGACACCGCCCATGCCGATCACGATAGCCGCAAGCCAATACGGGCGTGCTGCGTGAAAAGAAGTCATCGGATTTCCCTTTCGGGTCTATCGGGTGAAAAGGTGGCAGGGGCACAGGCCCCTGTCTGTACGGCCTGCTATTCGATCAGACCTGCCCCTTTCAGGATGTCGCCGATGCGCTCGTTCTCGGCGGCGATGAAGTCGCCGAATGCGGGGCCGGACAGATAGAACCCGTCCCAGCCTTGCGTTTGCAGCACCTGCGCCCACGCGTCGCTGTCGTTCAGCGCATCAAAGCGCGCGACCCATTCGGCGGCGTTGTCGGCGGGCATGTCTGGCGCGCCCAAGATGCCGCGCCAGTTCGCGATTTCCACATCAAAGCCCGCTTCTTTGAAGGTCGCGACATCGGGCAGGCTGGCATGGCGTTCGGCCGATGTGATGCCAAGGATACGGATGCGGTCTTGTTCCTCGAACGGGACGAATTCCGAAATGCCCGAGATCCCGGCCACAAGCGTGCCGTTCACAATACCCGTCACGGTTTCGGCCCCCGATGTTTGGGGGATGTAGTTCAGGTCGGCCACCGGAATATCGGCGGCTTGCGCCAACAATGCCAGCGCGATGTGGTCAACCCCGCCCGCCGAGCCGCCGCCTACCGGCACGGCACCGGTGTTTTCCTTCAGCGCGGTGACCAGCTGCTCCAGTGTCTGGATCTCGGACCGCGAGTCGACGGCGATCACCAGATGTTCGGCCGTCAGCCGCGCGATCGGCGTATATGTCGACAGATCAATGGGCGAGCTGTTCAGCATGATCGACCCTACCGTGATGGCGCCGAACACGGCCAAGGCATCAGCCTTGCCCTTTTCACTGTTCTGAAACGCCGCCAGCCCGATAGTGCCCCCCGCACCGCCGGTATTCGTAAAGCTGACGCCATCGGTGTAGATACCGGCGGCATTCATGGCGCCAAAGGCCTGCCGCCCGGTGCCATCCCACCCCCCGCCCGGCCCTGCGGGGATCATGACCGACACATCTGCCGCAGCATTGGTGGCGTGCAGACCCGCGCCCAGCATCACAGACACCGCGCCAAGCACGGCAATCTTCTTGATATTCATCATTTTCTCCTCCCATCGTCGCGCTGCGCCGAACCCTCCACAGTTCTGTCGGCAGAATGACGTAATGACAGTGAAAATCATTCCACATGCGGCGGTCAATCAAAATTATGTCGACAGAATTAAGTTTGACCGCAAAAGAAAGGCCCCCAGTCGGAGGCCTTTCTTGCTACATATTGGAATATCGGGATTTTATCGCTTAGCCGACAAAAAGCCGCAGAGTTAGGAAAGAGAGCGCCGAGAGGAACGCAGTCGCGGGAACTGTGATCACCCAAGCCGCTATGATCGTCAGGAAGTGGGAACGGCGCACCAATTTGCGGCGACTACGTTCCTCGGTGGCGATGCTGGGGCTGGTGGGGCTGTTATCGTCGCCGCGACTCATGCGGCGAGCCTCGGTCCATTCGCGGAAGAACCCTACGCCGAAAATGCCGCCAATGGCGATATGGGTCGAACTGACCGGCAGCCCCAGCCACGACGCAGCAATAACGGTAACGGCTGCCGAAAGGGCGACACAATAGGCCCGCATCGCGTTGAGCTTCGTGATCTGGTCGCCCACCATGGCAATCAGCTTCGGCCCGAACAGCAGCAGCCCGACCGAAATCCCCAACGCACCAATGACCATCACCCACGTCGGGATTGTTATGGCGCTGCTGCTGTCCTGCCCCAGCGCGTGAACGATAGCGGCCAGCGGGCCAATAGCGTTCGACACATCATTCGCGCCATGCGCGAAGCTCATCAATGCGGCCGAGAGGACCAGCGGCAGTTGGAACAGCACCTTCAGCGACTTGTTCCGGTTCTCAAGCCCCTTGGCCTTGTAGCGCACATAAGGGCGCGACAGCAGATAGGCAATAACGCCCGCAGCCAGTCCGATCAGCAGCGCGCCGCCAAAGGTGACATGCACAATCTGCTTCAGCCCTTTGATCGTCAGATATGCACCAAACGCCCATGACATCACGCCGATCAGCACCGGCACCCAGACACGCGCGGCCGCAATCTTGTCGGCACGGTCGATGATCAAGCGATGCAGCGCAGCCAACACGGCCGCCGCCAGCACGCCGCCCAGCAGCGGCGAAATCACCCAGCTGAGGGCGATACGACCGATCCCGCCCCAATCGACCCCCCCGAAACCAGCCGCTGCGATGCCTGCGCCCAGCATCCCACCCACAATCGCATGTGTGGTCGAGACCGGCGCGCCGATCCACGTTGCAAGGTTGATCCAGATTGCCGACGACAACAGCGCCCCGATCATCGCGATGACGAAAATGTCGGTGCTGGCAAAGCTGGTCGGCGCGACAATGCCGTTGGCTATGGTGCCCACAACCTCGCCACCAGCGATCAGCGCGCCGGCGGTTTCGCATACGGCTGCAATCGCCAGCGCCCAGCCCATGGTCAGTGCCTGCGCACCGACCGCGGGGCCCATATTGTTTGCCACATCGTTGGCGCCGATGTTCAGGGCCAGATAGGCCGCAAAAACCGAAGCTAGCACAATCATGACGCCGCCGGGCAAACCGCCGACGATCAGCGTCGCCCAGACAGCGGCCAGTGCGATAAAAACCATGGCGACACCAATGCCGACCAACGGACGCGCCACATAGAACGCGGCATCCTCGACACGCGAGATACGGTTCAGATCGCGATCGAGGGCCTCCCACGTGCGCTGCGGGCCCTGCAAAGGGGCGGTCGGGGTTCGACCTTGGGGTGTGGCCCCACGGCCTGTGTCAGAACGATCGCTCACAGTGACCTCTTGCGTCGTATGGATCGGATGGGGTTTTGCCGCTGGCTCAGGCGTGCGCGACCACGCTGGCGCTGTCGCGCAGCAGGGCTTTTAGCTCGGGCTCGTCCACCAGCCGAGCGGCCTCGTCGGGGCTGACCCAGCGACGCTCGCGGCGGCCCGCCTCGGGGTAGGTTTCCAGCAAGGTGCGCACTTCGATGGCGTAGACGTCAACTTCGGTGCGCACAGGCACGTTGCCGCGCATACGCTTGACGTAATGGTATTGGCCGATGCGGGTCGGGCCTGCGCCAACGGGGCTGATGCCCGCCTCTTCCCAGGCTTCTTCCAGTGCGACGGCGGCGCTGTCACGGCCGTTTTTCGGCCAGCCCTTGGGCACAATCCAACGGTGCGTGGTCAGCGATGTGATCAAGAGCACTTCGAACGCCCCTGCATTCACACGCCAGCACAGGGCGGCAACCTGAAAGCGCGCCGGGCGGCGCAGCATGGGCGCGATGAAATTGACCCAGAGTGATTTGAACATGGCAGGCCTCATTCAGGCGACGACAGCTTACAGGGCCTGCAAAGCCAGCTTTTGCCGTGGAAGCCAAGGCCTTGCAGAAACAAAACCTGCCCTTACGGGCAGGCTTCGCTGAATTGTGACAGTTTTATGACAGCGCTATATGTCAGTGATTTTCGCCGGGGGATTTTCCCTGCACAAAAAACGCGCCGACAATCGCAAGGATCGACAATGCGCCGGCGAGGGTAAACGCCGTCTGAATACCCCCCAGAATCGCATCGGCGACATCCGCCCCGCCGGTCGCCAGCGCCGCGCTGCGCAAAGTCATGACCGAGATAAGAACCGCGATCCCCGCCGCGCCCGCAACCTGTTGCAGCGCGCTGACCAACGCTGAGCCGTGGCTGTAAAGCTGCTTGGGCAGCGCCCCAAGGCCCGAGGAAAACAGCGGCGTAAACAGCAAAGCCAACCCAACGCTTAAGGCAAGGTGCGCAACCAGCAGCAGCGCGATCGAGCTGCCCGAGGCCGACATAGTGAATAGGGCTACCGTCGTGAGCATCGAGCCGGGCAACACCAGAACGCGCGCGCCGCGGCGGTCATAGATCCTTCCGACGATGGGTGCCATCGCCGCCATTACGAGACCGCCCGGCAGCAGCATCAAGCCCGATTGCAAGGTCGTCAGACCTTGCACGTTCTGCATCAGGATCGGCAGCAAAATCACCGCGCCGAACAGGCCCAACATAGAAAACGCCAGTACGATCAGCGCCACAGCATAGGCCGGATGACGCAGGGTGCGCAGGTCTAGCAAGGCACGATTTTCACGCTGCAGTCGCAACTGGCGCAGAACGAACAGAACCAAAGCAATCGCCCCGATAGCGGGCGACAGCCACAGCGGCAATGCGCTGCCGCCGCCATGCGCAGCGCCCTCGCCAATCGAGGACAGGCCATAGACCAGCCCGCCAAAGCCGATAGCCGAGAGGACGACCGACAGCAGATCGAGCGGTGCCTTGCGCGTCTCACCGATGTTCCGCATCAGCTTATACCCAAGGGTCAGCGCCGCCAATCCGACAGGCAGAACCAGCCAGAACATCCAGCGCCAGCTCAGCACCTCTAGAATGACGCCCGAGATGGTCGGGCCTAGCGCGGGGGCGACCGAAATCACGATAGAAATGTTACCCATCGTCCGGCCGCGGCTTTCCGGGGGCACGACCGTCATCACGGTCGTCATCATCAGCGGCATCATGATGGCGGTGCCGACCGCCTGCACGATGCGGCCAACCAACAAAAAACCGAATGTCGGCGATGCGGCGCAAATCAGCGTGCCCAAGCAAAAGCTGGTCATGGCCACGATAAACACCGCACGCGTTGTCAAACGCTGCATGATGAAGCCCGTCGTCGGGATGACGACAGCCATCGTTAGCAGGAATGCCGATGTCAGCCACTGCGCCGCGCTGGCCGAGATATTCAGATCGGCCATCAGGCTGGGCAGCGCCACGCTCATGATCGTCTCGTTCAGGAAGACGACGAACGTGGCCACAAGCAACAGTGTGATAACAATGCGGTTGCGCGCTTTTTCTTCGGCGGATTGCGCTGACGCGGATGGCGCGGGGTCGTGTGACCCAGCGAGGGAATCAGGTGCTGACATCGGGATGCTCGGGATAAGGGTTTGGGCCGCGCAAAGACGGACAGGCTATTGATCAGCGCACGCAGCCAGAGTCAAGGCGTTCGTCGCCTTGGGCACGCAACCAAAGTGATTGCGGACGCACGGCCCAATTAACGGCGCACTATGGCAGTTTCATGTCGTCTGGGGCTCGCCGCGCGCTTTTTCTTGCGCCCTTCAGATGCACATAAGGCTGCCGTGAATGGCGCGCGCCTCATCTGCGGCATGCGCAAATGGTTAACATGCAAACAGCCACTCACCCTCATTGCTCTGCACAATTATGCGGCATTTTCCATGCAAGTTAACATGTTAGGCGCATCATACCTTGCCCACTCTGGTTTTATTTTCAATCTTAGGTTGCGTAATAGTAAACGTCACCGTTCTGTTAAACGCTGATGCCAGCGTCGACATAAGCGACCGAATTAACCAATCGATACACAACTTTTCCGCGAAACCGGAGGGCACCCCATGACCAGCACAGCACACGACCTGCCGCTTACAACAGCCCAGCGCGGCGTCTGGATGGGTGAATTGCTGCGGGCCGGTGGCGGCACATTCAACATTGCCGAAGCCATCGAAATCGCGGGCACGATCGACCCCGAAACGTTCCGCCGCGCGATTTTGCATGTGACGGATGAGGCCGAAACGACGCGCGTCGCTGTGCGCGTCGGCACCAATGGCCCCGTGCAAACCGTGCTACCGCACTTGCGTTGCCCTGTGCCTTTTGTCGACCTCAGCACACATCCCACCCCCGACATGGCGGCCAATAACTGGATGATGACACGCCTTGTCGCACCCGTTGATCTGGCAAAGGACCCGCTGTGGCAAAGCGCGCTGCTGAAGCTGGACGAAGCCCGCTTCGTCTGGTTCCACTGCGCCCACCACATCGTGCTGGACGGCGCCTCGGCCGGTATGATCGTGGCGCGCGTGGCTACCGTCTACTCGGCCCTTGCAAAAGGCGAAGACCCCGGCCCCGCGCCTTTTTTGCCCCTTGCAACGCTGATCGAATCCGAGGCCAGCTATAAAACCAGCACCCGCCGCGCGCTGGATTTGGACTATTGGCGCAATCAGTTGGATGCGCCGCCGCAGCCCGTCACCCTTTCGACTAGCGGACATCAGCCTGTCGATGACGTACAACTGGCGCGCCAAGGTTTCGTGGCCGCGAACCGCACATTCTCGCCGGCGCTGACCGCAAAAATGGCCGCCGAAGCCAAGGCCCTTGGCACCAGCATCCCGCAGTTCCTGACGGGTGTTCTGGCGACCTATATCTACCGGATGACAGATCAGGGCGATCTCTGCCTCGGGATGCCAATGACCGGGCGTATCGACAGAACCATGCGGCAAGTGCCCGGCATGGCCGCGAACGCCGTCGTCCTGCGCTTTGCGATGCAGCAAGACCTGCGCTTTAGCGACCTGTTGGCGCAGGTGCGTCGCACCATGCGCGGCGCGCTGAAGCACCAAGGCTTCCGGTACGAAGACCTGCGCCGCGCCTTGGGGTTCCACCAAGCGCAAGAACACCTCTCGCGCGTCGCCATCAATATCGAACCGTTCGACTATGACTTGTCATTCGGCGGGCACCCCGCCCGCAACCGCAATATCAGTAACGGCATCATGGAGGATCTGACGATCTTCGTTTTTGACCGGCAAGATGGCTGTGGGCTGGACTTCGGGTTGTACGCGAACCCCGCGCTTTACACCCAAGCCGCGCTAGAGGACCACCTGACCCGCATCTTCGCCATGGCCACCGCGCTGCTGGACGATCTGGACGCCCCCCTTTGCGCGCTGCCCCTGCTGACACCCGCCGAGACTGACGACCTGTCTGCCGACCACACCGCCACCTTGCGCAACTGGGGCAGCGCAACACCGGTCACCGCGCTAGAGGATGCAGCCCTCAGCGCCCCGGCGACCATCGCCGTAGCGGATACGACCGGCCCGCTGACCTATGCGGGCTTGGCCGATTCAGTCGGCCAGCTGTCAAGCATGCTGCACGGCGCGGGTGTGCGCCCGGGCGATATCGTCGCGCTGATGCTGCCGCGTGATCGCCGCCAGATCATCGCGATGCTGGCGGTTGCAGCGACGGGCGCGGCTTGGCTGTCGCTGGATACCGAAGGCCCTCGCGACCGCAACGCTGCAATCTTGGCCGACGCCCGCCCCGCCCTGATTTTGACCGAAGACACCCTGCCCCACGGCCTGCCCGCAGGCCTGCCCGTTCTGGGGCTGGATCGTTTCGGCACACCCGGCCCGCTTTGCACACTGCCGCCCAGCACCGCGCGCGTGCCCGCAGGCACCGCCTATCTGATTTACACATCCGGCACCACCGGCCAGCCCAAGGGTGTGGTGGCGCATTGGGCGGGGCTGGACAATTTGCTGCACAGCATGGCCGAACATCTGGCCTTCACACAGGACGAACGCTGGCTGGCGACCACGTCGATCACGTTCGACATCTCGATCCTCGAATTCCTGCTGCCCATTATGGCAGGCGCGCGGCTGGTCATTGCCCCCCGCGCCACCCTTGCCGACCCCGAGGCGCTGGCCCGCATGATCGCAGCCCACCACATCACGATGATGCAGGCCACGCCCACCTTCTGGCAGATGTTCATCGGCGCGGGCCAAGCCGCCAGCCTGGAGACAGTGCGGCTGCTCTGCGGCGGTGAGCCGTTGTCGCCCGCCCTGGCGCAGAAGCTGCACAGCGCAGCGCGGGCGCTGATTAACGTTTACGGGCCGACTGAAACGACAATCTGGTCCAGCATCCACCATGTGACCGCCGCCGATTGCACCAAGGCGGCCATTGCGGCGGGCGTGCCCCTGGCCAATACGCAGTTCTACATTCTGGATAGCGCGATGAACCCCGTGCCGAACGGCATGCCCGGGCAACTGGCCATCGGCGGCGTGGGTGTCAGCACCGGCTATATCGGACGCGATGACCTGACGGCCAAGGCCTTCGTGCGTGATCCCTTCCACCCCGACGCGCAGGCGCGCCTCTACCTGACGGGCGACCGCGCGACGCGCGATGCGGCTGGGCGGGTCACCATTCTGGGGCGCAGCGACGGGCAGATCAAAATCCGCGGCGTGCGCGCCGAGGTGGCCGAGATTGAAGGCTCGCTACTACAGGTGCCCGGTGTAGCGCAGGCCGCCGTGCGGCTGTGGCCCGCCGGCATCGGCGCATTTCTGGCCGCCTATCTGGTGCCGTCGCAGGGCAGCACGCTGCAGCCCGACCCTGCAGCCATTCGCACCGCCGTCGCAGGCCTACTACCCCAGCAATTGGTGCCGACGCGGTACATGATCCTCGACAGTCTGCCCGTGACGGCAGCGGGCAAGCTGAACCGCAACGCCCTGCCCGAACCCGAGGTTGTCGAAGCGCAGCAGCGCCAGAAACTGCCCGAAACCGATGCCGAAATCGCCCTGTTCGAAGCTTGGGCCGAGGTGCTGGGCCACCGCAATTTCAGCACACAGCACAGTTTCTTCGATTTGGGCGGCGACAGTCTGGCGGCGGTGCAGGTGTCGTTCATTCTGGCCGAACGTGGCTACCGCCTGCCCGTGCCCGCCCTATTCGGCCACCCGACCATCGCCGGCCTTGCCCCAACGCTGGAGGGCCGCAACGACGCGCTGGCGCTGCTGCAGGAAACCGCGCTGCCGCTGCGCACGGGCGGCAAAGGGCGCCCGATTTTCTGCATCCACCCTGTCCTCGGCCTTTCGGTCGGGTTCGCCAGCCTGCTGCCACATGTTCCAGCCGATCGCCCGATCCTCGGGCTTCAAAACGCGGGGCTGATGCAAAACGGCATGCCGCCGCTGGATATGGCTGGGCTTGTGCAGCATTACATCAAACGCATCCGCGCCGCCCAACCCGAGGGGCCCTACACGATAGTCGGCTGGTCGATGGGCGGGTTGATCGCCCACGCAATCACCGAAGCGCTGGAAAATGAAGGCGAGCAGATTGCGGCGCTGGTCATGCTGGATAGCTACCCCATCCCGCAGGGTAACCAAAGCGACGACTGGCTTATCGCGCAGGCTATGCCGTTGATGGGCATCGACTTTCCCGCAGGCGCCCCCGCATCGCTGGACGACATGGCCGATCTGTTGGTGCAGGGTTTGGTCGACGATGCCGACGACCTGCCGATTACAGCCGAGGACATCGGAACGCTAATCAACCTGCTGAAACCCGTCGCGGCGCGCAATTTGCAACTGATGCGTGGCTGGCAGCCGGGCCATGTGCGGGCGGACGTGTTGTTCTATCGCGCCGCCAACCGTGGGTCAGCCCTGTCCCTGGCTGAACCTGCGCTGTGGCTCCCCCATGTCGGCGGTGCTTTGCGAGTCAAGGATGTCGCCGCCACCCATATGGAGATGCTGCGCCCCGACATCGCGCAGATCGTTGCCGCGGGCGTTCTGGCGACCGAAGCCGTCACACAAACCCCCACGCTTGTAACTGGGTGACAGCTGCGTCAGCGCCATCCTCGGCGCGGACTTTTTGCCCCAGCGCTGCAGCAGCCTGCTGCAGTGGCGGCGATAGGGCCGCCCCCATCGCCTGCGCCAGCGCATCGGGCGACAGATCCGCTACGCGCAGCGCAGGGGTTGCCACGCCGATCTGGCACAATTGCCACGCCCAGAAGAACTGGTCGCCGACGAAAGGCACCGGAATGGTCGGCACACCCGCCCGCACTGCAGCCGCCGCCGTGCCCGCCCCGCAGTGGTGCACCGCTGCAGCCACACGCGCGAAAAGCCATTCGTGCGGAATGTTCCCCACGACATGTATCTGCGGATCGTCCTGCAAATACGACCCGAGGCCCGCCCACCCGCTGCCGACCACCGCGCGCACGCCCGCCAGCCGCGCGGCAGCCTTGATCGTCGCGGCCAGCCGCCCCGCCTCGCCAGTGTTCATGCTGCCAAAGCCAAGGTAGATGGGCAGCGGCCCTGCGGCCAAAAACGCCGCAAGCGCGGGCGGCGGGGTGAAATCATCGGCGGGCGGCAAGACAAAATACCCCGGCAGTGCAAACCGATCGCCCCATTCAGGTTGGCGCGGCACGACATGGGGGCTGACGCCCAGCAAAACCTTGCCGCCGGTCGCCTTGGGGTCGTGCCACGGCCCTTTCAGCCCGTAGCGCGGCAAGCCCAGCGCATCGCGCATTTCGTTCGCGATGCTGCGCGTCAGCAGCCACGAGGTTTGGCGCAGCAGCCGATGCAGCGCCACATTCATCCCGCCCCGCAGCCGCGTGGGCGGCAGCCAGACCGGCGGCAGCGCGCGGCTGGTCTCGAGGGGTTGCAACTGCGTCTGCACAAAGGGCAGGCCGCGCATTTCAGCCAGACTTGCGGCGACCAGCGAAATATTCCCCGACCCGATAAA
This sequence comes from Ketogulonicigenium robustum, assembly GCF_002117445.1. Classification (NCBI taxonomy): domain Bacteria; kingdom Pseudomonadati; phylum Pseudomonadota; class Alphaproteobacteria; order Rhodobacterales; family Roseobacteraceae; genus Ketogulonicigenium; species Ketogulonicigenium robustum. The sequence goes on from NZ_CP019937.1 coordinate 1,500,968, forward strand.
CAGGCGCACGCCATCTGCAGCGGCCAGCGCCTCGCGCGGCCAATGGCGGGCCATCTCGCGCGTCTCGCGGATCACGACTTTGGCGGCGGCGGCGCTTTTGCCACGCCCCAACGCGGCAGGGTTGCGCCGCAGCATACCGGCGAAATCGGCCGTCACGGGGGCGTAATCCAAACCGGCGGCGCGGATCTGCCCCTCAAACCCGGTGTCGGCAGCCAAGCGCACGGGCAAGCCGCGCCGCATCATCGCGCGCCCCAGTGCGATGTGGGGGCGCACATCACCCTCGGTCCCGACAGTCATAATCAATGTCGTCATATCCGCCCCGCAGCCGTTTCCAAATGGCTAGCATGCTGCGGGCAAGGCGCAAAATCCAAACGCAAGGTTTCATTGGTTTTTTTCGCCGGCAGCGGTATCGTCGCACCGCAGGCCGGATGCTGCGCATGAAATGGGAACTGGGCAGATGAAAATCGCCGTCTTCGGTCTGGGCTATGTGGGCCTTGCCAATGCTGTGCTGCTGGCGCAGCACAACACCGTCGTCGCGACCGATGTGGATGCGCAGCGGGTTGCGGCTGTCAACGCGGGCCAAAGCCCCGTGCGCGACGCCGATATTTCCGCCTTTCTGGCCGACAGAAAATTAGATCTGCGCGCGACCACCGATGCGGCTGAAGCTTGGCAAGATGCCGATTATATCGTCATCGCCACCCCGACCGACTACGACCCCGCCACAAATGCGTTCGACACCTCATCCGTTTCCGCCGTCGCGCGCGCTGCCCATAGCGCGAACCCACGCGCGAGCATCGTCATCCGCTCAACCATTCCCGTCGGCTATGTGACCGCGCTGCGGCAAGAGCTGGGCACGGATCAGGTTTTCTTCAGCCCCGAATTCCTGCGCGAGGGGCTGGCGCTGCACGACAACCTGCACCCCAGCCGCATCATCATCGGTGACGACAGCCTCGCCGCGCATCGCTTTGCGGCCCTGCTGCAAGGTGGCGCGGCTGTTGCAGACATCCCCACCCTTTTCACGCCGCCCGCCGAGGCCGAGGCGATCAAGTTGTTCGCCAACACCTACCTTGCGCTGCGCGTCGCGTTCTTCAACGAACTTGATAGCTATGCTTTGGCACGGGGGCTGGATAGCCGCGCGATCATCACGGGCGTCAGCCTCGACCCGCGTATCGGCGATCATTACAACAATCCGTCATTCGGCTACGGGGGCTACTGCCTACCCAAAGACACGCAGCAGTTGTTGGCGAATTACCACGACGTGCCGCAAAATCTGATCCAAGCGGTAGTCGATGCGAACGAGACGCGCAAAGCGTTTCTGGCCCGCGAGATTATTGCAACCGGCGCCAAAACCGTCGGTATCTATCGGTTGGTGATGAAGGCGGGGTCGGACAACTTTCGCCAAAGCTCGGTGCAGGGGATTATTTCCCATCTTTTGGCCCACGGCGTCACCGTGCTGATTTACGAGCCTGCCCTGCACGCAGACACCGTCGGCGGTGCCCAGCGCGTTGCGGACTTGGATGCGTTTTTGCAGCAATCCGACCTGATCGTTGCAAACCGCATGGCCCCCGCGTTGGGCGGCGTCCGCCACAAGGTTTTCACCCGCGATCTGTTCAGCGCCGACTAAGAACACCCGGCTAGCCCTACCGCACCCCGTTGCCAGTGCCGCCCAATTGCGCCATCACACCCCCAGCAGCAACGGCGCTGGAGACGCCCGCGCCGCCAAAAGCACGTTTTCCATAGGTGAATGACATGGGTAAGCTACCCACAGCCGCGCGTCGGGATGGGCGCGCCGGATTTGACGACGCCAGTATTGCCACCAAAGCCAAAGCCGCGCGGGCGCGCCGGCGCAGCGCGATCATCGCCTGGCAGGTTGCCATCGCAATCCTGATTGTCGCGGCGATGTATGCGCTGAACGCGACCCAAGGCAACCTGACGATGCCGCGCCCCGATGCTGTTCTGCGCCAGTTGGTCACGATGATAGGCGACGGGACGATTCCCAAAGCCCTCGGGCAATCGCTGACAGTTCTGGTCGCGGGCTTTGCGCTGTCGGCGCTGACGGGCATTGTCGGCGGGGTGATTTTGGGCGGCTTTCCATTTGTCGGCCGCGTGATGGACCCGTTCGTCAATGCGATCAACGCCACCCCGAATGCGGCGTTTATTCCATTGGTGATCGTGTGGTTCGGCCTTTATACCGAGGCGAAGATCGTGGTGGTCTGGAACGCCGCCTTCTTTCCCATCCTGATCAACACGGCGGCAGGCATCGCGAATGCGAACAAAGACCTGACCGAAATGGCGCAGGCCTTCGGCGCAAAGCGGCGCGATCTGTTCCTGTCGGTCATGGTGCCCGATGCCCTGCCCTCGATTCTGACAGGGCTGCGGATCGGCGTTGCCGTGTCCACGGTGGGCACGGTCATCGCCGAACTGACGATGGCGCAGTCGGGTTTAGGCGGGCTGCTGACGGCTGCGGGGAACAGGTTCCAAATGGACAGATATTTTGCGGTGGTCATCATTTTGATGATCCTCGGCACGCTGATCACCAGCGGCTTGCGACAGATTGAACGGCGCTTCGGCCGCTGGCGCATCGCACAGGCCGAGGGGCGCTGACCATGACACAACCCCTCATTTCACTGCGCAACGTCGGCAAGACCTTCAAAGATGGCAAGGTCGTCGCGCTGCAAGACATCACGCTGGATATTGCCGCGGGCGAATTCGTCAGCCTTGTCGGCCCCAGCGGCTGCGGCAAGACCACGCTTTTGCGGCTGATCAACGGCCTGATCCCCGCAGACAGCGGCGAGGTGCTGTTCAAGGGTGCCCCGCCCCAACCCAGCGCCGATCTTGCCATGGTGTTCCAGTCGGCCCGCCTGCTGCCTTGGCGCACGGTTGCCGACAACATCGGCTTTGTGCTGGCCCTGCGCGGCATGGCGCGGCGCGACCGCGAGGCGCGCGCCCTTGCGCTGCTGGGGGCGGTGGGCCTGCGCGATTTTGCCGACGCCTTCCCGCACGAGCTGTCGGGCGGGATGCAGCAGCGCGTGGGGCTAGCCCGCGCCCTTGCGGTCGAGCCCGAAGTGCTGCTGATGGACGAGCCGTTCGCCGCGCTGGATGCCATGACCCGCGAGACGTTGCGTGCCGAACTGTTGCGGATGTGGGAACGCCGTCGGATGGCGATTGTCTTTGTCACGCATGACATCGACGAGGCGATCCTCCTTTCGCAGCGGATTGTCATGCTGCGCCCACGCCCAGGTCGCGTCGACAGCATTGTCCCCGTCGATCTACCCGCGCCACGCTGGCAAGGCGATGCCCGCGCCCTGCCCGCCTTTACCGCCTTGCGCGCGCAATTGTGGGACAAGGTGCACCAAATGGCGGGCGACGGCGTTGCACTCGAGGAATTGGCAGGTGCCTTTGGGGAACTGCCCTCGCTGCGAAAATAGGATCTTCCTATCGCCAAAATAGGGCGACAATACGCCACGCCAAGACTACGCCATCGTCAATAGCGGCGCCGTGCTAACGGCCCCGCTTGCGACGAAGGATAGACCCCGATGGATACGCAACCCGCTGTCACCGCGCCAAAATCCGGCGATCTTGGCCCGATTTCGGCACAGCATTGGGGCGCAGCCCAAGCAGCCCACCTGCTGGAACGCGCGGGCTTTGGCGGCACGCCAGCCGATATCGACACCCTAGCCGCGATGACGCCCGAAGCAGCCGTCGACCATCTGATCCGTGGCGGCGACACCAGCGCCCTGCCTGCATTCGATGAATCCGACATTTGGGACCCGACGCTGCTGAACTTCCCCGTCAGCCGCCCCGCCGCGACCGCGCTTGCGGAACAGACCGGCTGGGCGATGGGGGTGGCGGTAAAACCCGGCGGGGCTCGCCCGCTGCAACCGGTGACCGACCGCTTCTTCTATTGGCTGCGGGCAACCGTGCTGGAAACCCACCGGCTGGCCTTTTGGTGGATGGACCGCATGGTGCGCAGCCCCCATCCGCTGCAAGAAAAGATGACGCTGTTCTGGCACGGTCACTTCGCCACCAGCGAGGAAAAGCTGCGTGATTACCGTAAGATCCGTTTGCAGCTGGACACGCTGCGGGCGGGCGCCTTGGGCAATTTTGGTGCCCTGCTGACCGCCGTTTCCAAAGACCCCGCCATGCTGGTATTTCTGGACGCCGCGCAGAACGTAAAAGGCGCCCCGAACGAAAATTTCGGCCGCGAGGTCATGGAACTATTCACCATGGGCGTCGGCAATTACACCGAGGATGACATCCGCGAGGCAGCTCGCGCGTTTACCGGCTGGGGCAATAACGATCTGACCTTTGTTTTCGACCCAGACAGTCACGATGCGGGCGAAAAGACCTTTCTGGGCCACACCGGTCATTTCGATGGCGATGACATTTTGCGGATCATTCTGGCGCAAGACCAGACGGCCATCTACATCGCCAGCAAAATCTATCGGTTTTTTGTGCGCGACGACTTGTCGTCCGATGTGGCGCAGCGCCTTGGCGCGCTGCTGCGCGCGGGCGGCTACGCGATTGCGCCGTTCCTGCGGACGCTGTTCCTGTCGCAAGATTTCTACAGCACCGCCTCGGTCGGCACGCATATCAAATCCCCGACCGAGCTGATCGTTTCGACTTATCGCAAGCTGGGGCTGTCGCACCTGCCGGGCATCCCCGACCCCGGTGTCGTCGGCAAAACGCTGGGGCAGGTTTTGCTCTACCCGCCGACCGTCGCCGGTTGGGGCGAGGGGCGATCCTGGATCACCCCCGGCCTGCTGTTCGAGCGCGGAAACTTTGCGCAGGACGTGCTGTTCCCCGACATGATCAGCTTTAGCGACCCCCAACTGAACCCCGGCGGCGAAGTGCGGCGCGTGAACGCCAATATCAACGCGGGGATGGAGATTACCGCCGTCACGCTGGAAGATGGCGCCGCCCCCAGCAGCACCGCTGGCCTGCGCGAGACGTTCAACACCCGCTACGCCAGCTTGCAGGGCTGGCAGCAAGCCATGCGGCGGGTGAAACCCATCCCGCGCGATGCCGCCGCATTCAGCCTGACCGCAATGGTGCTGGATGCAGGTGGCCGCACCACAGGCGCGGCCGTCGATGCGCTGGCGGCGCGGTTCCTGCGCGTTCCCCTTCCCGCCAGCGTGCGCGACGCATTGGTGACGCTACTGAATGACGAACTGGGCACCAGCGATCTAGCCATCGCCCAAAGCTACTTGGAACAGCCGCTGCGCCTGGTCGCGCACGGCATCATGAGCGCCCCTCAATACCAGCTGGCCTGACCAGCAGGAGGATACGACGATGGCAAAGACACCCAAACTCAGCGCAGCCGAACGCGACGGGCTGATCAAATCGGGCTATGGCAGCATGGTGATGCAGGGCGCAGGCGGCATCACCACCTCGCCCGTGTGGTCACAGGTCGCGGGACAGGACAAAGGCGACCAAATTCTGGTGATCGTCGAACTGTCGGGCGGTAATGACGGGCTGAACACCGTCATCCCCCATGCCGACGACGCCTATTACCGCGCCCGCCCGCACCTTGGCATCCGCAAGCAGAACCTGATCACCCTCGACCAGCATTTCGGCTTTCAAAAGACGATGACGGGGTTCGAGCGGCTATTTAAAGACGGGCAGATGGGGATCATTCACGGCGTGGGCTATGACCAGCCGTCGTTCTCGCATTTTTCATCGATGGCGTTTTGGCAAACCGGCGCGCCGAACAGCGGCGAGGCCTATGGCTGGCTGGGCCGCATGGCCGACGCGCTGGACCCGCTGGGCCATAATGCGAACATGCTGGTGAACATCGACGATCACCAATCGCTGGCCGTGCGCGCGATGAACCATGTACCGCTAGTGTTCGACGCACCCGAAAAGTTCACCCGCCGCGCCTACCACGCCGAGGCTGACGTGATGCAAGCCATTGACCGACGGGGCAATAACGGCGGGAATACCTCGCTCGATTTCATGATGGACATTGCCGCCAGCGCCAGCAGTAGCGAGCAGTTGGTGCGCGATGCGTGGAACGCCTATTCCAGCCCTATCGATTACGGGCTGGTGCCATTCGGGCTGGAACGCGTCGCGGCGCTGATTGCAGCCGAGTTCCCGACCAAGGTCTATTACGTCCCCTATCGCAACAACGCCTTCGACACGCATGTCTACCAATCCGACCTGCACGCACGGCTGTGGTCATACACATCCGACCACATCGCCGCTTTCGTCGCCGATATGGAACGGATCGGGCGCGGCGATGATGTTGTGGTGATGGTGTTCAGCGAATTCGGGCGGCGCGTGGGTGAAAACACCAGCCTCGGCACCGATCACGGTACGGCAGGCCCTGCCTTTATCATCGGCAAGCCGGTTTTGGGCGGCCATTACGGCGGCGTGCCCAGCCTGACCGATTTGGATGACGGCAACCTGAAATACACCACCGACTTCCGGCGGATCTACTCCACCCTGATCAAGGGCTGGATGGGCCACGACAAGGTCTCGGCCATTTTGCACGACGATTTCGCGCCACTGCAAATGTTCAACCGCCCCCACTGATTTCAAACACCCCCTTACCCGGCGCACCCGCGCCCAAGGAGACGATAATGACCCGCCTTTCCCGCCGCACCCTGATCGGCACCGTGGCTGCCACTGCCCTAACTGCCGCAGCCATGACCGGCGCTCACGCGCAAGACCTGCCGAAGCTGACGGTCGCCCTTGCCGTCATGGACGCCAACTTCAACGTGACAACCGGATCGGCCTTCCGCCTTGCTGCCGACATGGGGTATTTTGAACGCGCCGGTGTGGATGTCGAATTCGTCACCCTGGACGGCACCCCGCAAGCGGTCGCGGCCCTGCGGTCTGGCGCGGTCGATTTGGCCGACATTAGCGTGGACGCGGCCATTCGCCTGCGCGCCGAAAACGACGTGCCGGTGCGCGGCGTTGTGGCAGTGTCGATGGGCAGCGCGTTTCTGATTGCCGCCAAGTCCGATATCGAGACCGTCGACCAACTGGCAGGCCGTAGTTTTGCGATTGCCGACAACGGCAGCCTTGACCATCAATTGACCCAAGCCGTCGTACGCAGCTACGATCTGTCGCCTGACGATATGAACTTTGTCGCCATCGGCGCGCCCGACGTGCGCGTGCATGCCCTGGCTGCGGGCCGCGTCGATGCGACGACCGTCTCGTTCGGGACCTACGCCTCGATCGCGGGAACCGACGGGGTGCATGTGCTGGTGGATGCCGACACCTTCTCGACCCGCGCGCCTGCGCTTTCGAAATTCGTCGCTGGGCTAGAGCCGACCTTGGCCGAGAAAAGCGATGCGATTACCCGCTTCACCAGCGCGCTGATCGATGTCTCGCGCGATATGGAGGCGAACCCGCAGACGTGGATCGACGCTGCCGCCGCCGCCCGCGATGATCTGAGCCGTGACAGCATCGCCGCCACAGCCGAGCTGCTGAAAACCCGCTGGTGCGTGAACGGCTGCATGGAGCCCGAAAGCTTGGCCGGATCAATCGCCTTCGTCTATTCGGGGCCCGACTTTGCCAATACGCCCGTCTTGGGTGTCGATGATCTGACCGACCTCAGCTTTACGCAAAACGCGCTGCAGGCCTTGGGCACCGCAGGTGGCGACAGCTTGGACGCGCGCAACTGATGCAGCGGGCGGGCGCAGTCAGCGCCCGCCCAGCTACTAGAACGCGACGGCTTGGCCGTCTTTGCGGGGGTCGGACCCGGCAACATATCCGCCCTCTTGCGCCACGATCAGCTGCGCGCCGCCAAAGCCGAACACCCCGTCGGGGCTTTCTACGATAATGTCATGCCCCAGCGCCCGCAGCCCGTCGACCAAAGCGGGCGGGAACGTCGCCTCGACTGCGACGCGGCGCCCATCCAGCACGCGCCAGCGCGGCGCATCGGCAGCCGCTTGTGGGTTTTGGCCATAGGCCAGCACGCGCACCGCCATTTGCAGGTGGCCCTGTGCCTGCATCGGGCCGCCCATCACGCCGAACGACATCAGCGGGGCGGTGCCATCGGCAGTCGTCACGAACCCCGGAATGATGGTGTGGAACGGGCGCTTGTGCGGCGCAACGCAGTTGGGGTGGCCCGCCTGCACGTTGAACCCTGCCCCGCGGTTTTGCAGGCTGATGCCGGTATCCGGCACAACCACGCCCGACCCGAACCCCATGTAATTGGACTGGATGAACGACACCATATGCCCGTCGGCATCGGCCGCCGTCAGATAGACCGTCCCCCCGGGTCGCGGCGCGCCGTGGCCCGGGGCACCGGCTACGGCGGGGTCGATCAACTGGCTGCGCGCCGCCAGATAGTCGGGCGCCAGCAGCGCATCGGGCGTAAATTCCATTGCATCGACATCGGCCACGAAGCGGTCGGCATCGGCCAGCGCCAGTTTGGTCGCCTCGATCATCAGGTGGGTCGCGGCGACACTGTCTACGTCATGCGCGGTGATGTCCCACGGCCCCAGCAGACCCAGCGCGATCAACGTGGCGATGCCTTGGCCGTTCGGCGGGATTTCGTGCACAAGCGCGCCACCGAAAGGCTGCGCAAGCGGCGTCACCCAATCGGCGCGGTGTGCGTCCAGATCGGCCATGGTCATCGCCCCGCCGTGGCGGGCGGCATCATCCACCATTTTGCGCGCCAGATCGCCGCGATAGAAGCTTTCGCCAGCGGTCGATGCGATCTCGTGCAGCGTGCGCGCCAGCGCGGGGCGGCGAATGATGTCGCCCGCGACGGGCACGTGCCCGCCCGGCATGAATTCATCGGCAAAGCCGGGCTGGTCTTTCAGTTGCCGCGCCCCATTGGCCCAGAGAGTGGCAATAATGGGCGACAGGGTAAACCCGTCACGGGCATAGCCAATCGCAGGCGCGGCGACATCGGCCAGCGGCAGGCGGCCATAGCGCTGGTGCAGCGCGATCCAGCCCGACACGGCCCCCGGAACCGTCACCGCGTTCCACCCACGCGCGGGGATCTGCCCCTGCGCGCCGAAATAGTCAGGTGTCCACGCCCCCGGCGCGCGCCCCGACGCGTTGAGGCCTTGCAGGCTTGTCCCGTCCCAATAGAGGGCAAAGGCATCCGACCCCACCCCGCAACCTGTGGGTTCAACCACGGTCAGCACCATTGCCGCCGCTACCGCCGCATCCGCCGCCGACCCGCCCCGCAACAGCATCTGCAACCCCGCCTGCGCTGCCAAAGGCTGGGAAGTGGCCACAACATTGCGCCCCAAAACGGGGCTGCGCTGCGATGTGTAAGGGAAACCGTAGTCCATGGGCTGTCCTGTCGTATTGTTTGCCAATTAGCGGAACCACCCGCGCACGGGGGTAATGCCCTCGGTCGCGGGGGGCGGCACGGGTTGGGTGACCAGCTGCACGGGGCGGCGTTCGTAAAACGCATTACCGCCTGCGACGGCCACATAGTGGATATTGTTGTAGCCGGGCCGGTAGGTCGCCGTATGGAAGAACATGGCCTTGCCGACATAGGGGTGGCGCTCGCCCCGCAGCACGGCACGGGCGGCCTCGCGCACCAGCGGCATCTCGTTCATACGACTGGACATAATGCCCGGTGCGAACTGTCCGCGCTGGCCCACAACGCCGCAGACCGATTTCGGATACTGCCCTGATTCCACGCGGTTCATCACCACGCTGCCCACCGCGATCATCCCGTCGCGGCTGGATCGGTTGGATTCGAAATACATCGCGCGTTCCATGCAGTCTTGTGCGCTATGCCCGCCAAAACCGCCGCATCCGGCCAGCGTCAAGGCCATCAGCCCCAACAGGCCGCCCGTTCTGATCTGTCGCAAATTGATGCGCATCCGCTGCCCCGCGCCTCTTTTTTGATATTTTGGCCAGTTAGGCACACCTGCCCCCCAGACGCAAGAAAGCGCCCAGGCGAGGGGCGCTTTTCTGCTGGCGGCTTACCTCGCTAGTGAAAGTCGCGGCTGGGAAACAGCTTTTTGGCCTGATCGCGCGGGTGCTGCGCGCGGGCCGCGGGGGGGGGTCCGGCGGGCAATGTCGGCTGCCGCACCGGCGCCCGCGCCCACATCATCCACCATCGGATGCCCCAGCACAGTCAGCGCATGCGAGACATCCTCGATCATGTCGGCAATCAGATGAACGACAATCCCCTCTCGCTGCAAATGGCCGGTGACGCGCAGCAAGCGGCCCCCCATCACATCCCTGCGGAAGCGTTCAAACACCTTGCGCCAGACAACGACATTGCACACGCCGGTCTCGTCCTCGAGCGTCAAAAACACCACACCTGATGCAGTGCCCGGGCGCTGGCGCGTAATCACAAGGCCGCAGACGGTGGTGCGCCGCAGCGGCGCATCCAGCAACGCCGCATGCGCGGTCAGGCCGGTCATGCCAGGGCGCAGCAAGGCCATCGGATGGGCGCGCAGGGTCAGGCGGGTCGCGACATAATCCTCGACCACTTCTTCCCCGATCTGCATGGCGGGTAGCGTGACCGCAGGCTCGGTGATGGATTCACCGTCGATCGGGTCGGAAAACAACGGCAGCGGCTTTTGCCCATGGATGGCCCGCACCTGCCACAGCGCATCGCGGCGGGTCAGCCCCATGCTGGTAAAGGCATCTGCCTCGGCCAGCCGTTCCAGCACCGGCGGCGTAACACCCGCCCGCAGCCAAATGGACTGCGGGTCGGGGTAGCCATTGCCCCGCGCCGCGACGATCCAAGCGGCATCGTCTTTCTTGAACCCTTTGACCTGGCGAAACCCAAGCCGCAGGGCCAGCGCGCCATCAGTGCGCCGTTCAAGGCTGTTGTCCCACAAACTGGCGTTGACGCAGACGGGGCGCACCTCGACCGCATGTTCGCGTGCATCGCGCACGATTTGGGCGGGCGCATAGAACCCCATCGGCTGTGAATTCAACAATGCGCAGGCGAAAACAGCGGGATAATGGCATTTCAACCACGCCGAGACATAGACAAGCAGCGCAAAGGCTGCCGCGTGGCTTTCGGGGAAACCGTAATCGGCGAACCCCTCGATCTGGGAAAAGCAGCGCGCCGCGACATCGGGGGAATAGCCGCGGGCCAGCATGCCGCCGATAAACTTGTCGCGGTGTTCGCCAATGGTGCCCATGCGCCGGAAAGATGCCAACGCGCGGCGTAAATGGTCGGCCTCCTCGGCGGTGTAACCTGCGCCGACGACCGCGATCTGCATGGCCTGTTCCTGAAACAACGGAACCCCCAGCGTGCGCCGCGTGACCTGATACAGTTCGGGGCCAAAGGGCTCGGGCTGTTCAAGCCCTTGCCGGCGGCGGATATAGGGCTGCACCATCCCGCCTTGAATCGGGCCGGGGCGCACGATGGCCACCTCGATCACCAGATCATAGAATTCCTTGGGTTTCATCCGCGGCAGAAAGTTCATCTGCGCGCGGCTTTCGACCTGAAACACACCAACCGCATCGGCAACTTGCAGCATTTTGTAGGTCGCCGGGTCCTCGGGCGGGACGGTATCTATGCGCAGGCGGCGCTTTTCATGGGCTTCCAGCAGGTCGAACGCCTTGCGGATACAACTGAGCATCCCCAGCCCCAGCACATCGACCTTCAGTATCCCCAACGCGTCGATGTCGTCCTTGTCCCACTCGATCAAGGTGCGATCATCCATCGCCGCATTCTCGATCGGGCACAGCTCGTCCAGCCTGCCTTTGGTAATGACAAAGCCGCCAACGTGCTGCGAGAGGTGGCGCGGGAAGCCGATGATTTCGCGGATCAACCCCAGCGTCAAAGACAAGCGCCGGTCATCAGGGTTCAGGCCCAGCGCGCGGATACGCGCAAGGTCGGGCCCCTCGCCTGCAGTGCCCCAGATCTGGCTGGAAAGGCCCGCCGTCACATCGTGGCTCAACCCCATGACCTTGCCCACCTCGCGGATGGCGGCACGCGCGCGAAAGTGAATCACGGTCGCACACAGCCCCGCACGATGGCGGCCGTATTTGCTGTAAATCCACTGGATCACCTCTTCGCGGCGCTCGTGTTCGAAATCGACGTCGATATCGGGCGGCTCGCCGCGATGCCGCGAGATGAACCGTTCGAACACCATTCCGATCACGTCGGGCGAAACATCGGTGATCCCCAGCAGATAGCACAGGATTGAATTTGCCGCCGACCCACGCCCTTGGCACAATATGCCCTGGCTGCGGGCGAACTGAACAATGTCGTGCACCGTCAGGAAATAGGCGGGAAAGTCCAACTCGGCCACGACCGCCAGTTCTTTTTGCAGCAGATCCAACGCGCGCTGGGGCGCGCCAGCGGGATAGCGGCGCACCAACCCGGCCTGCGCTAGGCGGCGCAACCGGTCGATCGGGGCCTCGTTCCCTTCGGCAATTTCGTCGGGATATTGGTATTTCAATGTATCCAAACGAAAGTGGCAGCGGTCTGCGATTTCAATCGTGCGGCGCAGGGCATCGGGGTGGTGGCGGAACAGCCGCGCCATATCGGTCGCCCCTTTTAGGCGCCGTTCAGCATTGGCCAAAGCACGGGTGCCGATTGTATCAATCGTGCAGCCCACGCGCAGGCAGGTCAGCACATCGGCCAGCGGTCGGCGGCTGGCGCGGTGCATCAGAACATCCCCCACTGCGACCATCGGCGTGCCGCAGCGGGCCGCCAGATCGGCGCAGGTCTGGAACCACGCCTGATCCGATCCATCATACCGCGGCGCGCTGCCAAGGTAGGTGTGCCGGGGGTAGCACCGCGCCACGCGCGTGATCTCGTCCGCCACGTCCCCATTGTGCGCAAGTGCAATCAGGATCATACCCTCGCAACCGTCCAAGATGTCCTGCAGCGCCAGATGGCATTCTCCTTTGGGCGCGCGGCGCTTGCCCAGCGTCAGCAGGCGTGTCAGCCGTTTGTAAGCCTCTAGATCGGTCGGCAGGGCCAGCCATTCCAGTGCGCTATCGGACAGGGCCAGCCGGCACCCCACAATCAACTGCGGCAGGCGCGGCACATGCGGGCGGGCGATATCAATGGGCGCGCCGACCTCCAGCCGCGAGCAACTGTCGATACGGTGCTGCGAACGGATGCGGAGTTCTTCCTCGGCGGTGCGCTGGCATTCGCGCAGAGCCACATATGCGCGCACCACACCGGCCAGGGAATTTCTGTCGGTCACCGCGATGGCCCGCAACCCCAAATCGGCGGCGCGGGCGACCAGTTCTTCGGGGTGCGACGCGCCGGTCAGGAAAGTGAAATTCGTGGTCACGCAGAGTTCGGCGTAATCGGGGGCCATTTGCGTCATGCAAATTCCCCCTGAACGCACCAGCCGGGCGCTTGCGGGGTGTAGAACAGCCACAAACGCCGGCCTTGCATCGTCTCGACCCGCCAGTAATCGCGGATCCCGCTTCGCCACGCGGGGTCATCGGACCACCACTGCGGGGCGATCCGTTCGGGGCCAATCGCACGCGCGATTTGCAGCGACATGCCCCGCCAGCGAAAATGGGGCGGCGGCTCGGGCCCGTCGGCGACCAGCGGTTCGGGGGGGAAGATGATCAGCGGGCGGGGGTTTTGCGGGGGCGGAAAAGACTGCGGGCTGGAATAGGCTGCGGGCACCAGCGCAAAGCCGTGTTCCGGGATATGAGTATCACGCGGCACAAAGCGTTGGATATTCGCGATACCGATGCGGGTTCCAATGCGCGTGATCAGATCATCAATCCGGTCGCGCTTTGCGCTGCCGCCTGCGCCAAGTTGTTCGGGTGCCAGCGGCTCGGTCACGCTGGCGATCAGACGCATTTGGTCGATGCCGAAGCCCGCATCGGCCGCAGAAACCCCGCGCTGGAACAACGGCAAGATGCGCGCGGGATCGCGCATGGGGCGGGCCAAGCGCAGCTCGATACGCGCGTCGTGTTGGTCAACCCGCCGCAAAACCAGGTGCAGAATACGCGCCCCTACCCCGTTGTCGGTCAGCTTGCGGCATAGCTGCACAAGCAGCCGCGATGTCGCCGCCATTACATCTGCTTCGTGGCCGATAGGTTCCGGCAAGCTGATGCGGACGGCGTAATGGGGGGGCTCGGTCCCGGGCGAGATTTGTTCGGGCTGCGCGCCAAGGGCTTGATCCAGCCGCAGTAACACGCCTTGCCCGAAACGGCGAGCCAGCGGGGCGCGTGCCGCCGACGCCAACTGTGCGATTGTGTAGATGCCCAGCCTTTGCAAAGCGGTCACCGTGGCACCATCCAACCGCAAGCCTGCCACGGGCAAAGGGCCAAGCACATCCAGTGCCTGCCCAGGCGGTATAATGCCGCCGCCCCCAACATGCGCCATCGCCCACGCTGCGCCGCGCGTATCGGCAAGACCAATCTGCACTGCAAGTCCTGCGCGCGCCAACCGCGCGGCAAGCAGCTCGCACAATGGCGCCTCGCCGCCGAACAGATGTGCCGATCCCGTCACATCCATGACCAGCCCATTGTCTTCGTACCCTACCCACGGGCAATATCGGGTCGCCCAGCGCCGCAGCCCCGCCAACAGGCGTTGGTCTGCGGGTGGATCAGCGGGCGCACTATGCAAATCGGGGCAAAAAGCGCGGGCATCGGAAAACAACATACCCACCTGCAACCCGCGGGCCAGCGCCAGCGGGTTGGCGCAGTAAACGCGATTTGTGTTGTCTTGGTGGATTGTCAGCACAAACGGCGCATCGACGGGGGCAACCCGCAGCGCCCGATCACTCGGAAGCCGTGGAAACCACAACGAGACGATGCGCCGATGCGCTCCACCGAACATTCCAAGCCCCAGTTGTTCCGCTTTTGTTCTTATTAAGCTCCCATTTTTGGAGAGTCGAGTCCTGCGATGTGGCTGCGACAGCCGTGCAGCGCCAGCGGGTTTCGGCAGCCGGACTGCCCATACCGTCGGCGATAATGCACAGCCCCGTGGCCTGCCCCTGCTTGGCCGCCAATTGCAAGCGACGCCCCGCTGTCAGGTTCAGCGGGGCGGTCAGTTCCATCACGACAAGCCCGAACACACCATCGCGCAAAGCTTCCTCGGCCACGGCAAGGGTTTCGCGCTGCGCCTGCGTCTGCGCAACCAACATCAACGCCGGATCCATGTAGGGCGCAACGCCGGGGGGGTCGATCATCTCGCTGCGCCAGCCAGCCCGCACCCACAGAACATGCCCCACGCCCGCCTCGGCATCGGAAGCAACGCGGGCACTGGCCCCTGCCAGCACGGCAAAGCTACTCGCCAAGGGGCCGCTTACCTCGTGAACGCGGCCCGTCATCAGGGGGAATACATCGTCGAAATGAATCATAATTTGATCAATACACGGCGCAGCACGGCGTAGCACGGCTTGATTTGGGCGCAGCCTGTGTGATCCGCGCATTACCCAGCCGCCCCAGAAGTTCGCTCGTTAGTAACGAGAGTGCTTAGGGTTGATAGTTGTAGGCTTCGGATTGGACAAGCGCGGCGGGCGGGTTGTCATCAAGTAGCTCGCGCGTCCGACGCGCTTCTGGTGGGGTCTGGGTGCCCAGTGAAGAATGCGGGCTGACATGGTTGTATTCGTAGCGCCATAGAGCCAGCTTGCGGCGGGCTTCGGCCAAGCTTGCATAGGCCCGGAGATAGACTTCCTCGTGTTTGATGGTCCGCCAGAGGCGTTCAACGACGAGGTTGTCGCGCCATGCCCCGTGGCCATCCATGCTGATCTTGATTTCCCGGGCGTCCAGCACCTTGATGAAGTCTGTCGAAGTGAACTGGCTGCCGTGGTCCGTATTGAAGATCTCGGGCGTGCGGTATCGCGCCAGCGCCTCTTCCACAGCTTCTATGCAAAAATCGGCCTCCAGCGTGATCGACGCCCGTCATGCCAGGACGCGCCGTGTGAGCCAGTCCAGCACGGGCGCGAGGTAGATGAACCCACGCGCCATCGGAATGTAGGTTCCATCCATTGTCCAGACCTGATTGGGCCGGGTGATGGGCAGCTTCCTGAGCAGATAGGGGTAGCTCTTGTGCCCCGGCGCCGGCTTCTCAGCGATCTTCTTCATTTCCAACCGGATATCCGGGTTATCGGGCGGTCTCTCCCGCCGCACGGTCTTCGGGTCGCCACCGATCAGGACGCAGGCCCGGCGCTGAGAGATCGGATGACCCCTCATCGCCCGCAGCACCGCGTCCCGCCGTTGCATCGGCGTCGTCTGGGCTTTCCCAGAAGATCCTTCAGAGCCACACTATCGAGCATGACATCTGCCACAAGGCGCTTCAGCTTGGCGTGCTCGGCCTCGAGCTGTTTGAGGCGATTGGCATCTGACAGGTCCATCCCGCCATACTTGGCCTTCAGCTTGTAGAAGGTCGCGGGGCTCAACCCGTGCTTCCGGCACAACTCTGAGGTCGGCAAACCTGCCTCCTGCTCTTTGATCATCCCGATGATTTGCGCCTCGGCAAAACGGCTCTTTCGCATGTCGTCTGCTCCTTTTCAGGTTGGGCAGACTCTACATCACAGCGAGGGAACGACCGGTGGGCAGGTCAGCAAACATCAAAACTTCTGCGACAGGTTTTGGGTTAGCTTGTCCGGCATTATTCTAGCTTTGAGCCTTGGCGCGGACATGATGTCTGTGCATCAAAATACCTCCGTTTTAGGGGAGGTTGATCAAAGTGTAGGATTTGTTGGTTGCGGGGGCGCGCTTCCAGAAGTTCTTGCCTTTGCACCAAGCCGAGTGGCACGATCCAGAATCCTTTGCGGCATAGGACATTCCTGCATGTGCTGCGCCCCGCAAATCGGGACGAAGCGCTGAGCGCAGATAGATCGCGAGGCCATCGACCGGTCATCCAAAGCGCTGCTTGCAATACTCCGGGATCGAGGCCCCCTGTAGCTCTTGGGTCGCGGCGCCGCCCCGGACATAGAAGCGCTGAGAGCCGCCATCCTTGACGAAGGCGGCTTTTGGCCCCTTGTCGCAGCGCACAGCCAAGACGCGCCCCCCCCTCCTCGTCCTCGAAGTGGTAATGCACATAGGGCATAAAGACCTCGCCCACCCGATCCTTCATCAAGTTCACCAGATGCAGGCCCATCTTGTCCTCGTTCAGAAATCCATCAGCCTCCAGCCCCTGGATCTCGCCATTGTCGGACACGCCGATCAAGAGCGTGCCGCCCTTGGCATTAAGAAAACCCGTGATGGTTTTCAGAACTGCAAGCTGCATCTTGTCGTCGTGCTTGCCGGTATGGAGATTGGTACGCAGGGTGGATTTGAACTCGATTGCATCGCCCTCGCCAGCGGCGATCAGTTCGGTCACATCGACCGGAGCAACCGAGACCAGCCGGGACTTGCCCGACAGATCCTCCCAGGCTCGACGGATGACCTTCGCCATGCGCATCCGGCGCTCGACCAAGAAGGATTGGTAGTCCATCTCCCACCACAGCGGCGGCATGGCATGCCAGAAATACATCCGTTCGCGCTCCTCTGCCGAGAGGGCGCTGTCCAGGGCGCGGACATATTCCGCAGGAGACTGCTTGCCTATCTTGATGTTCTGGGGCCATTCGACCGAGGCGAAGTTCGCGATCTGGTTGATCTGCTTGATGTCCTTCTGGCCGATCTCCTCGAGATAGCCCCGCGGGAACAGGTGGTGTCGTTCCAGCACCGACTTCGCCCCCTTGACCGCCGGATCTACCAGCGCCGCGATCTTGAACGGGCTGTAGAGAGCCACCGCATCCAGTCGGATCAGCGCGGCATTGTAGGCGAAGAGCGCAGGGCTCCGGGCGGCCGAGGTTGCAAGCTGGCTGGGCAGGTTGATCGTCCAGTAGTCGTCGGTCAGCGCCAAACCCATCAGCTCGCGTAGCTTGGCTAGGTATTCTTCTGCCGTTTTCAGGTCACGAAGTGATGCAAGATCAGAATCGAACCGGCCTTCGGGACCGAAGGAATACCGCCCAGTTAGCGCAGCCATGAAATAATATTCGGCGATTACCTGTCGCATGACATCGCGCGGGACAGCGAAGTGCTCAATGCCAATCAGGTACAGCACATAAGAATAGATGACCACAGTTTCGGAACTGACCATCTTCTCGCCGCGATATCCGGCAAGGGTCAGGGCAGACAGGAAATGGTGCCAATTCGCCAGATTGAGTGCCGTCTTCTGCCCCCGCTGCATCCGGGCGAATTGCTCATCGCGCTTCTCGGGACTGTCCAATCCGGTCTTGGGGTCGCGGCCGCGAAGCGCATTGTAGACGGCTTCCAGCCGCGCTCGCTTCAACGACAACCCCACGGTGACCCGCAGCATCTGGTCCGGCGAAGGCTTGATGAAGTGATTGTATGGCGAGGCCTGACCATCGGCCGGTTTCGTGGCCAACCTGGCAAAGCTTTCCAACTCCGCCCGTCCCTCATCCCAGAACACTGACATCAAAGTCATGATGAAATCGGACTGGTTCAGCTTCTTGCCGGAGCCGTTGATGCGGACGAAGACCTCGGCGATCGTTTCGGGTCCTACCGAGGCGGAAAGGGTCAGCGCGGTGAACTGATAATGCGGCAGGTTAAAAAGGCGCCCGATAGAGTCTTCAATTTGATCCTCCTCCTCCCGGCTCAACTCACGTGTCGCAGTGAGTTCTTTGAGAAATGACTTGGTGAAGGAAATCAGTTTCGTTTCTTTCCGCCACAGGATTGAGATGTCGGGGATATAGGCCTTGTCCTTCGTGGTGGTCGCATCCGGAACGTCGAACCGCTCGGTCAGCGGATTGAAGGCTATGCGGATCGGACCTTTCGAGAAGTCAGCTCGGATGACCTCCGCGCCCTTGATCACCGCGTAGAGTGAAGTCAGCCGCTGCTGGCCATCCACGATCGCCATCTTCGCAGGCGGCCGGTCAGTCTTGGTGCCGATCACTTTGAGCGACCCGTCCGCGCCCGCGTCCCAGAACAGCAGGAAACCCGCTGGATACCCCCGGTAGAGGGAGTCGAACAGGTTGCGCACATTGACGTTCGGCCAGACGAACGGCCGCTGCAGTTCGGGCAAGCCGATCTTGGCCAAGTCGATGTCTTCGATAAGGGCGGAGATCGGATAATTTGTCGTTGTGAAAAGCGTCAACTCAAGCAGCTCCCATCTATTGCTCAGACCATGCCACCTGTCCGGTGAAAGGGAAAGGCCTACAGCACCTGACCTACGAGAGATGACGCCTGGACAGCGGATGGATCTCGGTCGGCCATCCTCGCCGCGTGAACTGTGCATTCTCCACGTTCTGCTCGCCACCTACCTGTCTAAGCAGTTGTTCGGGACTCCGGCCAGCCGGATCAACGCGAAGCTGGTGCAGCTCGAAGCCCGGCAAACCCAACTCGAGACTGAGCTGGCCACTGCCCCTGCCCCAGGTGCGACCATCCGGATCCATCCCAAGATGACGGATAACTGGCAGGAATGGATTAAAACGCTGATCGCCAGCCTGAGCACACCGAACCACGAGGGCGAGGCGCGTGATTCAATCCAGGACCTGATCGAAAAGATTGTGGCGACACCTGTGCCGACGAAGGGCAAGCGGATGAAGCTGGACCTAGTTCTTCTCGGCGACCTGGCAGAGATTTTGGCCCTGAGCCTTGGTGTGGACCTGGTATCCGGACAGCAAAAAACATTCCTATTACAGTAGGTTTCGGATCTTTTTCACAAATCCCGTGAGGGATTCATCTTTTGAATCCAGCATGGTAGCTGGGATGCATGAGGAGACCTACACCTCCAACATATATGGCCAAGAACTGACCAGCCTATAACGACGCGATCAAGCGCCTGGGTTCGCGGCCAATCTGGTTCGACCCTGAGATGATCTGGGATGGCGCACCGACAAGCAGGCGTGGCCGCCATCAGAACTACAGCGACGCCGCCATACAGACGTGCCTCTCGATGAAGTTGCTGTTCGGGATGGCGCTCCGGCAGACAACCGGGTTCATCGAAAGTTTGCCGCGACTGGTTGGTCTCGACTGGACGGTGCCCAACTTCAGCACGTTGTCGCGCCGCCAGAAGACGCTTTCCGTAAATATCCCGTATCGCAGTTCCAAGGGTCCGTTGCACCTGCTGATCGACAGCACCGGCATCAAAGTCGAGGGCAAAGGCGAATGGCACGCCCGCAAGCATGGTAGCCCGAAACGTCGGGTCTGGCGCAAGATCCACCTCGGGATTGACGAGGAAACGCTGCAGATTCGGGCTGTTGGAATCACTGGGAGCCACATTGGCGGTGCGCCAGTTTTGCCCGGCCTGCTCGGACAGATCTCGGCGGACCAGGAAATCGGCAGCGTCACAGCAGACTGGACCTAAGACACACGCAAATGCCACGATGCCATCGCTGACCTTGGCGCCCACGCCGTCATGCCGCCTCGCAAAAACGCCAAGCCATGGAAGACCGTCACCACGTGGCGCAGTCGCCCGAAACGAAGCCCTGCGCGCATCAAAATACCTCGGCCGTGCCCTGTAGCGACGATGGAGCGAATACGACCGCCGAAGCCGCGTCGAAACGAAGATGCATTGTGTCAAACTGCTGGGCCAGCGGCTCATGACGCGGGACTTCGACCGACAGGTCGCCGAGCTCCAGGTCCGCATCGCCGTCCTGAACGGCCACACCGCGCTCGGCATACCCGTCACCGACGCTGTGGGATAATTTCGTCCGGGGAAAGGGGAACCTCGCCGCTCAGCCGATTTGTGCAACACAGCCCCAGCTTACAGTAATCGACTCCGCACCACATGAGTCGACGCATTGACCGAGACCGCGATACCACAACATTGAAAGCACTTGCCGTCACCTTGACCCGCGCATCTCGATCTGCGAGGTGACCAACACACATACTGATCGCCGCAATGATGCGAAGGGTCAAAGATGCGCTGTCTGCTGGCCGAAGATGATGAACAGTTGGCCGAATGGCTAGTCAAGGCGCTGCTTACCCAGGGCGTCCTTGCCGATTGGGAAGAGCGCGGCCTGCTCGCGGTCAACCGTGTTCTGCACGACGACTACGACGCGCTGCTGCTAGACTTGGGCCTTCCAGATATTGACGGCAGTGAGGTACTGCGCCGTATTCGCGCCGCGGGCTCCACTTTGCCCGTCATCATCCTGACGGCCCGCGATGATCTGGCCGAACGCGTCAGTCTGCTGCATATCGGCGCCGATGATTTCATGATGAAGCCCTTTGCCGTGGCCGAGCTTGAGGCCCGGTTATCCGCCCTGCTGCGTCGCCGCGCGGGCCATGCGCAGGGGATTTTCCGCTGCGGCAGCCTGACCTATCACCAGCACGGCCAAAGGTTCGAACTGGCCGGCGCGCCGCTGCATCTGTCGCCCCGCGAACATGCGCTGTTGCGCCTGCTGATCCAGCGCGCGGGCGATCCGTTGTCAAAGGCGCAGATCCTGTCCCGACTAGTGGGCGATGATAAAGACCTGAACCCCGAAGCGGTCGAAGTCATGGTCTATCGGCTGCGCCGCAAGTTGCAGGCAAGCGACACCTCCATCCAGACCATCCGCGGCCTAGGTTATGTACTAGAGGCTGCCAATGGCTAGGCCCCACAGCCTGCGCCTTGCGCTTGCGCTGTGGATGTTGCCGCTGAGCCTGTTCGCGTTCCTTTCCTCGCTTTGGGTCACGCATTCCAATATCGGCGCGCTGGCCGATAGCGCTTATGACCGCTCGCTGGCGGGCGCCGTGCGCGCGATCGAGGAGAACATCTCGACCACCAACGGCGGGCTGGGGGTGCAACTGCCCTATACGCTGCTGGCGACACTGCAGGCGGCATCGACCAGCGTGATCTATGTGCGGGTCAGCACCGATGACAAGCTGGTGCAGATTGGCGACATTGGCCTACCACCGCCGCCCGCGGTGGGCGTCGACCAGCCCAGTTTCTTCACCACCACCTATCTTGGCAAAGAGCTGCGCGGGGCTGCCCTGCGCGTGCCGTTAGAGCAGCCGCTTTATGGGGCCGCCGCGCCGCAATCGCTGATCGTCGAGGTGGCCGAAACCACCGAATCACGCGCGCTTTTCCTGCGGCGCGTCGCGGATGTTGCATTCCTGCGCGATGTGGCAATTAGCCTGATCGGCCTTGCCCTACTGGTTATCGGCATCGGCGTATCCCTGCGGCCACTGACGCGATTGAAAGAGATGTTCGACCATCGTGCGCCCAACGACCTATCACCGATCCCGACCCGCAACATCCCAACCGAAGCCGGTCCCCTGATCGACAGCTTCAACACTTTGTTGCAGCGGTATGCCGATCAATACGCGGCGCAGCGGCGGTTTCTGGACGATGCCTCGCATCAATTACGCACGCCGATCAGTGTCCTGCAGCTACAGATGGATTACGCGCTCAGCGCCCCCTCGCCCGAGGCGCAGCGCGAGGCGATTGTCGCCATGCGTCCGGTGATCGAACGGGCCACGCGAATGACACGGCAATTGCTGACGCTGGCACGGGCCGAAAACCTGTCCGCGACCCATGTGCAAAATTGGAACCAGATCGACCTGACCACCCTTTTACCCGAGGTTTTACGCCTGCATTTGGCCCCCGCGCGGCAGGTGGGCGTGCGTCTGGATTTGGACCTGCCGGATGCCCCCGTGATGATCGCCGGCGACGACACCCTGATTTTTGAGGGGCTAAGCAACCTTTTGGAGAATGCGATCCGTCATAGCCCAGCGGGCGCGACGGTCGCTGTGACACTGTTGAAACAGCCACTGCCCGCCATTACGATCCGCGATCACGGCCTCGGCGCGCCCGCACAGATCCTGTCCCACTTGGGCACGCCATTTTTGACGATCCGAAACGACCGCAGTTCGTCCGGCACGGGCCTTGGTCTGTCGCTTGCGCAGGCCGTGGCGCGCGCCCATGGCGGCGATCTGGTCGCAGAAAATCCGACAGACGGCGGATTTCAGATTACCATGCGGTTTGCGGACGCCCATTCCTGATTAATTCCGTCAATTGAAAGGGAACTGACAGGTTCGATCTGCTAAAGAGCAACCAATATGAATTTGGACAGCGCTGTGACTGGTTTCTTCCGCATCCTTTGTCTGAGCTTTGCGACAGCGCTTACTGCGCTGCCCCTGGCCCTGCGTGCGCAGGATTTGTCCGATAGCGTCGACTGCCTCGTCCCCGCCCAACCGCAGGGCGGTTTCGACATGACCTGTCAGCTTTTGGCCGAAACGCTGCCCTCAGCCGGCATCGGGATCACCACGGTCACCCGTTCCTATCTGCCCGGCGGGGTTGGCGCGGCCGCCTATAATGCGGTCTTGCACGGCGCCAACCCGCGTCAGGATCAGCTAATCGCCTTTGCAGACGGCTCGATTTACAATCTCGCGCTGGGGCAGATGCCCGCCGACAGCGATCAGGCCCCCCAATGGGTCGCGGTTCTGGCCCGCGATTACGGCGCTGTTGTGGTGCGCGGTGATGCCCCATGGCAGGGGCTAGAGGCGTTGATGCGGGATGCTGCCCAAGATCCGCACCGGATCGGTTTTGGCGGTGGTGGTTTACTATGGGGGCCTGACCGAATGCGCCTGTCGCTGACGGCGCGCGCCTATGGCATCCCCTTGGACAATCTGCGCTTTTTGGCGTTCGAAGGCAGCGGTTCGTGTCTCGAGGCCCTAAGCGCCGGCTTCGTGCAAGTCTGCCTGAACGATGCAGCCGCTGCGCAAACGGCCATCGATCAAGGAACGGATTTGCGTATTCTGGCCATCTATGCCCCAACCCGCCTGCCCGGCGCACTCGCGGACACGCCCACCGCGCGCGAACAAGGCGTGCCGCTGGATTGGCCCGTCGCCCGCGGGGTCTATCTGGCCCCCGGCGTCGACCCTGCCATCACCGCGGCGTGGCAAACGCGACTGGCCGCGCTGATGCAAACCCCCGACTATGCTGCCGCGCTAGCACGGTTCAATCTGCAACCCAACCCGCTGACGGGCGACGCCCTGACCGCCGCCATCGCTGATATTGCGGCCACCGCGCAGGCCCATGCGCGCGCACTGGGCCTTGTCTGCACCCCGCAACCCCTGTGGCCCCAACGCCAGATCACCTGCGTCAGGACAGATCCCACCTGACGCCATCCGCGCAGCCCCCTTGCCATGCGCCCATCATCCAAGGACCGTTTAAATGAGACTGACCCTCACCCTCGCCTGCAGCATGGCGCTGCTGGCCCCGGCCGCTTTCGCCGATCCCATCACCATCAACGACGGCACGCACGAGATCACCCTGCCCGACACGCCGACCCGTGTGGTTGCACTGGAATTTTCGTTTGTAGATGCCCTTGCCTCGGTCGCGGTCTCGCCGGTCGGTGTGGCGGACGACAATGATATCACCCGCCTGCCCCAAGCCATCCGCGACATCACCGGCCCGTGGACATCGGTCGGCCTGCGCGGACAACCCTCAATCGAGGATATCGCCGCCCTCTCGCCCGATCTGATCATCGCCGATCTTGATCGCCACGCGGCCGCCTATGATACGCTATCTGCCATTGCACCGACTCTGCTGCTACCTTCGCGCGGGGAAGACTACGCCGATAGCCTGAAATCCGCCCGCCTGATCGGCGATGCCGTCGGCAAAACCGCCGAAATGGACGCGCGCCTGACGCAGCACGCCGCGATCATGCAAGACTACGCGACCCAGATGCAGGCCATCGTCACCCCCGGCACGACCGTGATTTTCGGCGCCGCGCGCGAGGATAGCCTGTCGCTGCATGGCCCCGACAGCTACGATGGTTCGGTTCTGGCCGCGCTGGGGCTGACGGTGCCCGCAATCCGCGACGGTGGCGATGCTTATGAATTTGCCTCGATCGAACAGCTGCTGGCGCTTGACCCCGATTACCTGCTGGTCGGCCACTACCGCCGCCCCTCGATCGTTGATCAGTGGTCGACCGAACCGCTTTGGAACGTCCTGAAATCGGCACAAACCGCAGGCCATGTCGTCTCGGTCGACAGCAATGTCTGGGCGCGCAACCGCGGCATCATGGCCGCCGAGCGGATCGCCGACGACGCCCTGCACATCCTGCAAGGTACCTTTGCCGAGGTCGAATAATTCCAGTGGCCCGTCCCCTCATCCTGATCACCGGCACCACCCTTTTTGGGGTGGTGCTTTTCGCATGGTCGCTAATCGCCTTTTCCACTTTTCCGCTGTCGATCACGCAGGCCCTGCCACTGATCGGATGGGGGCAGAGCAGCACGATGACCCAGATCATCGCACAGATCCGTGTACCGCGGGCCCTGTGTGCGGTGCTGATCGGGGCGATGATGGGGCTGTGCGGCGCGCTCATGCAGGGGATCACCCGCAACCGCTTGGCCTCGCCCGCGCTGATGGGGGTAACGGGCGGCGCCAGCCTTGGGTTGGCATTGGTCAGCAGCGGCGTGATCGCCCTGCCCATCGCGCCGTCGATAGCTGCGGCCACGGGCGGCGCAGTCGCATGGGCGCTGGTGATGACCCTCGGGGCGTCGTGGTCGATTGATGCTGCGCGGGTGCGGTTGATCTTGGCCGGCATGACCATGGCGGCGTTATGCACGGGGCTGACGCGCCTTGTGGTGCTGCTGGCCGAGGAACGCGCCTTGGGCGTGTTGAACTGGCTAGCGGGGTCACTGGCAAACACGGGCTATGCGGATGTGCACTTGCTGGGCGTGACGGCGCTGATGGGCATCGTATTGACGGCATTCGTCGCGGCGCGGCTCAACATCGTCGCACTGGGGGACGAGGCGGCGCGCGCCCTTGGAGTCGCGCTGGTGCCGCTGCGCCTTGCGATTTTCGCGGGCGGCTGCGTCATGGTCGGTGTGACGGTCACCGTCACGGGGCCGATTGCCTTCATCGGCCTGATCGCGCCCAATGTCGCCCGCTTGATGGTCGGCGCGGATTATCGCTTTGTGACGCCGCTCAGCGCGATACTGGGCGCGAACCTGCTGCTGGCGTCGGATATTGCCGCGCGTTGGGTCGCCTTTCCGTCCGAGACGCCCGCCGGAGCCATCACCGCCCTAATCGGCGCACCGTTCTTTCTGTTTCTTGCCCGCAGGCCGCTATGATCCGCGCCCTTTTCCTTTTTGCGCTGCTGACGGTGCTGCTAATGCTGTCGCTCTGCCTCGGCGCGCATCCCCTGTCGCCCGTGGCGGTGGCGCAGCTGCTGGCCGCGCAGAATGCGCAGGATTTTCTGGTCTGGAACCACCGTTTGCCGCGCGCGCTGATTGCGCTGGTCCTAGGGGGCGCCATTGGCCTTGCGGGGGCGCTGGTGCAGGGGGTGATCCGCAATCCGCTTGCCTCGCCCGACCTGCTGGGCGTGACGCAGGGCGCAGGGATGACACTCGCCGGCGCGATCCTGTTGTTCCCAGACCTGTCGGTGAACCTGCTGCCGCTGATCGCAATCGCAGGCGGCGCGCTGGGGGCGGTTGTGCTGATGATCTATAACGCGGGGAATTTCTCTCCGCTGCGGTTCGCTTTATCGGGGGTAGCGCTGTCGGCAGGGTTTGCTGGCGTGACAGAATTCCTGCTGCTGACCCACCCTGTCGCGATCAACACGGCCCTCATGTCGCTAACCGGCAGCCTTTGGGCACGCGGGTGGGAACAAATGCCGCTAGTGTTGCTGGTGCTGCCTGTGGCGCTGCTTGCGCTGCCCTTGGCGAAATCGCTGGACCTGATCGGCCTTGGCGATGAAACCGCCCATGCGCTGGGTGTTCATCTGGGGCGGGTGCAGTTTTGCGCCCTTAGCCTTGCGGTGCTGCTGACCGGAATTGCAGTGGCAGTGCTGGGGCCGGTGGGCTTTATCGGGCTGGTCGCACCGCACATCGCGCGGCTTGCGACACCGGGGCGCGCCTTCGTAATCCTGCCCGCCAGCGCGGCCTTTGGCGGTGCGATCATGATGGCTGCCGACCTGCTGGGCCGCGCGATCTCCCCCCCGTTAGAGGTGCCCGTGGGCGTAATGACCGCCGTCATCGGCGCACCCTATTTCTTGTGGTTGCTGTTTAGGATGCGCTGATGACCATCGCGATCGAGATGAAAAACCTGTCCCTGCGCTATGGCGCAACGCCCGTACTAGAGGGACTGAACCTGCACATTCCGACCGGCAAATTCACCGTGCTTGTCGGGCAGAATGGCTGCGGAAAATCGAGCTTGCTCAAGGCCCTGATCCGCGCCCTGCCGCTGGCGGGCGGGGATATCTTGCTGGGTGGCACCGCTCTGGCGCAGATCCCCCCGCGCAGGCTGGCACAGATGATGTCCCTGCTGCCGCAAACGCTGAACGCACCCGATGGGGTCACCGTGCGCCAACTGGTTACCTACGGCCGCAGCCCGCATACCAATCTGTGGAACCGCTTGGGCGGCAGCGACCGCGCCGTAGTCGATGGCGCGATGATCCGCATGAACATTGCCCCCTTTGCCGATCGCCCTGTGGCGGAACTGTCGGGCGGCCAGCGGCAGCGCGCGTGGCTGGCGATGGTTTTGGCCCAACAAACGCCGATAATCTTGTTGGATGAGCCGACGAGTTACCTCGACATCGCCCATCAGGTCGAGGTGCTGCGCCTGTGCCGCGACCTTGCCGACGAGGGACGCACCGTCGTCGCCGTGCTGCACGACCTCAACCAAGCCTTTCGCTATGCCGATCAGGTCATCCTGCTGCAAAACGGAAAGTGCATGGCCGCAGGCGCCCCGCCCGATGTCGCGCGCGAAGACCTGCTTCATGCGGCCTTTGATATCCGCGCGCGCATTGTCACCGACCCCGAAGCCCACACCCCAATGATGATCGTGCGCAAATAACATCGTCCCGGGTGCTTTCACATGTTAAGATATCTCATGGCATGATTAATAGCTGTAACAACGCAGGCTGAGGGGGACTAATGCCCCTCTCGGCCCCGCAGCACGGAGTCGATTGACTGAGTCAGCGCGAACCGAACCAGTAGAGCGAGGCGCGGGAAGCGATGCGAAGGCTGATTGAGATGATCGTTGGTTTGCCTGTGCCCATTTCGGTCAAGCTTAGCCGGCTTGATCTGACGCGGCATTCGGATCTCGCGGGGATTTTGGCGCTTAGCCTAAATGCGGATCGACTGAGTGTATAGCAAAAAAGGCTTTGTTGGACTATCCTTTGCCCTGTAGATTCATGTCTGCGAGTCAGAGGTTTAGTATATATATATATGCAAGCCTGTTGATTTCCACCGAGAGGTGACCCGGTTGGTGGCATAATTTCCGTTGAGAATTGACCCATGTGACCCTTCACCCAACGCTGTGAGTGACGGGGGCTAAGGAGTGATCCACATGGGACTTTTGAATGTCATCCGCCGGATGGACCTGCGAGAGAAGCCGCCAATCCGCGAGATTACGCGACGCACCGGTCTGTCGCGCAACGCCATCAAGAAGTATCTCAACGCGGCGGTAATCCCCCCGAAAATAAGGGGCTGCGGAAGTGGAATATTCTCGGCAAGCTAAACGAGGATATTTTGAATGAAGACCATCAGATACACTGAGGCCCAGATCTAGGCGATCCTGCGGCAGGCTGAGGGCGGGATGCCGGTGGCCGAGCTGTGCCGGGCGCATGGGATGAGCAGCGCGTCGTTTTACAAGTGGCGGGCGAAGTATGGCGGCATGGATGCTTCCCTCATCAGCCAGATGAAGGCCATGGAAGAGGAGAATCGGCGTCTGAAGCGAATGTATGCGGAGCTCAGCATGCAGGCCGATCTGCTGAAAGAGGCTCTGGAAAAAAGGGACGCGGCCATCTCAACGCCGCGAGATGGCCGAGAAAGCGGTGGCGCGCCACAAGGTCAGCATTGGGCTGGTCTGTCGGGCTTTCGGGTTGAGCGAGACCTGTTATCGCTACAACCCGAAGCTGAAGGACAAGAATGAAGAGATTGCCGATCTGCTGCTCGGGCTGACAGATGCCCGCAAGACCTGGCGCTTCGGCTTGTGTTTTCTTCATCTGCGCAACGTGAAGGGTCATCCATGGAACCACAAGCGCGTCCATCGCATCTATTGCGCGCTGGAACTAAACCTGCGGATCAAGCCACGCAAGCGGTTGAAGCGGAAGAAGCCCGATGCCTTGGCGGTGCCGGACGCACAGAACATAACTCTGGTCGATGGATTTCATGGCCGACCGCCTGGGAGATGGCCGCCAGTTCCCGCTGCTGAACGTGTTGGATGACTTTAACCGTGAAGGGTTGGGCATGGAGGTGGATTTCTCGCTGCCTACCGAAAGGGTTATCCGCAGCCTCGACAGGATCATTGAGTGGCGCGGCAAGCCCGGCAGCATACGGGTCGACAACGGCCCGGAATACATCAGCGCGAAGCTGATGGAATGGGCCGAGAAGCGAGGAATAGCGATCCAGCACATCCAACCTCGCCAGCCCCAGCAGAACGCTTACATCGAGCGTTACAGCCGCACCGTCCGGCATGAATGGCGCAATCAATACATCATCAAAACCATCGAGGAGGCACAGGACTTCGCCACGCAATGGCTCTGGACTTACAACAACGACCGACCGAGCATGGGCATCAGCGGCATTAAACCCGCACAGAAACTGAAAATGGCCGCGTGAATTCTACGGATACGCCCCGCTAAAAAGGGGAGGATTACCGTGCCAGTGCACGGGCGTTGTTGCAGAAGTCAGGGCAAGAGCGAGCATGCCCTTTCCCCTTTGAGGTCAGGGCACGCGTTCGATCTCGGCGGAGCCGAGGGCATTGAAGCGGTTCATCAGCGCGACGCGGATATGGATTTCGGCGGTCTGGGTCGCGTGATGTGATGCGTTCGCCGAACGCCTTGAGGCACCTCATCTTCGCCTCGACCCGACTTCGGACGTGATAACCGGTCCAGCGCTTCCAAAGGGCTCGGCCCAGGCGTTGGGTCGCGCGCAGGATCTCATTGCGCGCGGTGGCGGCGGGGCAATCTTCCTTCCATCGTCGCCCGTTCTTGCGGATGGGGATGACTGCGGTGCCGCCGCGCGCCAGGATCGCCGTATGGCAGCGGCGGGTGTCGAAAGCACCATCTCCGGTCACAGTGCCGATCCGCTCATCGAGAGGGATCTGGTCCAGCAGATGCGGCAGAACGGGGCTGTCGCCCTTGTCGCTGGAGGTGAATTCTACCGCGCAGATATCACTGGTGGCGGTATCCATAGCCAGATGGACCTTGCGGTATTGGCGTCGGCGATGCGTGCCGTGTTTGCGCGCCAGCCATTCCCCATCGCCTAGGAACTTGATCCCTGTGCTGTCGACCAGCAGGTTCAGCGGACCTGGCGCACGGCGCTTCGTGATCTGAACCTCGATGGTTTTTTTGCCGCCGGCTCAGGGTGGAAAAGTCGGGGACGGGCCAGTCGAGCCCCGCCATCTACAGGATACTCGCCACCATCCCGGTCGTTTGCCGAAGCGGCAGCCCGAACAGAACCTTCACCATCAGACAGAATTGGACAGCGGCATCGCTGAACACTGGTGGCCGTCCATTGCGCCCGGTCTTCGGGGCGAGCCACTCCATGTCCTTGTCCAGCCAGATCAGAAGAGACCCTCGTCGCCGCAACGCATCGTTATAAGATTTCCAGTTCGTCGTGCGATAGCGGGCGGGATCAGGCAGGGTCGTGCCCGCTGATTAACCTCATGGATTCGTCGTGTGAATCACCCCGTGCCGCGGACTTCTGAAACAACGCCAATGTCAAAGGCGATCATCCCGCCCTATCCCAAATAAAAGCCTGAGGTCTCGCAAGCAACAATCGCACAAATTCTCACCCCGCTCGGCGGAACTCATCAGCGCCGCCATGACCTTGTAGCACTTCAGCCTGACCCCGATTCAACACGATATCTTCGGCGTTCTCGTGCTTACCAGCCATCCTCTGGTCCCTGTGAAAACCGGATACGCCGATCCCCAGGGGTGGAGCACTTCAGTTAGGGGTATTCAAGGCCAGCACCGAACAGGAAGACAAATCGCCCCCTGCCCGCAGAGCTGCATCGATGCTGACTATCGGGCGGGATCACCCTATCGCGCAACTCATATCTACGCGCCGATCAAGCGATCGACCGCGCGGTTGATCGTTGCATCTGTCAGACCTGCCGCCCGCAGATACCCGGCCGCGCCGCCAAATTCGACTGACACGGTTTTCAACACCCCCGACATGGCATCCGCAGGTGTGGCCAATAGCGTCGCCAGCAAACGCGGATCCGCCCCCCGTGAAAGTGCGTCTTCCCCTAACTTCTGGATAAACAGCGCACCATCCGTCGAGGTGCGCACATAATCCGCTATGATGTTTTCATCGGTGACATCCGCCAATGAGAGTAAAAGAGCGGCTATCATTCCCGTGCGATCCTTGCCCGCGGTGCAATGGAAAACAACCACCCCCTCGGGCGCATTTGCGATTGCATCGAACACTTCGGCAAATCGCGGCGCGGCAGCGGTCAGTGCCGCTTGGTAACGCGCACCTAGCGTGAAATCGGGGTCATCATGCATCGCCTGATCCGCCGGCGTCAGTTGAGAAAACAGCGGAATATGGATGTCCTGTATACCCACTGTCGACGAAAAGGGGCTGGGAGCCTCTGCCCGCTCTCGTGCTGTGCGCAGATCAATCACACTGGCCAACCCGCTGCGCATAGCGCGCTGTCCATCGCTTGTCAGTCCACGCATCGCACAGGCGCGGACGATACGTCCGTGCGCCGTATATCCGCCACTTTGACGCGCAATGCCACCCAAGTCCCTGATATTATGAACACCTGAGAGGTCGTTTGTGGTCACTTCCACCATATTCTTTCCTTGTTTTTGAAAATAAATCACCCCTCCCACCGCGACGCGGCAGGGCAAGGTTGAAACTGTTGTTGCGGTTAGTGTTTGGTCGCGCGCCGTATGCGTGGCAGCTTGGCCGGCAGAGCAACGCCTTCGGGCGGCGGAGGGTTGAACATTGCCGCGATCACGCCCACCATCGCCTCGATCACTTCATCCGCGTCATCGAAATCAATGCTCCCCCCGGTCAAGGTCGCTGATCGGATTGCATGTCGTATCATTTCACTCCGAAACCCAAGCGCGGCCACCAAGCGCAACGAGATCTGCGCATCACTCAGCCACGGAGCCGCGCGCGATAACGCGGCGACAAAGATGCGGTGATGCTCGATATCTTCGTGTAAGCTTAGGTAAAGTTCCGGTCGCGACGACATGGCCTGCATGCGTTGTGCGTAAACAAATATCTGGTGTTCGGAACGGGGGTCCAACCACATGCGTACCGACCGACTGACCAGCGCTCGTATCACCTCTGCTAGTGGAGCGGGCGCAGGGCGATATTTGTCGACAGTGCTTTGCAGATCATTAAGACGACCCGAATTCAGCCGCAGATAAGCCCGCTGGAGTGCCGCGACACATAGGCCTTCGAACGAGCCAAAATGATACCCGATAACAGACGCAGGCACATTGGCGCGTTTGGCAACCTCGCGTTGTGTCACAGCCTCAAAGCTGCGTTCGGTGAGAATGACCTCGCAAGCCGCGTTGATCAGCCGTTTGCGTGTTTCAACCGAGGACATCGCAGATCAATAAAATGCGGCAGCGCGGCGCGCCGGCGATGTGGCAACCGCAGCCCCCGTTTCATCGAATACATGCAGCGCATCAAGTGGCGCCGATACCGAAATATGCTCTCCGATCTGAATGGTGCGTGTTCCAGGCAGCCGAGCAGTCAATGCGCTGGCCGAACCGCTCTCAAGGCGGAACTCGACCAAAGTCTCGGCCCCTAGCCTTTCGACGTGCGACACATGCCCACTAAAGGCCAAAGCTACGCCATCAACGTGACCGGCAACCAACCTTTCAGGCCGCAATCCCAAAGTCACTGCCCCAGTCGCCACCCCGGGCAATTCAAGGTTCATCGCCCCCCATCGCAGGACCGGTGCCCCCGACACATTCGCCACTTCGGCCTTCAGCAAGTTCATCGGCGGCATTCCCAAAAATGTCGCGACGAACAAATCCTTGGGGTGATGATAAAGATCCATCGGCGTGCCCGCTTGACGAATACGCCCGCCTTCCATCAACACAACGCGGTCCGCCATGGTCATAGCCTCGACCTGATCATGCGTCACATAAAGCGTTGTGATGCCAAGATTCTTTTGCAATTTTGCAATCTCGACCCGCGCTGTACCGCGCAGTTTCGCATCCAAATTCGACAACGGCTCGTCGAACAAGAATGCCGCGGGTTGGCGCACGATACAACGCGCGACGGCAACACGTTGGCGCTGCCCCCCCGACAGCTGCTTGGGACGGCGGTCCAGCAAATGACCAATCCCGAGCAGGTCAGCTGCATTTTTCACCCGGTCGTTCAACGCGTCACGCCCCAAGCCGGACAGTTGCAACGAAAAGCCGATGTTTCCGGCAACGGTCATATGCGGATAAAGCGCATAGTTTTGAAAAACCATCGCCAAGTCACGCTCGCTCGGCCCCAGATTGGTCACGTCACGGCCGTCGACGAAAATCTGCCCTTCGCTGACGTCTTCCAGCCCTGCCAGCATCCGCAACGAGGTGGTTTTGCCGCAACCCGATGGCCCGACTAGTGCGACAAATTCACCCTCGGCGATTTCAAGGTTCAGCGATTCGACAGCAACTGTTTGGCCAAAACGCTTTGTAATATTAGAAAAAACGATGCCGGACATCGACAGGCTCCTTGTTCTTTGCATTGTCGATACGCCGCAACATTGACGCATCAGTGACGGTTCTCGAACGCCATTCGAATTGTGTCGTAACACCGTCGTTTTGGTCGCGCATCTGTCGCCTCGAAGTCAGGAGACAGACATGACCGAGATTCGTTTTATTCATATTAGTGACCTCCACATCGACACTGTGGATTCGACCACACCAAACGCCGAGGCGACCGCAAACACCCTGGCATCGATCCGCGCCCAGATCGAACGACTGCAACCCGCGCCAGC
This sequence comes from Ketogulonicigenium robustum, assembly GCF_002117445.1. Taxonomy (NCBI): domain Bacteria; kingdom Pseudomonadati; phylum Pseudomonadota; class Alphaproteobacteria; order Rhodobacterales; family Roseobacteraceae; genus Ketogulonicigenium; species Ketogulonicigenium robustum. Next base: position 1,534,686 of record NZ_CP019937.1, read on the forward strand.
GTTTGTCATCGCATCAGGCGATTTGGCGAACCATGGCAACGTCGATGCTTATCGCCGCTTGCGACACCTGATGGAAGGGTTCCCCATCCCCGTGATCTGGGCCTTGGGCAATCACGACAACAGGGTGAACTATTGGGCGGGAATGCACGATCAAGAGGATCAGGGCCTCGTCGATCACGCCACGATCATTCAAGGCGTTCACATCATCACCCTCGACACCAGCCGCTATGGCCAGATTGGCGGCACATTGGATGATACGCAAATCGCGTTTCTGGACAGCGCGCTAAGCGCGCATCCCGACCTGCCGAAAATCGTTGTCATGCACCACCCGATCCTGGTCGAGGGTGTAGATCACAATGAATGGCACGGTTTGGATCACGCGGCGAGCGCGCGACTCGCTCAGATTCTGCCGAATCGTGGCGTTCAGGGTGTGTTTTCCGGACATATCCATCTGGACCGCTTTTCGACATGGCACGGGGTGCCGATCATCGTCAGCATGGGCCTGCAGAATTCGAGCGACCCTCTTTATGTGGGCGACGGAGTACGTTCGCTACAGGGCGCATCCATGTCGATTTGCACGCTGCGCGAGAGCGGGCTGACAGTCACGACCGTCCCCCAACCGACAACACGTCAGGTCGAGCGCGAAATCACGGCCGCACAGCTGGCCGCGTATGTCGCCGCGCTCAACGCCAAATAACCTTTGCTTTGACGCAACTCCGAAAGGAAAGTTCCATGCATCGTCGTTCCGTCCTTCTGGGCGCACTCGCTTCAAGCGTTGCCGCGCTGCCCTTCTCTCGCGCCATGGCGCAAAGCAATACATCTATTCGTTTCTACAATTACAATCTCGCAACCGCTGGGATCGGTGCCGAAGCCACCCTCAAAATGCTTGCGCGGTTTGGCAGTGAAAATCGGTCTGTAACGGTCGAGGGTGTAGGCGTTCCCGTTTCTGAACTGATGGGACGCGTCCAGGCCGATATGGTTGCCGGGATGGGTCCCGACGTTGCTCAACTGGCATTCACCGGCCTTTCCTATGCTCGCGACTACCTTGGGGCCGTTGCCCTCGAAGATGCAGTTCCTGCGGAAGAGCTTGAAGCCCACCTTGCCGGAATGATCCCGAACGGTGCGCGTCTAGGCAAACTCGACGGGAAAACCTATGCGCTGCCCTACGTCTTTTCGACGCCCGTCCTGTTTTACAACGCCGACATTTTTCGCGCTGCCGGCCTTGATCCCGACACACCGCCTAAGACGTGGGAAGACGTGCGTCAGGCCGCCGAAACAATCCAGACCGCGACAGACAAGACCGGCCTTCTGACTGGTATATTCGGCACCACCGCCGGCGACTGGCTGTATCAAGGTATCGTCCGTTCGGCGGGCGGCCAGCTGATGAGCGACGATCGTAAAACCCTGACCTTCGCCTCGGCCGAAGTCATTGAAGGTTTAAGCTTTTTGCGCTCAGTCGCCAAATCTGGCGCGATGCAGCCGGTATTCGACACTGGCGCGATCGAGGCGATGGCGTCGGGGAGCGTGGGGATGTATCTTCAGACCAGCGCCGTCCAAAACTCTTTGCTGCGCGGGTCTGCGGGCAAATGGGAACTACGTTCAGCCAGCATGCCCGCGTTTCCTGGCCATGATCCGATGCCGTCAAACTCTGGCTCGGGCCTTGTGATGATGACCCGTGATCCGGCAAAGCAGCGGGCGGCGTGGGAGTTGATGAAATTCCTGACATCTGACTGGGCCTACACTGTCATCACTTCGGAAATCGGCTATCTGCCGTTGCGTCCAAATGCGATCGAGAGCGAAGAGTTCCTGGCCCCGTGGATCCGCGAGAATCCGTTGATCCTTCCGAATCTTGACCAGTTGACGCGCCTAGAGCCCACCGTTCCATATCCGGGCCCGAACTATGCGCAGATCATGCAAATGGTAAACGGCGCGGCTGAGCTTGCAGTATTCGGCCCGTCTGACGACGTCGCCGGCATTCTGACCGAAGCGCAGCGCCAAGCTCAAAGCCTTATGCCGTAATATCCTGCCTCGCCGGTCGTCATGATCGGCGGGGCACCACATTTTTCGTCGGACGAATTGATGGCTGTAACTTTTGACCCCGCATCGCCATGGCCCGCCCGCCTGCGGCTATTGAACCTGAAACCATGGTTCTATCTGGCCCCTGCATTGGGGCTGCTATTCATTTGGGTCTATGGCCCCTTGGGCTATGCGCTTTGGCTTAGCTTTCATGAATGGAACATGCTGCCATTCCTGCAGCCACGTGCCGTGGGATTGCTGAATTACGAACGGCTCGTCACCTTGCCCCAGACGGGACAAGCGCTGCGCAATACGGCCTTTTACTTGCTTGGCTTGTTACCGCTGACCGTTGCGCTACCAGTCTTTATCGCAATCCTGACACAGGACCTGCAGGGCCGTTGGCGCAACCTTTACCGCGCATTGATTTTCCTGCCGCTGATTATCGCCCCTGTCGTTGCTGCGGCGGTTTGGCGATGGCTGCTCGACCCGCAATTTGGCTTGGTAAACGCCGTGATCGGTGCCTTTGGTCTGGAGCCTGTGCGCTTTCTGAATGATCCAAACTTTGCACTTTGGTCAATCGTATGGATCACCGGATGGAAGCTGATGGGATTTTCGACATTGATCGTCTCGGCCGCACTCTCCAGCATCAACCCGTCATTGATCGAGGCCGCACGCATAGACTGCGCATCCGAGTGGGAAGTGACGCGCCATATCCGTCTGCCCCTACTGTCGCCGACAATTTTCCTGCTTGTGCTGCTGACGATCATGGTCGGAGCGCAGTGGACCTTTACTTACATCCACGTTCTGACTCAGGGCGGCCCGCTCGATTCCAGCACCAACATTTACTACCTGCTTTGGCAGTTCGGCTTTGGCAGCCTCGCCGCGGGTTGGGCTTCTGCAGCGGGAATGATCCTGTTTGTCGGGTTTGGCGTTGTTGGCCTTGCTCTTATCTGGATCATGAACCGGGTGACATTCCATGACAATTAAGATCCGCCGTAAAAACAAACTGGCCCATGCGGTAATGATACCGTTAGCCTTCGTCTCGATCTTTCCCATTTGGTGGATGTTCGTGACCGCCCTGCGGCCAGAAAACGAGATTTACAGCTATTTGCCGATCCCGACTGCGCCCAGCCTTGAAAACTTTGCAATCGCCCTGCAGCAGATCCCTGCCGTGCGCATGCTGATCAATACTTTCGCTTTCGCGCTGGGTTCGACAATGGCATCACTGCTGACGGCTGTTCTGGCAGCATATGCCCTGACCCGCTGGCGGTTTTTTGGCGCCAAGCTGGCCTATGCGATTATCGCGCTAACGTGGCTGGTACCGTTTCAGGTGGTAATGATCCCGAACTACGTCCTTGTCTCACGGCTTGGGCTGATCGACACCATTACCGCGCTCGTACTGCCCAATATGATGTCTGCATTTGCTGTTATGATGCTAGTGCAATCCATGCGCTCGTTCCCTGCCGAAGTTGTCGAGGCAGCGCGCATGGACGGCGCCAGCGACTGGCGTATTTTGTGGCGCGTCATTGTGCCGAACCTGCGCGCACCATTGGCGGCACTGGCAATCTTGTTGTTTGTGAGCGCGTGGAACGAGTATTTTTGGCCGCTTTTGTTGACGCGCAGCCCAGAAACCTCGGTCATACAATCCGGCATCCAGATGTTCATAAGCGACCAAGGAAACCGTTGGGGTCCGCTAATGGCAGTCTCTAGCATCGCATGCCTGCCAGTTCTGGCAATTTATATCGTCCTGCAACGCCAAGTGATCGACAGCTTTGTTCAGGCAGGTTTAAGATAAGCATGAGGGCCAGCAACGTTTTTCTAAAATAGGCGCAAACCGTCCTTCGGCATGGCCGCACTTTAACTGTAGTGCGGCCATTTCGGCTTTTCTGAGTCTTAGCATGAACATTATTGATGACCTGCCCCCCCGCGAAATCCCTCACCGCAATGTAGAGTCTGCACCAACTCTGAAGGAGCAGACACATGCGTAAGAGCCGTTTCCCCGAGGCGCAGATAATCGGGATGGTCAAGGAGCAAGAGGCCGGGATGTCGACGGCCAAGGTGTGCCGCAGGCACGGCTTGAGCCCGGCGACGTTCTACAAGCTGAAGGCAAAGTATGGCGGGATTGAAGTGTCCGAGGCTGCTAGGCTGAAGGCGCTCGAGGACGAAAACGCCAAGCTGAAGCGCCTTCTGGCGGACACCATGCTGGCCAACGTCGTACTGAAAGACTCGCTGGGAAAGAACTGACGACATTGGCTAAGCGGCGAGATGCGGCGCTTCGGGTGATGCGAGATCATGACATCTCTCGGCGCCGGGCCTGCAGGCTGGTTGGTGTCGACGCCAAGACAGTCCGGCGTGAACGCCCACCGGACTGTGCCGATATCTGCAATGAGATGCAGGAGATCGCCGTCAAACGGCGCAGGTTCGGTTACCGCTGGATCGGCGTGCTGCTGGAGCGCAAGGGCATGAGCATGAACCACAAGAAGCTCTACCGGATATATCGAGAGGAAGGGCTGTCCGTGAACAGGCGGCGCGGTCGCAAGCGCGCGCATGGCATAAGGACACCAATGCCGTCAGCCGCGGGTGTCAATGCGCGCTGGTCATTGGACTTCGTGTCCGACAGCTTCGGCGCGTCGCGGAAGTTTCGGATTCTGGCGGTGATCGACACTTACACACGGGAGTGCCTGTGCCTGGTCGCGGACACCAGCCTGTCAGGGGCGCGCGTCGCCCGAGAGCTGAGCGCACTGATCAGGGTCTACGGCAAACCCGGCTGCATCGTCAGCGACAACGGCACAGAGTTCACCAGTCGCGCGATCCTGAACCGAAGGTCCGCGAAGCGAAATGGGCCGACGAAAACGAGGTGCTGCACCGTGCCGGGTTTGCCGGAGGCTCCAACTCCTGAGTAAGGTGGAGCATCATGAGCAAGACAACGAACAAGTTTTCGCCTGAGGTCCGCGAGCATGCGGTGCGGATGGTTCTCGACGGCGAGGGTCCGCATGGGTCGCGCTGGCAAGCCATTGTATCGATTGCCGCGAAGATCGGCTGTTCGGCCAACACGCTGAACGATTGGGTCAAGAAGGCCGAGGTCGACAGCGGTCGGCGCGCGGGCGTCTCGACCGATATGGCCGCGAAGCTGAAGGCCCTGGAGCGCGAGAACCGCGAACTGCGGCAAGCCAACGAGATCCTGCGCAAGGCGAGCGCGTATTTTGCGCTGGCGGAGCTCGACCGCCGGTCGAAGTGATGGTGTCGTTCATCGATGCGCATCGAGGGATTCATGGGGTCGAGCTGATCTGCAGCGTGCTGCCGATCGCCCCTTCCACCTACTACAGCCATCTGGCGAAGCGTGCCGATCCGGCGCGGCAGTCCGACCGGGCCCGCCGTGACGATGCGCTGCGTCCCGAGATACTGCGGGTCTTTGAAGAGAACTATCGGGTCTATGGCGTGCGCAAGGTCTGGCGGCAGCTGCGTCGCGAAGGCTTCGACATCGCGCGTTGCTCGGTCGGGAGGTTGATGAAGGGGCTGGGGATCCAGGAGATTATCCGTGGCAAGCCGGACAGGACGACGATCCCGGACTGCTCGGCCTCTTGGACAAGGTGAACCGCCAGTTCCGCGTGGCTGCGCCGAACATGCTGTGGGTCAGAGACTTCACTTACGTCGCTACCTGGAAGGGCTTCGCTTATGTGGCCTTTGTTATCGACGCCTATGCCCGCAGGATCGTCGGCTGGCGCGTCAGCACTTCGGCGCATGCAGGCTTCGTTCTCGATGCCCTGGAGCAGGCCGTGCATGACCGGCGGCCCGCCAAGGGCATGGGGCTGGTTCACCGCTCGGACCGCGGATCGCAATATTTGAGCATTCGCTACAGCGAGCGGCTGGCGGAAGCGGGGATAGAGCCATCGGTCGGCAGCGTCGGCGACAGCTACGACAATGCGCTGGCCGAGACGATCAACGGGCTGTTCAAGGCCGAGGTCATCCATCGTCGCGGGCCGTGGCGTAGTTTCGAAGCGGTGGAATCTGCCACGCTCGAATGGGTGGACTAGTTCAACAACCGCCGCCTGCTGGAGCCGATTGGGAACATCCCGCCAGCCGAAGCAGAGGCAAACTTCCACGCAGCTCTGTAAACTGAAGTCATGGCCGCGTAACTAACCAAAATCAGCCTCCGGCAAAACCGGAGCGGTTCAACCGACCACAAGAAGCTGGTCGACGCGATCATCGCCGGTGTGTCTGCGGACCAGGTGAAGGACCGTATGATCGAATTGGATGCCCGCCGGAAAGAACTGGAACGCCAGCTCTCGGCCTCCCCCGCCCCGGACCCGATCCGGATACACCCGGGCATAGCGAAGACCTACCGCGCCCGAATCGGCGCATTGATCGCTGGCCTGTCGGAGGCCGAGCGCACGGATGAGGCTAAGGAGGCGCTGCGAGCGCTGATCGAGAAGGTGGAACTGGTGCCGGTCCCGGCGGAAGAGAGCGAGACCGGCAAACCCGGCCTCGCGATCCATCTTCACGGCGCCTTGGCGAGCCTGTTGCGGCTGGCTTGTGGGCTGCTTTTGCATGAGGTTGTTGAAGCAGAGGCGCAAATGCAGAACGCCCCGCGGAAAGCGTGGCATGGAAGGTCAAACAGTGCGCATCAGGGAGATGAGAAAAGTCAACATACTGATATTATTGAAGAATTAGTTTTGGTTGCGGGGGCAGGATTTGAACCTGCGGCCTTCAGGTTATGAGCCTGACGAGCTACCGGGCTGCTCCACCCCGCGTTGTTTGGATTTTTTGTATATAGAGAGAGATATGCTTCTTATCAGGTCTGGCGGTGACTTACTCTCCCACGACTTAAGTCGCAGTACCATCAGCGTTTTTGCACTTAACTTCCGAGTTCGGGAAGGGATCGGGTGTTTTGCAAGAGCTATATCCACCAGACCGGGAAAGAAGCATTTTTGTTCAAGTATACTGTTATGTATGATTTTTGATTTGGTTGAGCTATTTCTGGATCAAACCAAGCCTATCGGACGATTAGTACTAGTCAACTGAATGCATTACTGCACTTACATCTCTAGCCTATTGACGTGATGGTCTTTCACGGTCCTCAGGGATACCTTGTTTTGAGGGGGGCTTCACGCTTAGATGCCTTCAGCGTTTATCCTGTCCGAACATAGCTACCCAGCACTACCGTTGGCACGATAACTGGTCCACCAGTGGTCCGTTCACCCCGGTCCTCTCGTACTAGGGGCAACTCCTCTCAAGTATCCTACACCCACGGAAGATAGGGACCGAACTGTCTCACGACGTTCTAAACCCAGCTCACGTACCTCTTTAAATGGCGAACAGCCATACCCTTGGGACCTGCTCCAGCCCCAGGATGAGATGAGCCGACATCGAGGTGCCAAACGATGCCGTCGATATGGACTCTTGGGCATCATCAGCCTGTTATCCCCAGCGTACCTTTTATTCGTTGAGCGATGGCCCTTCCACTCGGGACCACCGGATCACTATGGCCGACTTTCGTCTCTGCTCGACTTGTCAGTCTCGCAGTCAGGCTGGCTTATGCCATTGCACTCGACGACCGATTTCCGACCGGTCTGAGCCAACCTTCGCGCGCCTCCGTTACACTTTGGGAGGCGACCGCCCCAGTCAAACTCCCCACCACACAGGGTCCCGGATCCGGATAACGGACCGCGGTTAGACATCAAGCAAAGCAAGGGTGGTATCTCAAGGATGGCTCCGCAGGGACTGGCGTCTCTGTTTCAATGCCTACCACCTATCCTGCACATGCTTGGCCTGATGCCAATGTGAAGCTGGAGTAAAGGT